>NZ_RBXX01000002.1:3009531-3310484 GCF_003635025.1 Saccharopolyspora antimicrobica | reverse complement strand
CTGCTGCCGGTCCGCGGCGACGACGCCGCGGAGTCCCACCGGCTCACCGGAGCGCTCTCCGGTCCGCTGACCAGCGCGGAGGACTCCGCCGACGACCCGACCGCGCTGGTCATCGCCACCTCCGGCTCCACCGGCGCGCCCAAGGGCGTGCTGCTGACGGCCGCGGCCCTGCGCGCTTCGGCCGAAGCCACCCACCGCCGCCTCGGTGGGCCCGGTCACTGGCTGCTGGCGATGCCCGCGCACCACATCGCCGGGATCCAGGTCCTGGTCCGAGCGCTGCTCGCGGGAACCCGCCCGCACGCCGTGGACACCGCTGGCGGCTTCCGCCCGGACAGCTTCGCCACAGCCGCGCGGCACGTCCTCGCCGCGGACGGCCCGCACTACACCGCGCTGGTGCCGACCCAGCTGTCCCGGCTGCTCAGCGCGGGTGGTGACGGCCTCGCCTCGCTCCGGAAGTTCGACGCGGTGCTGCTCGGCGGCGCCGCCACTCCGCCCGCGCTGCTGCACCGCGCGCTGGCCGACGGCGTCCGCGCGACCACGACCTACGGGATGAGCGAGACCTCGGGCGGATGCGTGTACGACGGGCAGCCGCTGGACGTCGCGGAGGTCCGGGTCGACGGCGAGACCGGGCCGATCCTGCTGCGCGGGCCGATGCTGGCAAGGGGGTACCGGCACCAGCCGGAGGCCGCCGCGTTCGCCGGCGGCTGGTTCCGGACCGGTGATCTCGGCCGCTGGCAGGACGGGCGGCTGGAGGTGCTGGGCCGCGCCGACGACATGATCATCACCGGTGGCGTCAACGTCGCCCCGCTGCCGGTGGAGCGGGTGCTCGCCGAGCAGCCCGGCGTCCGCGAGGTGTGCGTGCTCGGCGTGCCCGACCCGGAGTGGGGCCAGGCTGTCGCCGCCGCGGTCGTGCCCGCCGATCCGGCCGAACCACCGGCCGAACCGGAACTGCGCGCCGCCGTCCGCGCGCGGCTGAACGCCGCCGCCGCGCCGAAGCGCTTCGCCTTCCTCCCGGAACTGCCGCTGCGCGGCCCGGGCAAGCCGGACCGCCGGGCGCTGGCGGAGCTCTTCCAGGCCTGAACACCGCTGGTCAGGGGCCGTGCGCGTTTCGGGGAGCCGGAGCGCGCGGGCCCTGCCACCGGGAGGCTGCCACGGCCGGGTGAAACCGGTGCGCGAAGATGGCTGGTATGGCGACTGTTGCGCAGTGGATCGAGGGAGCTCGGATCCGCACCTTCCCGAACGCGATCGCGCCGGTGCTCGCCGGGACCGGCGCCGCGGCGGGGCTCGACGGGTTCGACCTGCCGATCGCGGTCCTCGCCCTCGCGGTTTCGATGTTCCTGATCATCGGCGTGAACTTCGCCAACGACTACTCCGACGGCATCCGGGGCACCGACGACGACCGGGTCGGCCCGTTCCGGCTGGTCGGCTCCGGCTCCGCCCGGCCGGCCGCGGTGCGCACCGCGGCCTGGATCTGCTTCGGGCTCGCCGCGATCGCCGGCCTGGGCGTGGTGTTCCTCAGCGGGCAGTGGTGGCTGCTGGCCATCGGCGCGCTGTGCATCGCCGGAGCCTGGTTCTACACCGGCGGCAAACGGCCCTACGGCTACGCCGGTTTCGGCGAGCTGGCCGTGTTCGTCTTCTTCGGACTGATCGCGGTGCTGGGCACCATGTACGTGCAGGCCGGGAAGATCAGCGGCTTCGGCATCGGCGCCGCGGTGGGCGTCGGCGCGCTGTCCAGCGCGGTGCTGGTGGCCAACAACCTGCGCGACATCCCGTCCGACCGCGTCACCGGCAAGCGCACCCTGGCGGTGATGCTCGGCGACCGCGACACCCGGACCCTCTACGTCACGCTCGCGCTGGTCCCGTTCCTGATCACGGTGCTGATCGGGCTGCGGAACTCGTGGGTGCTGCTCGGTTTCGCCGCGCTGCTGCCGCTCGTCGTCCCGCTGCGGGCGGTGATCACCGGCGCGCAGGGACGCGCGCTGATCCCGGCGCTGCGCGACACCGGCCTGGCCATGCTGATCTGGGCGATCATCACCGGCGGCGCACTGGCCTTCGGCTGAAAAGCCTGTATCCGGGGTCGTTTTGCGTGGCGGTGCGAGTAGCGGAACCTCAGACGCCGCCTGGACTCCGGGAGCCCGCGGCGGTGCGGGTTGCGAAGGCGAGCTAAGCGGCTTCGCCGCTTCAAAACGAGAACGAAGAACGGCCCGTCCACGGCGTGGACGGGCCGTTCTCGTCGTCAGGCCCGCGTCTTGCGGGTGCCGAGGCCGAAGACGCTCACCGCGAGGAACGGCGCGGCGGCGACGACCGCGGCACCGATCTGCAGCACGCGGTTCTTGGTGAACAGCTCGTAGTTCGTGATCTCGGAACCGACCCGGATCGTCACCGGGGTCGTGCACGACATCTGGGCCTCGCCGGAGAACCACGGCACGACCGGGTCCACGTACCGGCGGCCCTCCGCGCGGTAGGTGCTGACGTCGCGCGACTCGCCCTCCTCCGGCACCACCTTGCAGACCGCGGCCTTGCCGCGCTGCGCGCTGGTGATCAGCATCGGCTCGCCGTTCCAGCGGAAGTACGGGCCGGTGGAGCCGTCGGCGGTGCCGGACTTGGCCAGCGAGGTGCCGCTGAACATCGCGATGCCCAGGAACACCGCGAAGACCAGCGCGACCAGCACGCCCCAGCCGATGGTGATGCCGATCAGCGTCTTGCGGTTCATCGTGGAATCACTCAACCCCTCACCGCAGGAACGAGTCCGGCGGTTCGTCGTCGTAGGTGTCGGCCGCCGGGCGGTTCGGGTCGTTGCCGATCACCGTGGCCACGTCGTACCCGGCGTCCAGCAGTTCCTTGGCCTGCTGCATGTTCGCCACGCTCTTGGCGAACGAGGCCTGCACCGACTCGTCGTGCAGCGCCTCGCCGCTGGCGATGTCCTGCCAGCTGAACTCACCGGCGTCGATGCGCGCCTGCAGCGCCGCGATCTCCGGCGGCGCCTGGCCGGACCGGATGCGCTGCTCGACGTCCTCGATCTGGTCGTCGGTCAGCTTGATCTCCGGTAGCGAAGCCTCGTACCGGGCAACGCGGTCCAGCACCTCCTCGGCCTGGCGCATGCGCTCTTCGAGCATCGCCTCGGCCTCGCGGATCTCCGGGGTCATCCAGTCGTCGCTCACGTCGTGCCCTCCTCTCCGTCACCGGGTCCCGGACGCCGCCGGCTGGTTGCCGCCGGTCGCCGCGTCCTTCACGCCGGTCGCGGAGTCCTTCACCCCGGTCGCCGCGTCCGTCACGCCCGTCGCCGAGTCCTTCACCGCGGTGAAGTCGTCCTTGGCCTGCAGGCCGATGTTGACCGCGTCGCCGAGGCTGTTGGCGTCCTTGATCTTGGCCAGGTTGGTGCCCGCGTTCTTGACCGACTCGACCAGCTGCACGACCGAGTCGTACATCTGCTGCAGCGCCTCGAAGAGCTCCAGGATCGCCATCACGATCTCGACGCACTTCTGCACGTTGCGCACCACGTTGGCCCAGCCCGCGACCGGGATCCACCCGGTGGCCGCGGTCTCGATGAGCCGGTCGACCAGCTTCTTGATCAGCTCCAGGGCCTTGTCGGTCATCTTCCGCGACATGTCCGCGGCCTTCTGGAAGCCCTTGCCGATCAGCTGCGCCAGCATGGCGTCGCCCTCGAGCGCCACCGTCCAGGTGGAGACCAGCAGCGTCTCGAACGCGATCGCACCGGCGCCGTCCCAGCTCTCGCGCAGATCGCTGATGCCCTGGTTCAGGTTCTTCCGGATGGCGCGCAGCGCATCGCCGACCTGGCCCCACGCCTCGGCGTTGGTCTCGATCTTCGAGAAATCACCGGCGATCGGCGCGATCAGCGTTTCGATCAGGTTCTGACCGGTCACCTGCTCGTAGACCCAGTTGACCGCCTGCACCTGCCAGCCGGCGTCCTCGATCGCCTGCTGCTGCGATTCCGCGTTGCTCTGGCTCGGATCGGCCGTGAGGACCCCCATCGGGTCCTCGGCGTCCGCGAACGAACCCATTCCCGCTCCCCCTCAGATCTTGATGTCGTCGAGATCGGACTGGATCTGCCGGAAGATCCCGACGATCTTCTGCTCGATCTCCTCGTACTCCGCGGAGGCGTCCGCCAGATCTTCCTTGACCTTCAGCAGCGCGCTGTTCGCCCATTCCAGCGTCTCGCCGTACAGCGCGGTCACCATTTCGACGACCGGGATCAGCACCATCATCAGACCGGTGAACCCGCTGGTGTCGGACGCGGTGCTCTCCGCCCACTCATCGATCTTCGTGAAATACCCGGCGTTCCGCTCCAGCAGGCCTTCGAAGCCCTTCATCTCCGCTGGAATCGCCTTGAGGTTTTCGGCCACACGAACCCCCGACTAGCACTAATCCGTCAGGAGGATTTGACGCCAACTCGCGCGTCCGCGCTCCACGAATGCGGTAGCTCGTTTCCCATTCGTGACAAGCAAAGGCCAGATTGACCGTTTTGGACGAGTACATCCCTTTAGCGCGGCAAACTGATCGCGGCCGCAATTACCCAGCAGTTTCACCGCGATTCACGCGTTCCGGGCCGGAATCGATTGGCCCGCACGAGAATTCGGTGCCAGGAGCCCGGGGTCGAGCCGGTCGGTCAGGAGCCGACCAGCGCGGGAAGCACGTACTCGGCGACGCGCTCCGCCGTCCCGCAGTCGTCCGAATCCGCTTCCGCAGCGGTCACCGAGACCTGCAGGGTCGCCCCGGCGACACCCGTGTACACCGTGCAGTCGCCCGCGCGCAGCGTCCTGGTGCCGACGTGCGCGCCCAGCTCGACCTCGTCCCGGCCCAGGTCCGCGAAGCCCTCCCGCTGCGCCCCGATCAGCACCGACCGGGCGCCCGACTCGGCGTCGAAGCGGCAGCCGCGCACCGGCGGGTCGAAGTCGAGTTCCCGCGGCCGGCCGGACAGCACGGCGAAGGCCAGCGATTCGAGGTCCGCCGGTTCGACGAGCAGGCAGATCTGCTCACCGGTCAGCGCCGCGAGGTGCCCGCGCTGCTCCGGAGGGATGTTCCGGGTGATCGAGGGCTCGGCGGACTCCGTCGCCGACTCCTCCGCGGAGGTCGACGGCGTCGACGGCTCCGCGGCGGGCGGCGACTGCTCGGGAGCGCATCCGGCCACGGCGGCGAGCAACGCCACCCCGGTCACCAAACCCCAACGCCTCACCGGAACCAGACCTCCCTGCACCGCGCTCAACCCGCCCGGAACTCGCCGGTCGCGTGGAAGTGCTCCAGCACCGCGCGCGGCGCGTCCAGGTCCATGCCGCGGGCGGCGACCCACTCGTCGTCGTAGTAGGTGTTCGCGTAGCGCTCACCGCCGTCGCACAGCAACGTCACGATGCTCCCGCGCCGCCCGGCCGCGATCATCTCCGACGCCAGCGCGAACACGCCCCACAGGTTGGTCCCGGTGGATCCGCCGACCCGCCTGCCCAGCACCTGCTCGGTGTAGCGGATGGTGGCGATCGAGGCCGCGTCCGGCACCTTGATCATGCGGTCGATCGCCTGCCCGACGAAGGACGGCTCCACCCGCGGGCGGCCGATGCCCTCGATCAGCGAACCACGGTCGCTGGTGCGCTCCGGATCGCTGTCCCGCCAGGCCTCGTAGAACACCGAGTGCTCCGGGTCGACGACGGCCAGCTCGGTGCGGTGGCACCGGTACCGCAGGTAGCGGCCGAAGGTCGCGCTGGTGCCGCCGGTGCCCGCACCGACCACGATCCAGCTCGGTTCGGCGTGCGGCTCCAGCGCCAGCTGGTCGAAGACCGACTCGGCGATGTTGTTGTTGCCGCGCCAGTCGGTGGCCCGCTCGGCGTGGGTGAACTGGTCCATGAAGTGGCCGCCGAGCTCGGTGGCCAGCCGGCGCGATTCGGTGTAGATCGCGCCCGGCTCGTCCACGAAGTGGCAGCGGCCGCCGTGCCACTCGATCAGCGACACCTTCTCGCGGCTGGTGGAGCGCGGCATCACCGCGATGAACGGCAGCCCGAGCAGCCGGGCGAAGTAGGCCTCGGACACCGCGGTGGAGCCGGAGGAGGCCTCGATCACCGGTGTGTTCTCGGTCACCCATCCGTTGCAGATCGCGTAGAGGAACAGCGACCGGGCCAGCCGGTGCTTGAGCGAACCAGTCGGATGTGTTGACTCGTCCTTGAGGTAAAGATCGATTCCCCACGCCGCGGGCAGCGGGTAGCGCAGCAGGTGGGTGTCGGCGCTGCGGTTGGCATCGGCCTCGATGATCCGGACCGCTTCGCTGGTCCAGGCCCTGGTCCGCGTGCAGGAGCGATCGATGCTGGCGGCCATCCCCGGGGTCATCCGGCGTCCGCGGCGCGCTCGCCGCGCAGCTGGGCCAGGAGCTCCTCGCGGCGGGCCTTGCGCTCCGCGCCGCGCTCGGCCATCCCGATCGCCACCCGGCGCCGCAGCTTGCCGAAGACCAGCAGCGACAGCGGCATCACGACCACGACCGACACCGCGAGTGCGACCAGCGCGGGCACCTTGGCCAGCATCAACAGCGCCGCAACAGCGATCACCATCGCGAACCTGGCGACGGTGTACAGCGCGATGTCACGTGCGAGAGTCGACTTCGCACCCTGGGCCGCGGTTCCGGACTGCTGCTGTTCCTGCACGTCACCAGGGTAGAGCAAGCGATCGGCGAACCGGCCGGGCGGCCAGGTGGCGGCGGTCTCGCGCACCGCCCGAAGCGCCGTTTTCGTCCCTTACCTTCCCTTTACCTAAACCCAAATGTTCGAGTACCTGGCCCTCGGGGTGCCAGGATGCGACCGGATTGCCCGAATGACCATCTCGAACGTGGAGGTCACCTGTGACCGCGACGACCCAGCAGCCGCGCCAGAACGGCCAGGAGCAGCTCCTCACGCCCGGTGAGGTCGCGGCGCTCTTCCGGGTCGACCCCAAGACCGTGACTCGGTGGGCCACCGCCGGCCGGATCGGTTCCATCCGGACGCCCGGCGGCCACCGCCGCTTCCGCGAGTCTGAGGTCCGCGCCCTGCTCGCCGAACTGACCAACGACGTGAACCGCGCCATCTGAGCAACCGCCCGAGAACTGGTCCTGCACGCGGCCAGGGGTGGCGGTGACCCGCGGCCCCCGGCTCGCGCACGACCTCTTTTCTAGTTTTTCCAGTGGCTGGTTCGCGTAGCGGTGCGGGTAGCGGAACCTCAGCGCCCGCCTGGACTGCGGGTGCCCGGCTTTATGTATGCCAATACACGGCAGCCGGGCCGTCCTCGCCAGGCGAACGCTGAGAACCCGCGGCGGTGCAAGCGCCAAGGGTGGGCTATGCGCCTGCGGCGCATGCGACACCTTCCGCGGCGCGGCACGTCGATCGTCGCGGCTCCGGTCGCGAACCAGGGCTGGAAAGGCACGTTCCAAGGCATTGCTCCGGGTTCACCGAGCCGCTCGCAGGCGCCCCTCGCAGGCGAGCGGCTGAACAACGCCCGCGGTCGGGCGACGACCGCCGAGCCCGGGTGTCGCTGCGCCGATGGCGTGGCAGCACCCGGGTCGCTGGAGTGCGGCCACCTGCGACGCGGACAACCGGGGCCGGGATTGGCTAATCTCGGAAGCGGCAGAGTTGGAGGTGGCCCGATGATCTACGTCCTGGCAGCGATCGGCGCGCTCACGATCGCGGTGCTGATGTGGAAGGCGTTCGGCCCCGTCTCGGCCGGGCCGGACCGGCCCCGTCCCAGGCAGGCGCCGATCGCGCCCGACGACGACCCCGAGTTCCTGCGCCGCTTGGACGAGCAGCGGCGCAAGTCCCGGCCGTCGGAAGACGACTGACCGACCGGCGGGCCGGCTCGCCCGCCACCGGTCCACGACGCCAGCAGCCCTGAACCACCGCGTGGTTCAGGGCTGCTGCGTCATGCGGGCGCACTCTGAGCGCGTGTCTTCCGGCCTTTGGTCCTTGAAGCGGCGAAGCCGCTTAGCCGACCCTCGCAGCTCGCACCGCCGCGGGTTCTCAGCGTTCGCCTGGCGAGGACAGCCCGTTCGCCGTGTATCGGACATACATCAGAACGCCGATCCCGCAGCCAGGCGGGCGCTGAGGTTCCGCCACCCGCACCGCTGCGCAAAACGAGGTCGTCAGGTCGTTCTCAGGCCTGGCGGTTTCGGCCCGGGGCGTGCGGGAAGTCGTCCGCCACGGTCGCGGCCAGTTCGAGCAACGCCATCCTGGTCGGTGCCGCGAGCTGGTCCAGCTCCACCTCGGCACCCTCCTCCAGGTGCGGGTCGAACGGGATCTTCGACACCGCGCGGCACCGCGAGCTGAAGTGCGCGGTCAGCTTGTCCACGTCGACCTTGCCGGAGCCCGGGCGCACCGAGTTGATCACCGCCACCGACCTGGCGACCAGATCGCCGTAGCCGTGCGCGTCCAGCCAGTCCAAGGTGGCCGATGCGCTGCGCGCGCCGTCGATCGAGCCGGACGAGACGATCACCAGCGAGTCGGCGAGGTCCAGCACGCCCTTCATCGCGGAGTGCATCAGGCCGGTGCCGCAGTCGGTGAGCACCACGTTGTAGAAGTGCTCCAGCAGCGTGACGGTGCGCCGGTAGTCGTCCTCGCTGAACGCCTCAGAGACCGCCGGATCCTGTTCGCTGGCCAGCACTTCCAGCCGCGACGGGCCCTGCGAGGTGTAGGCGCGGACATCGCTGTACTTGCGGATCCGGTGCGCGTCGCGCAGCAGGTGCCGCACCGTCGCGGTGGTCTCCAGCGGGATCTTCTGCGCCAGCGTGCCGCGGTCCGGGTTCGCGTCCACCGCGATCACCCGGTCACCGCGCAGCGAGGAGAACGTGGAGCCGAGGGTGGCGGTCGTGGTGGTCTTGCCCACGCCGCCCTTCAGGCTCAGCATCGCGATCTTGTAGCAGCCCTGCAGCGGCTGGTTGATCCGGCCGATCAGCTCCCGGCGGCGCCGGTCGGCCGGGCCCTCGCCGAGGTTGACCGTCTTCCCGCTGGCCAGGTAGACCGCCTTGCGCCACCCGGATTGGGGAGACCGCTTGGTCTGCCGGAGCAGCTGTGCGGACGAGAGGTCCTGGCCGAACGGCTGATCCCCGGGGCCGCCGTTCGGGGCAGCCTGGGGGTATGACGAGAACGACTGCTGCGGACCGGGTTGCGGTCCGCCCTGCGGGAACTGCTGAGCACCGGTCGGGTACGGCCCGGACTGGCCACCGGAAACCGGCGCGTACGGGCCCGACGGCCCGCCGGACACGGGTGCGTAAGGACCGGACGGCCCGCCGGAAACCGGCGAATAAGGACCAGAAGGCCCACCGGACACGGGCGGGTACGGACCGGACGGCCCACCGGAGACCGAGTACGGACCCGACTGCGCACCGGGCACCTGGTGCGGTCCCGACGCCTGCGGGTGCGGGCCGGACATCGACGGGTCGGGGAACTGCGGCTGCGGCCCGGACTGGGCCGGCGCGCCACCTGCCGGGGCGCCGCCCGGGTAGTACGGCTGCGGCGCGTCACCTGCCTGGTCGACCTGCGACGGGTCGACGTAGGACGGCGTGGGGTGCGCGGGCCTGGTCTCCGGCTCGATGTACTGCGTGCTGCCGGACTCGGCGTCGGGCTGCGCCGCGGTGGTTCCCGCGTCCCGCCGAGCTTCGGGCTCCTCGTACTGTCCGGTCACCGTTGCCGTCCCTCCCACAATCGAGCCGGGCCCTGCCGACCGAATCGTGAACTCCCCGTCTCCGCAAGGCACGGTAGTCGCAGAGAGACCCACTAGTCACCGGGGGTGGGCGGTCCGCTCCTCCGGTGCCGTTCGCCGACCGGGCGCGAATTGCGCAGGTGGCGGACTCCACGCGACGGAACCCGCCGCGCACGGCGGGTTCCTCGCTGCGCCCCGGAGGGCGCTGATCATCCGCTCACAGTCCAGCGTACGAGTGAAGACCGGCCACAACGATGTTGATGAAGAACAAGTTGAAGATCATCACGGCCAGGCCCAGGATGTTGATCCAGGCGGCGCGCACCCCGCGCCAGCCCGCGGTGGCGCGGGCGTGCAGGTACGCGGCGTAGACCACCCAGGCGATGAAGGAGCAGGTCTCCTTCGGGTCCCAGCCCCAGAACCGGCCCCAGGCCGCTTCCGCCCAGATCGCGCCCGCGACGATCGCGAACGTCCACACCGGGAAGATGATCACCGTGGCGCGGTAGGCGACCCGGTCCAGCGCCTGGATGGTGGGCAGCCGGGAACCGACCTTGGTCATCTTCAGCGGGTTGTTCTCGTACCGGTAGCGCACCAGGTACAGCAGGCTGGCCACGCCGGCGAACAGCAGCACGCCGCTGGCGACGATCGCGGCGGCGACGTGGATCACGATCCAGTAGGACTGCAGCGCCGGGATCAGCGGTGCGGCCTGCGCGTAGAGCACGGTGCCGGACAGGAAGAGCAGCAGGATCACCGGCAGCATCAGGAATCCGCCGAGCCCGCGCAGCTGTGGCGAGGTCGCGGCGCGGCGAGCGGTGCGCGTCTGCCGGTACAGCACGACCAGCCAGGCCACCACGGCGGCCAGGCAGATCGCCGAGCCGAACTCGTACATGTTGCCCCACGGCACCCGGCCGGTGGCCAGACCGCGCAGCAGCAAGGAGGCGAAGTGCACGACCGCGCCGAGCAGCGTCATCGCGACGGCCATGCCGCCGAGGCGCTCGGAGAACGGCCGCTTCTCCGGCGCGGGCACGTGCCCGACCACCGGGGCCGAAGTGGCGTCTCCGCCGCCTCCGCCGACCAGTGCCGCCTCGCGGTTGCGCTCGACCGCGCCGACGCGCCCGCGGGAGAACTCCGCGAAGTACAGCAGCATCGCGAAGATGTAGACCACCACCGACGTGGCGTAGGCCATGTCGCTGTAGGTCGACAGCGTCTCGTTGACCGGCATCAGCTCTTCCTTTCGCGCGCGGGACCAGCGGCCGCGCGGGACTTCGGCGAGTGGTCGACACCCGTGCCGAGGAGGTCGGCGGCGAGCCTGGTGAACTCCTCGCCGTATCCGGCTTGATCGGTGCGAGCGAGTCCGCCGACTTCGACAACGGTACGTGCGGAACCGGATCCGTCCTGGTCCGGGTGCGGTGCGGCGCGGACCCACACCCGCCGCCGCTTGATCATCAGCGAGGTGCTGATGCCGAAGATGATCAGCACCGAGAACGCCAGCACCCACGGCTGGAACGGGTCGTGCGAGACCTGCAGGTTGGCCCAGCGCTCGACGCCGTCGAAGCGGACCGTGGTGCCGTCGTCGAGGCGGATCTCCTCGCCGACGCGCAGGTTCTCGCGGGCCACCCGCTGGAGCCTGCCCTGGTCCACCATGGACTGGTCCACGCCGAAGATCGACTGGCCGCGCCCGGAGTCGAGCCCGAGGTCACCGCGCATCACGTCGATCGCCGCGGCCGGGTCCAGCAGGTCCGGGAAGCTGGAGCTGAGGATGGCGCCGTCGTACGCGGCGGTGGGCGCGAACAGGCCGGTGATGGCGAGCTGGCTCTGGCGGCGCTGCGCGTCGTCGAGCACGCCGGGCGGGTCGAACTTGGTGGCGCCCTGCGAGAGCATCGTCATCGGGTCGGCGGGCTGCCACTGGATGACGTCGGTGCGCTGCTGCCCGTCCGGGAAGGTGACGGTGAAGCGCGGCGCGTAGCCGTTGCCGGTCAGGTAGATCCGGTCGCCCGCGGTGCGCAGCGGGTGGTTGACCTGCAGCAGGTACGGCTGCCAGGTGTTGCTCTCCAGGTCCTCACCGGACTGGTACTGCAGGTCCACCCGGTAGTCGCCGACCTGGCCGTTGCGCTCGTAGTCGATGTCGAAGCCGTTGACGCGCACGCAGAACGGGGTGAGCTGGGTGCCGTCGACGGTGAGCCCGGCGCGGAAGGAGTCGTAGTTGTAGGTCCCGGAGTTGCAGAACTCGGAGCCGTCGGCCACCACGATGACCTGGCCCTCGTAGCCGTAGAGCTTGCCGCCCGCGACGCTGAGCAGCAGGCCGACCAGGGCGAAGTGGAAGACGAGGTTGCCGATCTCGCGCAGGAACCCGCGCTCCGCGCTGATCGACTTCGCGCCGCCGTCCTCCTCGCGCTCGACCATCCGCCAGCCGCGCAGCCGGGTGCGGGTGCTGGCCATCACCTCGTCGACGGAGGTGTCGAGGGTGGCCTGCTCGTGGTGCGGCATCCGGGAGAGGTTCCGCGGCGTGCGCACCGGCTTGCTGCGCCACTGCTTGTAGTACTCGAAGCAGCGCGGCAGCAGGCAGCCGATCAGCGAGATGAACAGCAGGACGTAGATGGAGGCGAACCAGACCGAGCTGAAGACCTCGAAGGCGCCGAGCTTGTCCAGGATCGGCGCGAGCGTCGGGTACTCGGCGAAGTACCGGTTCACCTCGGAGATGTTCAGCGAGCGCTGCGGGATCAGCGCGCCCGGCAACGACGCCAGCGCGAGCAGGAACAGCAGCACCAGCGCGGTGCGCATGGACGTCAGCCCGCGCCAGGTGTTGCGCAGGAACGCCAGTGCCGTCTTCAGGTAGCCGCGCATCAGAGGATCGTCTCGTAACCGGCGATCGGGCCACGGAGCAAGGCGACCAACTCTCCCCACAAACCGGTGACGAGCAGCAGGCCGACCACGACCAGCAGCACCCCACCTGCGATTTGGATGACACGTCCGTTCCGCCGCAGCCACCCCGCGCTGCGCAGAGCCCACCGGGCGCCGAGGGCCAGCAGCACGAACGGCAGCCCCAGGCCGAGGCAGTAGGCGGCGATCAGCAGAACACCTCGGATCACGGTGCTGCTCGATCCGTCGGTGGCGATGGCGATGGAGGTCACCCCGGTCAGGGTGGGCCCGAGGCACGGCGTCCAGCCGAGGCCGAACACCGCGCCCAGCAGCGGAGCTCCCCAGAGCCCGGCGCGCGGCACCCGGTGGATCCGCACATCGCGCTGCAGCGCGGGCACCAGCCCGATGAACACCAGTCCCATCGCGACGGTGACCACGCCACCGATCCGCTGCAGCAGGAGCTCGTTGGCCAGCAGCGCGTCGGACAGGCCCAGCAGCAGCAGCGTCCCGGAGGCGAAAACGACGGTGAACCCGGCGACGAACAGCAGCGCGGCACCGGCGACCCGCCAGCGACCGCGCCGCGACAGCGCCGCTTCGGTCTCGTCCACGGGCGGGGTTTCCGCCCCGACGACGCCCGCCAGGTAGGCGAGGTAGCCCGGCACCAGCGGCACCACGCACGGCGAAGCGAAGCTGATCGCCCCGGCCAGCACCGCGATGGCGGCCGCGAACAGCAGCGGTCCGGACGCGGCGAGCTCAGTGGGGTTCACGCTTCGAGGGTAGGAAAGTCAAGACCACGACCCGTCACCGGGCTCGGTGAGCCGTCCCACATCGTCCCAGGTAGCGCCCCCGATCAAGACCACAATCGCCCCACCAGGGCCATAGGTCCCGCATTTCCAGGACCCCCGGATCAACCCCGCCCAGCCCACCGGTGCCCGGATCCGCCAAGACCACGCACGACCACAGTCCGCACGAACCCGCCGCAACTTCAATGGAAATCACACATCCAATTTCAATTGAAATTGGATGTCGTCGGCGCGTCGGACACCCGACACGCCGACTGCGCGTCGGGATGCACGGTCCCACCGCACCCCACCCGTCACGGAGCGAGGTGCGGAGCGGAGCCGGGAGACGCGATCACGCCGGTTCGGCGGCGACCTTCTCGACCTCGGGGAGCAGCTCGCTCTCCAGCATCGCCGTCAGGAAGACCGCGGCCACGCGGTGCTGGCGGTCCAGCACGATCGTCGCCGGGACGGTGCTGCGCGGGAACTGGCGCAGCGCGAGCAGCGAACGGCCGGACGGGTCGTAGATCGACGGGTAGGTCAGGCCGCGGTCGCGGTGGAAGTCCACCGCCGCCGTCCGGCTGTCCCGCACGTTGATCCCGAGCACCTGCACGCCCTTGGGCCCGGCCTTGTCCTGCACGGCCTGCAGGTCGTCGGCCTCCGCGCGGCACGGCCCGCACCAGGAGCCCCAGATGTTGAGCACCACGACCTGGCCCTTGTAGTCGTCCAGGCCGAGCTGCTTGCCCTCCTCCAGCAGGCTCTCGCCGGACATCCCGGAGACCCGGCCGCGCTCGTCCGGCGCGTAGAAGAGCCGGGTCTGCCCGCCGGGCGAGACGAAGGTGAACTCACCGCCGGTCGCCACCGCGTCGTCGCCCTGGGTCGCGCAGCCGCCGACCAGCGCCAACGTCGCGGCCACCAGGCCCAGGCGTACCAACAGCTTCTTCATGCCCCTGTCACCTTCGGATCGGTTGCGCCCGCCGGTTCCACGTAGGCGACGCGCACCAGCTCCTCGCCGCGGAACACCAGGCTGGTCAGCGACGCCAGCGAGCACTGGCGCCGACGAGGGTCGTGCCACATCGGCTTGCCCTCCAGGAACCGGCGCAGCGTCCAGATCGGCAGCTGGTGCGACACGCACACCGCCTCGTGACCGGCTGCGGCCGCACGGGCGCGCTGGGCGGCGCCGAGCATGCGGTGCGCGATCTGCAGGTACGGCTCGCCCCAGGACGGCCGCAGCGGGTTCCAGAGCTTCGGCCAGTGCTTCGGCGAGCTCAGCGCGCCGTCGCCGACCGACACCTTCAGCCCCTCGAAGCGGTTCTCGGACTCGATCAGCCGCTCGTCGGTGGCCACGTCGACCTGGAAGGTCGCGCCGATCGGCTCGGCGGTCTGCTGCGCCCGCTGCAGCGGCGAGGCGACCACGTGGACGACGTCGCGCCCGGCCAGGAACTCGGCGACGAGCTTCGCCTGCTGCTCACCGCGGTCCGACAGGCGGTAGCCGGGCAACCGGCCGTAGAGGATGCCCTCCGGGTTGTGCACCTCGCCGTGGCGCATGAAGTGCACGACAGTCTGTTCCGCCCCTCCGCGATTCACAGTGGTGGTTGCCTCCGGCTCGATCTCGCGTTTCGCGGCTTCCCGTGGCTGGTTTGCGTCACGTTCCCCTGAGGTGCGGTTGCTCAGGGCTCGGGTTGGCTCAGGGTTGCTCATTCCGTCGCCTCCGCGGCAGCGCGAGCGGCGTGCGGGACCGCTTCGGCGATCGTCTCGAACGCCGCTTCGTCCATCGCCGCGTTCACGAACCACGACTCGAACGCGCTCGGCGGGGCGTAAACGCCGCGGTCGAGCAGCGCGTGGAAGAACGGCGGGAACCGCCAGGTCTGCTGGGCCTGCGCCTGCTCGTAGTCGTGCACCGGCGTCTCGCTGAAGAAGACGCTGACCATGTTGGCCGCGTAAGCGATCTGGTGCGGCACGCCGGCCTCGGTCAGCGCCGAGCCGAGCAGGTCGCCGAGCCGCTTGCTGTTGCGGTCCAGCGCCGCGTAGACCTCGGCGTCGGCGGCCCGCAGGTTCGCCAGCCCCGCGGCCACCGCGACCGGGTTCCCGGACAGCGTGCCCGCCTGGTACACCGGCCCGGACGGGGCGAGCCGCGCCATCACGTCGGCCCGGCCGCCGAAGGCCGCCGCGGGCAGCCCGCCGGACATCACCTTGCCGAAGGTGTAGAGGTCACCGGCCACGCCGTCGACGCCGAACCAACCGGCGCGGGAGACGCGGAAACCGGTCATCACCTCGTCCATGATCAGCAGCGCGTCGGCCGCGCGGGTGATCTCGCGCAGGCCCTGGTTGAAGCCCGGCAGCGGCGCGACGGCGCCCATGTTGCCCGCCGCGGCCTCGGTGATCACGCAGGCGATCTCATCGCCCTGCTCGGCGAAGACCTGCCGCACGGCTTCGAGGTCGTTGTAGGGCAGCACGATGGTGTCGGCGGCCTGCGCGCCGGTGACGCCCGGCGAGGTCGGCAGCCCCAGCGTCGCCAGCCCGGATCCGGCGCTGGCCAGCAGCGCGTCGACGTGCCCGTGGTAGCAGCCGGCGAACTTGACGATCTTCCGGCGGCCGGTGAACCCGCGGGCCAGCCGGACGGCGCTCATCGTCGCCTCGGTGCCCGAGTTGACCAGCCGGACCTGCTCGACGGGCTCGACGCGGTCGATGATCTCCTGCGCGAGGTCGATCTCGCCTTCGCCGGGGGTGCCGAAGGACAGGCCGTGCGAAGCGGCCTCCTGCACCGCGCGGACCACGTCGGGGTGCGCGTGCCCGTTGATCATCGGCCCCCACGAGGACACCAGGTCCACGTAGCGGTTGCCGTCGGCGTCCCAGAGGTGGGCGCCTTCGCCGCGAACCATGAACCGGGGAGTGCCGCCGACCGAGTGGAAGGCGCGGACCGGCGAGTTGACGCCGCCGGGCGTCACCGCCTGCGCGCGGTCGAACAGCTGCCGCGACCGCGGAGCCGGATCGTGATTCGGATTCGATGCGGGGTTCGCAGAAGCTGTCACGCCTCCCAGTCTGACAGGCGCGGCTCGGTGACCGGGCGCACCCCGACTACCGGCGGCGAGCGCGCACGGCCAGCGCCACCTGCCGGATCGCGTCCAGCAGCAGCAGACCGCCGAGGGTCATCGCGCCCAGCGCGGAAGCCTGCCAGCTCCCGACCGAGCGGGTCACCACGTCGATCGCGCCCTGCGGCCCGGGCAGGTGGATCGGCACGGTGCCCTGCTGCCAGGCCCACCAACCGGCCACCACCAGCGCCACGACCAGGACCAGCTCGATCCCGGCCACGGCGGCCCGCCAGGGCTTGTGCACGACGCCCCGCGGCTCGGCGCGTTCGAGCTCCTCGGCGCTGAACTTCGGCCCGTCCGCAGGCCACGGTTCCGGAGTGGTCACGCGCAGAAGCGTCTCATGACCCACCGCACACACCACACCGCTCCCCACGCGCGGGACGCGATTTCAATGGAAATCACATCTCCAATTTCAATGAAAATTGCACGTAGTCGGCGTGTCAGGACCCGACACGCCGACGCGTGCGGACGGGCTTCCGCGATTTCAATGGAAATCAGACGTCTGATTTCCATTGAAATCGCGAACGACGCCGGAGGGCCAGCGGGACGGCTAGCGCTCCACGAGCTCGGTCAGGGCGGCCGAGAGGGCTGCCGGGTCCTTCGCCCAGGCCAGGACGACCTTGTCGCCGTCGATCCGGATCGGCACCTCGCCCGTCCCCTTCGGGACCGTCCAGGCACCGCCGAGCACCCGCGCGCCCACCGGCGCGCCCACGTCGGTCACCGCCGAGATGCGGCTGACCTCGATCTCCTCGCGCCCGAGCGCGAGCTCGACCGGTGTCAGCCGCACCGAGACCAGGCGGCGCCTGCCCTGCACCCAGACCGCCGCCGCGACGGCGAGCAGCCCGCCGGTCAGCGACCACATCCACGGGCTCACCGGGCCGGGCGTCAGCGCCTCGACGCCGAAGCCCAGCAGGGCGAACGCCGGCCCCCAGAGCACCGGCCACCAGCTGCTACCCGGTTCGGAGTACAACACCGGTTCGCTCATCGCTCACCCGTCAGCCATTCCGTGCTCTGCGCCCGCCACAACAACACCGCAGCCGTTCCCCCCAGGACGAGCAGGATCGTGTGCACGCTGAACACCGCGCCCGATCCCAGCACCAGCACCAGGTGCAGCAGCGCGAACGCGGACAACCCGATCCGCGCCCACGAATGCCGCTTGAAGAGCGCCACCCCGAACCCCAGATAAGCCGCCGCGAGCACGACGGCGATCCCGGTGTTGGCCAGGATCATCTGCTGCGCGCGACCGGCCGCATCGGCCGGTGCCAACTGCTGCTGCACGGCCAGCTGCTGCACGAGCTCGGCGCGGCCGGACCACATCAGCCCGGCTTGCAGCAGCAGGAGGATCGCCACCGTCCACCACAGGACGATGGCGTAGCGCAGCGGTCGAGGTGCGGCCATCAGTACGAACGGCGAGCCGCGTTGAAGTACCAGTTCGACGGCTGCAGGAACACCAGCGTGATGAACGCGCCCATGGACAGCAGCCCGAGCCCGGCCTGGACGTAGACCATCACGTAGTACGACGCCGGCAGCACGAAGTCCGGCACGTCGGCGGACATCGTCGTGGTGCTGCCGCCCTGGATCAGGCTGATGATGCTGCTGAGCAGCCAGATCGAGGCGAAGACGGTGAGCGTGATGCGCGCCCAGTTCCGCCCGGCCCGCATCTTGAAGCCGAACAGGATCCACAGCGCGGTCAGGATCAGGTAGATCACCGTCACGAAGATGAAGGTGAACAGCATGACCCCGTTGATGATCGAGGACATCCCGGACTGGAACTCGGCGGGCATGTCGGGATCGGTCGCGCTGGTGAGGGCGTCGTTCAGCGCGCCCTGCACCATCATGTAGCTCACCACGGACAGGACCGTCACGAGCAGCGGCATCGCGATGGCGATCCAGAACGCGATCTCCACGGTGATCGGACGCGGGACCTGGTTCATCTCCTGCGCGGGCACCGGCGGCGCCGCGTAGGGGTTCTGCTGCGGGTACCCGCCCTGCGGGTACTGCTGCGGGAAGCCGCCGGACGGCGTACCGCCCGGCTGGTACCCGCCCTGCTGCCAAGGATTTTGCGGTGAAGTCACCGGCAAACAGTATGAAGCGGACTCACGTGCTGTCCACTTGGTTGAGCGAACTCACCGAACCGACATCGCTTTGAAATAGGCGTTCGCCTGTTTGCCGAACACCAGCACCAGGAAGACGACCGGGACGACCAGGGACACCAGCAGGTCGGCGATGTACAGGAAGAGGATCGGGTTGCTGGTGATGATGCCGAAATCGCCGCCGAGGCTCAGCACGAACGTCACGGCCGCGTAGAGGGTGTGGGCCAGCCAGAGCCCGGCGAGCACCACGAGCGTGATCCGCGCCGAATTGCGCCCCCGCCGCAGGCCGCCGCCGAACACCACCCAGAGCACCGCGCACACCACCGCGCCGAGCATCAGCACGCCGTTGATCAGGATCGGCAGCACCGCCAACCCGTAGTCGAGGATCGTCATCGTGGTGATCACGAACCCGACGATGCCGATCAGCGCGGAGATCGGCGCCCACACCGCACCGAGCCAGCTGGCGAGGGCGACCGAGCCGGGCGGCTTCCCCGGCACCGCGACGTGCTGCTGCGGGTAGCCGAACTGCTGCGGCTGGCCGGGCTGCTGAGGATGCCCGAACTGCTGGGGCGGCTGACCGGGCAACGGCTGCTGCTGCGGTGCGAACTGCTGGTTCGGCCCCTGCGGCCAGGGGTTCTGCGGCGATGTCACGAGTGGACAGTAGATCGGTGATCGCCCCCGGTCCACCGGTTCCGGAAAGCCGGGAGCAGTCGCACCGCTCAGCGCCGGAAGTACTCGTTCGACGGCGTGAGGTAGGCGAGCACGATGGTCGCCGCGACGGTCAGCACCTGCAGCACCGCCAGCAGGGCCGCGGCGGCACCGCCGACCGAACCGCCGGTCACCGACGGCAGCGTCAGCAGGATCCACACCGCGCCCACCGCGGTGACCACGATCCGCGCCCAGTTCCGGCCCTTGCGCAGGAAGAACAGGAACATGATCCACAGCGCCGCGATGACCGCCACGATCGCGGTGACCAGCACCAGCACCCCGGTGTAGACGGCGCGCGCCTGCTCCGGGCTGAGCAGCTGGCCCTGCGCCGCGGACTCCTCGATCACCACCTGGAGCTCGGCGTCGGACACCATCAGGAACGAGGTGACGAGGATCGCGAACCCCACCACCACGGCGGCGATGCCAGCCCAGAACGCGCCGTCGACCGTGCCCGGCCGCGGCGCCGCGGAGTCCTGCTCCTGCGAGGTCACCTGCCCAGGTTAGGAATCATCCGGGCAGGCGACAATTCGTCAGCGGCGCAACTTGGCGAGCCGGAAGCGCTCGCCCGCCTCGCGGATGAACCGGTTGGCGTCCGGCCGGAACATGAACACGATCGCGGCCACTTCCACAGCTGCCACGACCAGCGCGAACAGCACCTCGACCCAGGTGATGGCGACGCCGGTGAGCTCGTGGACCAGCGCCGTGCCGAAGGCGGCCACGGTCAGCACCGTGATGAACGCGTTGAACACCCCGAAGCCGCCGAACACGGTCAGCACGATCCGCGACCAGTTCCGCCCCTCCAGCATCCGCCGGGTGAGCATCACGTACACCATCAGGATCAGCGCCTTGAGCAGGAACGCGAACATGATCCCGCTGTTGGCGGCGGAGTCCAGGTCCTGCTGGCTCAGCTCCGGGTTGACCGCGCGCAGCTCGCTGATCAGCCGCGGCCGGTCGGCGAGCTGGATGAAGGCCTGCACGACGCCGATCAGCACCGACCCGATCCACAGCCACCGCGCCACCAGCAGCGACTGCGGTGCCGCCGGCGGCTCCGGTGCGGGCACCGGACGGCCGAACGCGTCGACTTGCTGCCCCGGTCCGGTCATGCGCGGGTGCTCCGCAGCCACTGCGCGGCCTCGGCGGCCCAGTAGGTGAGGACGATGTCCGCGCCCGCGCGCCGGATCGAGGTCAGCGACTCCAGCACGGTCCGCTGCCGGTCCAGCCACCCGTTGGCCGCGGCGGCCTCGATCATCGAGTACTCGCCGGACACCTGGTAGGCGGCCACCGGCACGTCGGCCACGCCCGCGATGTCGCGCAGCACGTCGAGGTAGGACATGGCGGGCTTGACCATCACCATGTCGGCGCCCTCGGCCAGGTCCAGGTCGGCTTCGCGCAGCGCTTCGCGGCCGTTGGCCGGGTCCTGCTGGTAGGTGTTGCGGTCGCCCTTGAGCTGCGAGTCCACCGCTTCGCGGAACGGGCCGAAGAAGGCGGAGGCGTACTTCGCCGAGTAGGCCAGGATCGAGGTGTCGGCGAAGCCGGTCGCGTCGAGCGAGTCGCGGATCACGCCGACCTGCCCGTCCATCATCCCGCTGGGCCCGACCACGTGCGCCCCGGACTGGGCCTGCACGACGGCCATCTCGCCGTAGATCTGCAGCGTCCGGTCGTTGTCGACGTTGCCGTCCTCGTCCAGCACGCCGCAGTGCCCGTGGTCGGTGAACTCGTCCAGGCACAGGTCGGCCATCAGCACGGTGTCGTCGCCGAGCTCGGAGTGCAGGTCGCGCAGCGCGACGTTGAGGATCCCGTCCGGATCGACCGCCCCGGAACCCTCGGCGTCGTGCTCGGCGGGCACGCCGAAGAGCATCAAACCGCCGACACCGGCGCTGACGGCGTCAACGGCGGCCTTGCGCAGCGAATCTCGGGTGTGCTGCACCACGCCCGGCATCGAAGCGATCGGCAACGGCTCGTCGATGCCTTCCCGGACGAACATCGGCAGCACCAGGTGCCGAGGTTCGACGGAGGTCTCGGAGACGAGGCGACGCAGGGCCGGATTGCGGCGAAGCCGACGCGGACGGTGCGAGGGATACATCCAGCAGCTCCCCAAGCAGCTCGACAGGGGTAACAACCCCGAGCGTAACCACCCCGACGAACCGGACGCCGAAGGGTCAACCCGAGAACCGCCCGCCCCTGCTCCCGGCGAGGAGCCGGGCGGAGGCGCTCATTCGCGCGGGCGTTGCATCTGACGCACGACGTCATCCCACAGCCAGCGGTGATGACCGGTCGGCAGCGTCAACGACGGCTCCAGCAGACCCTCGCGCACGTACCGGGCCAGCGTGCTCGGCGTGATGCCCAGCCGCTTCGCCACCTCCGTTCCGCGCGAAATCGCCCTTCCCAGCACCCTGACCGCCGGGCTCGGCTAGAGCCGTTCGGGAACCTCGGCGAGTTCGGCGTGCTGGGCAGTGCTCACGGGGTTCCGGGCAGCGATCACGCGGCGGCGGATGTGGCGGACTGCGCCGCTGAGCAGCATCAGCACGGTGGCCAGGCCGAGGCCGAACAGCAGGCCCTTGATCGGGTCGGTTCCGAAGGCGGCGCCGCCCAGGTAGCCCATCAGCGACCAGCTGGTCGCCCACAGCGCGGCCGCCGCCGTGTCGAACAGGGCGAACGACCTGAGCGGGTAGCCGACGCCGCCCATGGTGATCGTGGTCGCGGTCCGGACTCCCGGCACCCACCGCGAGGCGAGCAGGGCCTGTCCGCCTCGCTCTGCGAGCGTGGCCGATGCCCAGTCGAAGGCAGCCCGGCTTCGGGGGCGTCGCCGGATGCGCGCCTGTAGCCGGCCGATCGAGCTGCGCCCGATCAGATAGGCCACGTGATCACCGGCGAACGCGCCAGCGGCTCCGGCCAGCACGATCGCGAACAGGTTCAGGTCGCCGGATCCCACGAAAACGGCTGCGGTGACCAGGGAAGCCTCCCCGGGGATCACCGGGATGAAACCGTCCAGCGCCGCCAGCACGAACAGCGCGAGGTAAACCCACGGCGAAGCCATGGCCTGCTGGAGCAGGCCCAGGGCAGCGTCTGTCACGTAATCCGTCCTCGCCGGTCTCATGCCCGCCGCCCGCGTGGGCGGCAGCAGCTTCGGGTCGTCCTCCGCACCTTCTCCGAAGACGGCCGGCGCGGACATCAGGGACCGCACCGAGGCGCGCCCTGACTCCGGGTCGGGGACAAGCCTCCCCCAGCACGCACGTCGCGCGGGCGATTTCGCGCGAAATCGTCCTCATCCACGCAGCTACGTGCCGGTTTCGCGCGAAATCGCCCTTTCCCGAGCAAGCCGCGGCCATCGCCCAGCTGGTGTCGAAGCGATTCCGCGCAGGCCGACACCTCGGCGCGAGTTCAGAACCCGTGAGTGTTTTGGGCTGCTATAGCCACACAAAACACTCACAGCCCCACCCACCCGACCGGCGGCTGAAACGCCGAAGGGCGCCTCCGAGCAGGTCGGAGGCGCCCTTCGGCGTTGCGTCAGCTGCGGCGAGCGCGCTTGGCCTTGCGCGGGGGCGGCAGGGCGCCTTCCGCGCGGAGGCGGGCCGCGTGCTCGGCCAGGGCGTCCACCAGGTCCTCCACGCGGGGGATCTCGGGCTGGACGTCGACCCGCAGGCCGAACTCCTTGGCCGTCTCCGCCGTGTTCGGGCCGATGCAGGCCACCAGCGTCCGGGCGTGCGGCTTGCCCGCGATGCCGACCAGGTTCCGGACCGTCGACGACGAGGTGAAGCACACCGCGTCGAAGCCGCCCGTCTTGATCATCTCGCGGGTGTCGGCGGGCGGCGGCGCGGCGCGGACGGTGCGGTAGGCCGTCACGTCGTCGACCTCCCAGCCGCGCTCGCGCAGACCGGCCGACAGCGTCTCGGTGGCGATGTCCGCGCGCGGCAGCAGCACCCGGTCGACCGGGTCCAGGATGTCGTCGTGCGGCGGGAAGTCCTGCAGCAGGCCTTCGCTGGACTGGTCACCGGAGGGCAGCAGCTCCGGGATGATCCCGAAGTCGCGGACCCGCTCCGCGGTGGCCTCGCCGACGCAGGCGATCTTCACGCCGGAGAACGCCCGCGCGTCCAGGCCGAACTCGCCGAACTTCTCCCACACGGCCTTCACCGCGTTGGCCGAGGTGAACACCACCCACTGGTAGCGTCCGTCGACCAGGCCCTTGACCGCGCGCTCCATCTGCGCGGGGCTGCGCGGCGGCTCGACCGAGATGGTCGGCACCTCGTGCGAGACGGCACCGTGCGACCACAGGCGATCGCTCATCACGCCTGCCTGCTCCTTGGTGCGCGGCACCAGGACCTTCCAGCCGTACAGGGCCCGCGACTCCCACCAGGAGAGCTTGCTGCGCTCGGACACGACGTCGCCGATGGTCACCACCAGGTGGCCCTGCAGCTCACCGGCGTCCGCGGCCAGCGAGGCCAGCGTCGTGTCGATGGTGCGCTGCTGGACCGTGGTGCCGGAAGCGGTCACCGCGACCGGCGTGGTCGCGGCCCTGCCGTGCTCGACCAGGCGCGAAGCGGCCTCGGCCAGGTGGCTGCCGGTGGTGTGCAGCACCAGCGCTCCGGGCGAGGCGGCCAGGGCGGGCCAGTCCACGTCGCCGCGGACGTCCACCTCGGTGTGCGCGGAGCCGAGCGCGACGCCGGCGTAAGCCGGAACCGCGCTGCCACCGGCGACGCCGGGAACCACGTCGAACGCGACACCGGTCTTGGCGACCTCCTGGACCTCGCGGACCACCGCGTCGGCGGTCAGCGGGTCACCGGCCACCAGGCGCACCACACCGCGCCCGATCGAGGCCTCGTTCGCCAGGTCCTTGGCCACGTCCGCCGGGTCGCCCACGGCCGGGCGCACCTCGGCGCCGTCCGCGGCCAGCCCGACGATGTCGGCGGGTACGTCCGGATCGGTCACCAGCAGGGCGGCACGGGTGATCGCATCCCGGGCCCGAACGGTGAGCAGACCGGCGTCACCGGGACCGGAGCCCACGAACGCAATCCGTCCGGGGGTCTTGCGTGCTCGGGTCATCAGGGCACTCCCCATCAACTACTGCCAGGGCCGCTGAGCAGTGCGGTCCTGGCTTCGATCAGCTGGGCGGCCAGATCGCGGCCCAGCTGGTCAGCGGCGGTCGTCTCACCAGTGGCGGAGGCGCGGACCAGACGGGAATCGTCGGCCGCCACCACCCCGCGCAGGGACAGCCGCAGCGCCACGCGCCCGTCCTCGTCGAGGTCCTCCACCACTTCGGCCAGCGCGCCGACCGGCGCGCTACAGCCCGCTTCGAGCGCGTTCAACATGCCGCGCTCGGCGGCCGCCGCGGCGCGGCTGGCCTGATCGTCCAGAACGGACTGCAGCAGGTGCTCGGTGTCCACGTCGTCGACGCGGCATTCCACTGCGAGCGCGCCCTGAGCGGGCGCGGGCAGCATCTGCAGTGGATCGAGCGTTTCCGTGATCACCTCGAGCCGGCCCACGCGGGCCAGCCCGGCGCGGGCGAGCACGACGGCGTCCAGCTCGCCGTCGGTCACCTTGCGCAGGCGGGTGTCCACATTGCCGCGGATGCTGCGCACCTCCAGCCCCAGGCCCAGGGCCCGGAGCTGACTGGCGCGGCGCGGCGAACCGGTGCCCACGACGGAGCCCGGGGGCAATTCGCCGAGCGTCAGACCGTCCCGTGCCACCAGCGCGTCCCGCGGGTCCTCCCGGACCGGGACTGCGGCCAGCGACAACCGGGGGTCCGGTTCGGTCGGCAGGTCTTTGAAGGAGTGCACGGCGACGTCCACCTCGCCGGTGGCCAGCGCCTCGCGCAGCGCGGAGGTGAACACGCCCACGCCGATCTCGGCGATCGGCGCCATGGAGAGGTCGCCGGGCGTCTTCACGGTGATCAGCTGGGTCGGGTAACCCGCCTGCTCCAGCTGTTCGGCGACCCAGGAGCACTGGGCCACCGCCAGCGCGCTGCCGCGGGTGCCGATGCGGAGGGTCTTGTTCAACGGTCCTCCCCGTCTTGTGCCGCTCGATCGTGCTTGCGGACCTGCGCGACGGTCGTGCCCCCGGGCAGGACCTCGTCGGCCTGCGGGGAACCGAGCACCGCGGTGGTCTGCGGATCGAGTTCGAAGAGTTCTCGGAGCGCGTCGGCGTAACCGGCTCCACCGGGCACCGACGCCAGTTGCTTGACCCGGACCGTGGGAGCGTGCAGCAGCTTGTCCACCACGCGGCGGACGGTGCGCGCCAGCTCGTCGCGGACGCCGCCGTCGAGATCGGGCAGGCGCGAGTCGAGCCGCAGCAGCTCGCTGTCCACCACCTCGGCGGCGCGCTTGCGCAGCGCGGTCACGGTCGGGGTCACTTCCGCCGAGCGCTGCGCGGCGAGGTAGCCGCGCAGTTCCTCGGCGACGATCTGGGCGGCGCGCTCGGACTCGTTGCCGCCCTGCCGCTCGGAGAGCCGCTGCTGCAGGCTCTCCAGGTCGACGACGGT
Organism: Saccharopolyspora antimicrobica; assembly: GCF_003635025.1. GTDB lineage: Bacteria > Actinomycetota > Actinomycetes > Mycobacteriales > Pseudonocardiaceae > Saccharopolyspora > Saccharopolyspora antimicrobica. The sequence continues at coordinate 3,284,821 of NZ_RBXX01000002.1, read as the reverse complement.
GACACCGGGCAGCTCGGCCACTGCGGCGTCGATGTCGCGGGGCAGCCCGAGGTCGCAGCACAGCAGCGGGCGGCCGTCGCGCTCGGTCAGGGCCGCGGCGACCAGGTCCTCGGTGACCACGGCACCGATCGCGCCGGTGCAGGCCACCACCAGGTCGGCGGCGGCGATCGCGCCGGAGAGGTCGCTGAGGTCCGCGGTGCGCGAGGCGACGCCGTCGGCGCGCAGCGATTCGGCCAGCCGCTCGCCGTTGGCGGGCGTGCGGTTGGCGATCACCACCTCGCCGATGCCGACGCGCTTGAGCTGCGCGGCGGCCAAGCCGCCCATCGAGCCCGCGCCGACGATCAGCGCGCTGCGCCCGGCCAGGCCGTCCAGCGCGACCTCGGCGTCGGCGAGCGCCTCGGAGACCACCGACGCGCCTTCGGCGTCGATACCGGTCTCGCTGTGCACCCGCTTGCCGACGCGCAGCGCCTGCTGGGCGAGCTCGTGCAAGGTCTTGCCGACGGTGCCGCTCTCGTCCGCGGTGCCGTAGGCCTGCCGCAGCTGGCCGAGGATCTGCGCCTCGCCGACGACCATCGAGTCCAGGCCGGCGGCGACCGAGAACAGGTGCTCGACCGCGGCGCCCGCGTAGTAGACGTAGAGGTGGTCGGACAGGTCGCGGAACTCCGCACCGGCGTGCCGGGCCAGCACCGAGCTGACGTCGTCCAGGCCGCCGTGGAAGGTCTCCGCCATCACGTACACCTCGACCCGGTTGCAGGTCGAGATCACGAAGGCCTCGCACACGTGGTCCTGCTGCAGCAGTTCGTCGAGCACCTTGCGGACTTCGTCGCCACTGATCGAGACCCGCTCCAGCACCCGGACCGGGGCGCTGCGGTGGGAAATCCCGACGGTGAGCAGGTTCACAGCCGTTCCACCATCCTGTTCGCCGATTCGACCTCGCCTGGTTCCTGTTCACCGGAGCCCGGCGGCCCGGTGTCCGCGCCGTCCACTTCGGACTGCGCCGCGGCCTCCTGCTGACGCCGGGCCACGTGGAACGACAAGATCTGCATCTCTACCGCCAGGTCGACCTTTCGCACCTCGACGTGCTCGGGAACCTGCAGCACGACGGGCGCGAAGTTCAGGATGCACGTAACGCCACCGGCGACCAAACGGTCGCAGACCTCCTGGGCGCCCTGCACGGGCGTGGCGATCACGCCGATGGTGACCTCGCGGTCCGCGCACACCTCGACGATGTCGTCGATGTGGTTGACCGGGATGCCGCCGACCGGCACGCCGACCAGGTCGGGGTCCAGGTCGAACAGGGCCGACACCGGGAAGCCGCGGCTCGGGAAACCGCCGTAGTTGGCCAGCGCGTGACCGAGGTTGCCGATCCCGACCACCGCGACGCTGTGCTTGCGGGTCAGCCCGAGCGTCCGCTCTATCTGCCCGACCAGCACCGACACCTCGTAGCCGACGCCGCGGGTGCCGTAGGAGCCGATGTAGGAGAGGTCCTTGCGGAGCTTGGCGGAGTTCACACCCGCCGCCACCGCCAGTTCGTCGCTGGAGACCGTGGTGACGTCCTGGTCGGCCAGGACGGACAGGGCTCGCAGGTAGACCGCGAGGCGGGCGACGGCGGCTTCCGGGATCGCGCGGGCCCGCTCCCGGGCCGCGGGCACCTCGACCGACTGCTTGGACTCGGTCCGGGCCTGCCCGTCTCCGTCCTGCACGTCCGCTCCGTGGGCCGTCACGCTGGATCTCCCTCGCCCTGCTGCTCGCTCACCTGTCCACCCGCGCGCTCCGCCGCGGGCGGCCGTCGACTTTCCCGACTTCCTCCGCAGGCGGGGAGCACCGACACCCGACCGGTTCGCACCTCGGCGGCGTCGTCCCGGCGCCGCGGGTGGCACCTGGTCCGCTGATCCGCACCGGCATCCCGGCGGTCGGACCACTGACACCGTAACCACTTGTGAACGCATGCACAAAGTCGCTGCGACCGTCGTGGCCCGGAGACGCGAACCTCCCCCGCCATCATTGCCGATAGCCCCCCGACGTGCCAAAACGCGTGGTCTGGGGCACGTGACGGGCATCGCGCCGGGCAACGGCGCGGTCAGCGCGCCAGCGCGCGGCGGAAGCGCTCCTCCTCGACCCGCCAGAAGCCGTGCTCGACTCCATCGATCAAGATCACCGGGACCCGGTCGCCGTACTCCGCCCGCAGTTCCCCGTCGGCGTCGACGTCCTCCGCCGACCACGCGATGCCGAGCTCAGCGCAGATCCGCCGCACGTCGGAGATCGCGTCGTCGCACGCGTGGCAGCCATCTCGGGTCATCACGGTCACTTGGTGCATACCGCCGCTCCAGGGAGAGATTCGGGCCGGTTTCCGAGGCTCCACGGTACCCAGCCGGCGGTGGCGGACCGCACCTCCAATCCCGCTGGTCAAGTGTCCAAAATCACCCCGCAGAGCGAACCTTCGCGACAGCTGCGAACACGTTGCGTAGTCGAATGATCACCGCGTTGCACTACCTACTTCTGAGTAACAACACGTATGCTGCTGCTCCAACGCCCACGCCCCCGGCGCAACCCAGTTCCCGAACGAGCGACCCCGACACCGCCACGAACGACTGCTCGCTCCGCGACGGAGGCGGGTGTCCGCAGGACACCGCGACATGACGCCGAACCCGGTGCGTGCCTTCCAGCACCAGGACCGGTCCGCCAACGACGGCAGGAGGTCGCAACGAGATGAGCAGCCCGAACGCGCTCGCACCCCCCGCCCCGGAAGTCGCCCGCCGCCGCGTCGAGCCGCCCGCCCCGAGACCGGGGAGCTGGGCCTACGTCAGCGCCGCGCAGCAGGGCGACAACGACGCCTTCGGGCACCTCTACGACGAGTACGCCCAGACCGTCTACCGCTACGTGCTCTTCCGGGTCAGCGACCACTGCCTGGCCGAGGACATCACCAGCGAGACCTTCCTGCGCGCGCTGCGCCGGATCGCCTCGATCAGCTACCAGGGCCGCGACGTGGCCGCCTGGTTCATCACCATCGCCAAGAACCTGATCCTGGACCACATCAAGTCCAGCCGGTACCGGCTGGAGGTCCCCACCGCCGACTGGACCGACAACCTCCCGGCGCAGCGCGCGCACTTCGGCCCCGAGCAGCACGTGCTCACCGAGGCCACCCACCACGAGCTGCTGCGCTGCGTCCGCCAGCTCAACCCCGACCAGCGGGAATGCATCCGGCTGCGATTCCTGCAAGGCCTGTCCGTCACCGAGACCGCGGTCGCGATGCAGCGCAACGAAGGGGCGGTGAAGGCCCTGCAGCACCGCGCGATCCGCCGCCTGGCGCAGCTGCTGCCCGACGACCTCCGCTGAGGGCGTTGCCGCGCCCGCCGGAGGTGCGCAAAGGTGGTTGCCGGGAGGCTCTAAGCTAGGGGCCTGCTGAGCCGGATGGCCCACCGGCGAGAACCAGGAACTTTCGCACGAACGCTCCGGAGGACCCCCAGGGAGGCGCGGCGGTGCCGACACGTCAGGGCTCGGCCGATGGCGCGGACCAGCACGGCCTGCAAGCGCAGGTCGACAGCGCGAAGGTGGCCGGACGCGCCTCGGCCGAGGCGGCCGTGGCCGCCGCTCCCGGCCCGGACGGTTCCCTGGCCACTCCGCCCGACCTGACCGCGGCGGCGTTCTTCGACGTGGACAACACGATGATGATGGGCGCCTCGCTGTTCCACTTCGCCCGCGGGCTGGCCGCCCGCAAGTTCCTCACCGCTACCGATCTGGCCGGGTTCGCCTGGCAGCAGCTGAAGTTCCGGGTCGGCGGCCGGGAGAACCACCAGGACATGCAGGCCAGCCGCGAGCAGGCGCTGTCGTTCGTGGCCGGCCGCAAGGTCTCCGAGCTGGTGGAGCTCAGCGAGGAGATCTACGACGAGCTGATGGCCGACCGGATCTGGGCGGGCACCCGGGCGCTGGCGCAGATGCACCTGGACGCCGGGCAGCGGGTGTGGCTGGTGACCGCGACGCCGGTCGAGCTGGCGCAGATCATCGCGCGCCGCCTCGGCCTGACGGGCGCGCTGGGCACGGTCGCGGAGAGCGTCAACGGCGTCTACACCGGCAAGCTGGTCGGCGAGATGCTGCACGGCCGGGCCAAGGCGCACGCGGTGCGCGCGCTGGCCGCCAGCGAGGGCCTGGACCTGCGCCGCTGCACGGCCTACTCGGACTCGGCCAACGACATCCCGATGCTGTCGGTGGTGGGCACCGCGGTGGCGGTGAACCCGGACCAGCGGCTGCGCGACATCGCCCGCGCCCGGGCCTGGGAGGTCCGCGACTTCCGCACCGGCCGGAAAGCGGCCCGCATCGGCCTGAACTCGATGCTCGGCGCCAGCGCCATCGCGGGAGCGATCGCGGCAGGCCTCGCCTACCGCCGCCGAGACCGCTCCTGAGCCGTGGCCAGCGGTGAGTGGTCCGCAATTTCAATGGAAATCGAAGATCCAATTTCAATGGAAGTTGCACACCACGTCGGCGTGTCCGGACCCCGACACGCCGACACCTCTCGCAATTTCAATTGAAATCAGACGTCCAATTTCCATTGAAATTGCGTGGAGGCGGCGAGCGCGCTCGCCGCAGGAGGCAGTCAGCCTGCGGAAATGTCGACCATCCACGTGATGCCGAAGCGGTCCGTGCACATGCCGAAGACGTCGCCCCACATCTGCTTCTCCAGCGGCACCGCCACCACGCCGTCCGCCGAGAGCTTCGCCCAGTAGCCGCGCAGCTCCTCGTCGCTGTCACCGGTGAGGCTCACGGAGATGTTGTTGCCCGGCCGGTGCTCCATGCCCGGCGGGATGTCGGAGGCCATCAGCGTGAAGCCGCTGTCGGTCTCCAGCATCGAGTGCATGATCTTGTCGGCCTCCGGCACGTCGCTGGCACCGGCGTCGCCGTAGGTGCTGACCTGCAGGTTCCCGCCGAAGACCTGCTGGTAGAACTCCATCGCCTGCCGGGCTGTGCCGTCGAAGCTGATGTACGGGTTGAGACGAGAAGACACCGGAATCCCCCTCTGTTCGCATTCACGGCAACTGCAGGCTAGGCGCACCGCGCGGCGGCGGCGCGCTGGGAAGAACCGGGCCGGTGCGGTGGCATCCCCGCCCACCGCACCGGCCCGTCCGCCTGCCGGGCGCACCCCACCCGCTCACACGCCCGGACGGCGGAAGTCAGTCCGCGGCGAAGCGCTTGGACGCGCCGCGGATGCGGAACGCGGTGATGATCTCCACGACGCCGACCACCAGCAGCCAGATGCCGCCGAAGAGCACCAGCAGCGCGACCGAGGCGAGCGGCGACACGATCAGCACGACACCGCCCAGCGCGGTGAGGACGCCGAGGAAGATCCGCCAGCCGCGCGCGGGCATGTCCCGGTCGGCCACCGACGCGGTGATCTCCGTGACGCCGCGGAACAGCCAGCCGATCCCGATCCACAGGCCCAGCAGCAGGATCGACTGCATCTCGCCGCGGAAGCACAGCAACCCGAGCAGGATCGACAGCGCACCGCTGACGAACGCGAGCACCCGGATGGCCACCGATCTGTGCGTGCCGAACGCGGCGACGATCTGCAGCACCCCGCTGACCAGCAGGTAGATGCCGAAGAGCACACCCACCACGACCAGCGTCGCGGCCGGCCACACCAGCGCCAGGACGCCGACCACCAGCGAGCAGATCCCGACCACGAGGATCGACTGCCACGCCATCTTCGCCAGCCGCTGCCCGAGCTCTGCGGGTTCTCCGGGAAAGACGCTCATGACCCATCCTCCGCACGCCACCGGGCCCAGCGCAGTCCTCGAACGCGCAGACCATCAGTCCGGGTGAAGCTCAGACCGAGGTCGCCTCCTGCTCCCGGGCACCGGACTGCTGCTCGGGCACCGAGGGGCGGGCCAGGGTGCAGATGAGCTCGTCCTCCTCCACCGAGGCCAGGATGGTGTCGCCGGGCTGGACATCGCCGCCGAGCAGCAGCTTGGAGATCCGGTTGTCCAGTTCGGACTGGATGGTCCGGCGCAGCGGGCGGGCGCCGAACTCCGGCTGGTAGCCGCGCTTGGTGAGCCACCGCTTCGCCTCGTCGGTGACCTCCAGGTCCACCTCCTGCGCGCGCAGCAGCCGCTTGCTGCGGTCCAGCAGCAGGTCGACGATGTGCGACAGGTCGTCCTCCGCCAGCCGGTGGAAGATGATGATGTCGTCGATGCGGTTGAGGAACTCCGGCGCGAAACCGCCGTGCAGGTCGTCCATCAGCCGGTCGCGGATGTCCTCCACCGATCCCTCGTGCGCCAGGATCCGCTGGGCGCCGATGTTGCTGGTCATGATCACCACGGTGTTGCGGAAGTCCACGGTGCGGCCCTGCGCGTCGGTGAGCCTGCCGTCGTCGAGCACCTGCAGCAGGGCGTTGAACACGTCCCGGTGCGCCTTCTCGATCTCGTCGAACAGCAGCACGCTGTAGGGCTGGCGGCGGACCTTCTCGGTCAGCTGCCCGGCCTCCTCGTAGCCGACGTAGCCGGGCGGGGCGCCGAGCAGCCGGGACACCGTGTGCCGCTCCTGGAACTCGCTCATGTCGAACCGGATCAGCCGGTGCTCGTCGCCGAAGAGCATCTCGGCCAGCGTCTTGGCCAGCTCGGTCTTGCCGACGCCGGTGGGGCCGAGGAACAGGAACGAACCGATCGGCCGGTTCGGGTCGCCCATCCCGGCCCGGCTGCGCCGCACCGCCTCGGCGACCGCGGTGACCGCCTCGTCCTGGCCGACGACGCGGTCGTGCATCGCCTCCTCCAGCTTCAGCAGCCGCTCCTTCTCGCTCTCGGTCAGCTGCGAGACGGGGATGCCGGTGCGCTTGGAGAGCACCTCGGCGATGTCCTGGACGGTGACGTCGGTGATGCCCTCGCGCCGCTCGGCGATCCCGGCCAGCTCGCCCTCGGCGACCTCGATCCGGTGCTTGAGCTCGGCGGCCCGGTCGAACTCCTCGGCGGCGACCGCCTGGTCCTTCTCCCGCCGCAGCTTGGCGATCTCGTCCTCGCGCTCGCGAGTTCCGGAGCTGCGGTGCAGCGTGCGCAGCCGGACGCGGGCGCCGGTCTGGTCGATGAGGTCGATCGCCTTGTCCGGCAGGAAGCGGTCGCTGATGTAGCGATCGGACAGCGTCGCGGCGGCGGCCAGCGCGTCGTCGGTGAACCGCACGCCGTGGTGCGCTTCGTAGGAGTCGCGCAGGCCTTCCAGGATCTGGATGGTCTCCTCGACGGTCGGTTCCGGGATCATCACCGGCTGGAAGCGCCGCTCCAGCGCGGCGTCCTTCTCGACGTGCCTGCGGTACTCGTCGATGGTGGTGGCGCCGACGACGTGCAGCTCACCGCGGGCCAGGGCGGGTTTGAGGATGTTGCCCGCGTCCATGCTGCCCTCGGCCGCGCCCGCGCCGACCACGGTGTGCATCTCGTCGATGAACATGATCACCGAGCCCTCCGCGGCCCGGACCTCGTCGATGACCTTCTTCAGCCGCTGCTCGAACTCGCCGCGGTACTGGGCACCGGCCACCAGCCCGGTCAGGTCCAGCGCGACCACCCGCTTGTCCTGCAGGGTCTCCGGGACGTCGCCGGAGACGATGCGCTGCGCGAGGCCCTCCACGATCGCGGTCTTGCCGACGCCGGGCTCACCGATCAGCACCGGGTTGTTCTTGCTGCGCCGGGACAGGATCTCCACGGTCTGCTCGATCTCGTCGCCGCGGCCGACCACGACGTCGACCTTGCCCGCGCGCGCCTCGGCGGTCAGGTCGCGGCCGTACTCGTCGAGGGTCGGGGTGTCGCTGCTGGGCGCGGCCGGGGTGCCTTCCGCCGCTGCGGAGCGCTCGACGCGGTCGCGGAGCCGGTCGGTGTTGATCTCCTGCGAGCCCAGCATCCGCACCGCGGCCGCGTCCGGATCGTCGAGCAGCGCGGCGAGGATGTGCTCCGGGCCGATGTAGGAGGCGCCGGTCGCCTGCGAGCGGGCGTGCGCGCCGATCAGCACCCGCTTGGCCGCCGGGGTCAGGCCCGGGTTCGCCGACGGCTGCTCGCTCTCACCGGGCAGGATCTCGGCGATCCGGCTTGCCAGGTGGTCCGGCTCGGCGCCGGCCCGCTCCAGCAGCTTGCGCGTCGCGTCCACCTGGGTGGTGGCCCAGAGCAGGTGCTCGGTGTCCAGGTCGGCGCTGCCGTCCTGCTCGGCGCGGGCGGAGGCGCGGCTGATCAGGTCGGTGGCGGACTCGGTGAGCAGCCGCCCGATCGGCACCCGCTGCACGGCGGGCGGCGAGGTGCGCGGCGACATGCCGAAGAACCGGTTGAGCAGATCGGCGAAGGGATCTTGGCCGCCGAATCCGGAAGGGAAACTCATCATCCACCGCCAGGGCCTGTAGGTCGGGACCGGGACAACGCCGCGCCGAACCACCCGCGCAAAGCGCGTCTACCAGCCCAAATAGACCAACCTCACGGCCTCGCCGCAACGCGGCACCCAGGCTCCCCCGGTCGTACAATCCACCGCCCGCCCAGGCGCGGGACGCGATTTCAATTGAAATCAGACGTCCGATTTCAATTGAAATCGCAGCAGGTGTCCGCGTGTCGGGCGCCGGACACGCCGACACGACGTGCAATTTCCATTGAAATTGGACGTCCGTGACCGCGCCGGGCGTCAGCCGAGGAAGACGTTGGTGCGCTGGGAGAGCAGGCGGTAGAGGGTGTGCTGGATGTTCTCGCGGACCTGGTCGCTGAGGCTGAACACCAGCATCGGGTCGTCCGCCGCGCCCTCCGGGTAGGACGCCGTCTCGATCGGCTCGCCGAACTCGATGTACCACTTCGACGGCAGCGGCACCGCGCCCAGCAGGCCGAAGTGCGGGAACAGCGGCGTGACCGGGAAGTACGGCACGCCGAGCAACCGGGCCAGCGGCTTGATGTCGGCCAGCTTCGGGTAGATCTCCTCCGCGCCCACGATGGCGCAGGGCACGATCGGCGCCCCGGTGCGCAGCGCCGCGGAGATGAAGCCGCCGCGCCCGAACCGCTGCAGCTTGTAGCGGTCCTTGAACGGCTTGCCGATGCCCTTGAAGCCCTCCGGCCAGACGCCCACCAGCTCGCCGCCGGTCAGCAACCGCTCGGCGTCCGGGTTGCAGGCCAGCGTGTGCCCGGCCTTGCGGGCGAGCGCGCCGAGCACCGGCAGCTGGAACACCAGGTCGGCGCCGAGCATCCGCAGGTGCCGGGACGCCGGGTGGTGGTCGTGCAGCGCGACGGTCGTCATGAGCGCGTCCCACGGCAGCGTGCCGGAGTGGTTGGCCACCACCAGCGCGCCGCGGTCCCCGGGCACGTGCTCGAGGCCGATCGCCTCCACCCGGAACCACTTGTCGTAGAACGGGCGCAGGAGCCGGAGGAACACCTCGTCGGTCAGCTCCTCGTCGAAGCCGAACTCGTCGACCTGGTAGTCGCCGAGCAGCCGGCGCCGGGCGAAGGCCAGCACCTCGGCGACGGCGTCCTCCCAGCCCGGCTCGGCGGGTTCCGCGGCCTTCCGGTCCTCCGGCCGCAGCGGGATCACCTGCGCATCCGCCATCACGACTCCACATCCCGCGCGGCGGACGACCCGCGCAGCTTCACGACCAGCTCACCGGCGCCGCGCTCGGCCGCCCGGACGGTCTCGGGATCCACCACCGGCCGCAGGCCGCGACCGCTGACGAAGTCGTCGAACGCCTGCTGCGTGGTCCAGCGCGGGGTGAACCCGAACTGCTCGCGGAGCCTGGTGGTGTCCAGCACCCGGCCGAAGTTGAGGTAGCGCAGCTGCTCGGAGGAGAAGTCGACGAGCCGCGCGCCGCGAAAGAACTGCGTCACCGGCAGCACCGCCGGACCGGGCAGCGGCAGCGCGATCCGCCCGGCCCGGCGGATCGCCTGGGACAGCATGAGCACGCCGTCACCGGCCACGTTGAAGACCCCGGGGCGCTCGGCCAGCGTCGCGCGTTCCAGCACCGCGAGCGCGTCCTCGGAGTGCAGCAGCTGCAACCGCGCGTCGAAGCCCAGCACGGTCGGCACCACCGGCAGCGCGAAGTAGCGGGTGAGCATCGCGTCGATGCGCGGGCCGATCAGGTTGCTGAAGCGCAGCGTGGTGATGTCCACGTCGGGGCGGCGCCTGCCGAAGCCGCGCACGTAGCCCTCGATCTCCACCGCGTCCTTGGCGTACCCGGACGACGGCAGGTCCTTCGGCTCCATGTCCTCGGCGAACACCGCGGGATCCCGCGAGCTCGACCCGTACACGGCGCAGGTGGAGCGGACCACGAGCTTGCGCACCTGCGGCGACTGCTGGCACGCGGCCAGCAGCTGCATGGTGCCGATGACGTTCATCTCCTTGACCGCGGCGCGGCCGCCGGGCCCGGAGTGGGTGTTGACCGCCGCGTGCACCACGGTGTCGACACCGGCGTTGGCGATGACCTTGCCGATCAGCGGGTTGCGGATGTCGGCGCGGACGAACTCGGTGCGCCCCATCCGGCGCAGCAGGTCGCGACCGGGCTGCACGGTGTCGACGCCGAGCACCCGGCCGATCGCGGGATTGGCCGCCAGTCGCGCGGCGAGGTGCCCGCCCAGGAAGCGGCTGACCCCGGTCACCAGCACGACGTTCGGGCCCATGCGTCTCCCTGCGTCTCGACCACGGCCACCACGCGCGATGCTACCGCCATCGGGACCAACCGACGGCTACATCGCGGTTACCGACGAGGACCGGCCCGGTTCTGCCTGCCCACGGTTCGTGAGCGGGCCATCACCTGCCGAAACCTCCGCGCCGCCGAAGCACCCGGCGCGCGGGAACAGCCCGGAAAACAACACCGCCGCCGACCCCTGCAGGTGGTCGGCGGCGGCGCGCAGGTCACTTGCCCAACTTGCGACGCTGAACGCGCGTCTTGCGGAGCAGCTTGCGGTGCTTCTTCTTGGACATGCGCTTGCGGCGCTTCTTGATGACCGAGCCCATGCGGACTCCTTCACTCTTGACGGCAGTTCGAACGTCTTCCGCGCCGGCGCAGCCGAGATGAGCGCACCAGGCACGACCACCCCAGAACTTTACCTGCCCTGGTGCGACCCCCTGCCGCCGTGGTCCTCCAAACGCCTCCGGGCACCGTCACCAACGGGTTCCGATGCCCGGCTACCAGCGTCAGAACGGCCTGTTCGGTGGTCGGCCTGCATGGGTGGTCGCCCAGCGGAACCTGAGTGCTTCCCTGGACTGCGGGTGCCCCTCCCGATGTATGCCCGATACACGGCGGAGGGGCCGTCCTCGCCAGGAAACCACTCAGAACCCGCCGGTGGTCACTTTGCGTGCGTGCTCGAAGCGGCTGGCGCCGCTTGCACAAGCGCGGACGGCTCCGCCGACAGTGCTCTCAGCCCGCGTTGTAGTAGGCGCTCTCCAGGTAGGCGTGGACGTCCTTCTCCGCCACCCGGAACGACCGGCCCACGCGTGCTGCGGGCAGGTCACCGGCGTGGACGAGCCGGTAGACCGTCATCTTCGACACCCGCATCAGCTTGGCGACCTCGGCGACGGTGAGGAACCGCACCTGGCCCATGTCCGGCGGCGCCTGTTGGCTGGGTTCGGAGTTCGCAGACATGCTTCACCCTGCCCTTCGGCACGTGTCGCGCCGTCGGCTTCCCCTTCCGACGGAAACCTCACGCACGTGCTCTATCGAGAGTAGCGGGACGGCTGGGGAACCTGCGATGGCCGAACTACCTGAGTATTCGCCCGTCCTTCAAAAGCTGTCGGCGAAGCCGTCCTCGCTTGTGGAAGCGGCGTCAGCCGCTTGCATCCACCTACGCACGGCGACCACCGGCGGGTTCTGAGGGGTTTCCTGGCGAGGACGGCCCCTCCGCCGTGTATCTGTTCATACATCAGGAGGGGCACCCGCAGTCCAGGGAAGCGCTCAGGTTCCGCTGAGCGACCACCCGAGCAACGCAACCACAAACAGGCACTCAGTCGCGGTCCTGGTGGGCGGCTCCGAGCTCCACGGACCGGTCGCGAGCAGCCTCGATGGCGTCGATCAGGGCCGCTCGGACGCCGTGCTTCTCCAGCTCGCGGATGCCCGCGATGGTGGTCCCGGCCGGTGAGGTGACCGCCTCGCGCAGCATCACCGGGTGCCCACCGCCCTCGCGGAGCATCGCGGCGGCGCCGACCGCCGACTGCACGATGAGATCGGCGGCCGTGGCGCGCGGGATGCCCAGCAGGATCCCCGCGTCGATCATCGCCTCGACCAGGTAGAAGAAGTACGCCGGGCCGGAGCCGGACAGCGCGGTGACCGCGTCCTGCTGGCCCTCGGGCACGCGCACCACCTTGCCGACGCTGCCGAGCAGCTCCTCGACCAGCTCCAGGTCGGCGTCCGACGCGCGGGAGCCGCCGGAGATGGCGCTCATGGCCTCGCCGACCAGCATCGGCGTGTTCGGCATCACCCGGACCACCGCGGTTCCCTCGGGCAGCCGCCGCTCGAACAGCGCGGTGGGCAGGCCCGCGCACAGCGAGACCACGAGCTTGCCGGACGGCAGGTTCGGGGCCATCTCGTCGAGCAGCGGCTCGATGTCCTGGGGCTTGACGGCGACGACGATGACGTCCGCGCGCTGCACCGCGGTGGCCACGTCCACGTGCGTGATGCCGTAGGTCTTGGTCAGCTCGGCCGCGCGCGTCGCGAACCGCTCGGTGAACAGCAGGTCCGCCGGCGCCCGTCCGGCCTTCAGCAGCCCCGTCAGCAGGGACTCCCCGATCTTTCCGGCTCCGAGTACGGCGATCGTCGTCATGCCGCTCAGGGTGCCAGAACACGCTGCGCGAACGACGTCAGCCGCCGCTGTCCGATTCGTCCCGAGATCTCCCGCGGCACGATCGCAGCAGCTACTGTGTCTGCCACCACAGCGCCCGCCACGGCCGTGCGATCCAGACCGAAGGAGCTCTGATCATGTTCAGCACGATGCAGGACGGATCCCTGACGATCGCCCGGATACTCGAGCAGGGCAGCGGCCCGCACGGCGCGTCGGCCCAGGTCATCACCTGGACCGGCGAGGGTTCGCGGCGCCGCACCTACGCCGACGTGGGCCGCCGGGCGGCGCAGCTGGCGCACGCGCTGCGCGGCCTCGGCGTCACCGGCGACCAGCGCGTCGGCACGTTCATGTGGAACAACGCCGAGCACCTGGAGGTCTACCTCGCGGTGCCGGCGATGGGCGCCGTGCTGCACACGCTGAACATCCGGCTGTTCCCGGAGCAGCTCGTGTACGTGGCCAACCACGCCGAGGACGAGGTGGTGGTGGTCGACACGACGCTGCTGCCGCTGTTCGGCAAGCTGCTCCCGGAGCTCAAGACGGTGCGGCACGTGGTCGTCGCGGGCGGCGGCGCGGCCGGGCTGGAGGCGCCGCAGGGCGTCCAGGTGCACGACTACGAGGAGCTGCTGTCCGGGCAGCCGGTGGAGTTCGATTGGCCCGAGCTGGACGAGCGATCGGCCGCGGCGATGTGCTACACCTCCGGCACCACGGCCAACCCGAAGGGCGTCGTCTACTCGCACCGCTCGATCTACCTGCACTCGATGCAGGTGTGCATGACCGACGGGATGGCGCTGTCGCAGGCGGATCGCGCGCTGGCGATCGTGCCGATGTTCCACGCGATGTCCTGGGGCCTGCCGTACGCGGCGTTCATGGTGGGTGCCTCGATCGTCATGCCGGACCGGTTCCTGCAGCCCGAGCCGCTGGCGAAGATGACCGCGGTGGAGCGCCCGACGATGGCCGCGGCGGTCCCGACGATCTGGCAGGGCGTGCTGCAGTACCTGTCGGCGAATCCGCACGACGTGTCCTCGCTGAGCGAGGTCGTGGTCGGCGGGGCGGCCTGCCCGCTGTCGCTGATGAAGACCTTCGAGGAGGAGTACGGCATCACGGTGCTGCACGCCTGGGGCATGACCGAGACCTCGCCGCTGGGCAGCGTGTCCCGGGCGCCCGCCGGGACCACCGGTGAGGAGGTCTGGCGGTACCGGGCCAGCCAGGGGCGGTTGCCCGCCGGGGTGCAGGCTCGGCTGATCGGCGACGACGACCAGGTGCTGCCGTGGGACGGCGAGAGCGTCGGCGAGCTGGAGGTCCGCGGCCCGTGGATCGCCGCGTCCTACTACGGCGACGACGATCCGGAGAAGTTCCACGACGGCTGGCTGCGCACCGGAGACGTCGGGCACATCAGCCCGGACGGCTTCCTGCAGCTGACCGACCGTGCCAAGGACGTGATCAAGTCCGGCGGCGAGTGGATCTCGTCGGTGGACCTGGAGAACAAGGTGATGGGTCACCCCGCGGTCGCCGAGGCGATGGTGATCGGGGTGCCGGACGAGAAGTGGTCGGAGCGCCCGCTGGTCGCGGTGGTCCTGCGCGACGGCCAGCAGGTGGACGCGGCGGAGCTGCGCGACTTCCTGGCGGACTCGGTGGCGAAGTGGCAGCTGCCGGAGTACTGGACGTTCATCGACGAGGCGCCGAAGACGAGCGTGGGCAAGTTCGACAAGAAGCGCCTCCGCAAGCAGCACGCGGACGGCGGCCTCGACGTGACCCGCCTGGACTGACGAGCGGAGGGCCCTCTCGGAGCGGCCATCGTCAGGCAAGCGGCGTCGCCGCTTTCGGCGATAAACGGCGACTGCGGAGCATGGCGGTACCGCGCGATGAGGGACGCATGCGCCGCAGGCGCATAACCCACCCTCGCAACCCGCACCGCTGCGGGTTCTCAGACGTCGCCTGGCGAGGACAGCCCGTTTGCCGTGTATTGGTCATACATAAAGACGGGATCCCGCAGCCAGGCGGCGTCTGAGGTTCCGCTACCCGCACCGCCACGCAAAACGACCACTGGAACAACTACGGGGCGATGGCGAGCTGGCGGGCTTGGCAGACCAGGCGGCCCACCGAGTCCACCACCGTCACGTCCTCGTCGAACCACTGGCCCTGGACGGCTCGGCAGTCCACCGCCAGGCGCAGCCAGCCGTTGGCCGGGGCCGTGCGGAGCAGAGCCGTCAGCTGCACCGTCGGGGTCCAGCCGAAGCGGGCCAGGTTCAGCGTGACCGGCACCGTCAGGTCGCCCGCGACCAGGCCGAACAGCAGGTCCGGCTGCGCTTCCCGCGGCTTGACCCACATCCGCAGGCGGGGCGGCCCGGTGCGGCCGTCGAGGAACTCCGCGGTGTCGGCGTCCAGCCGCATGTCGCAGACCTGCGCCAGCGAGAAGTACTTCCGCGCTTCGCCGGTCCCGAGGTCGATCGCGCTGGACGGCGGGTTCACCGGCATGTCGGGCAGGTCCGCCCAGACCGGCTCGCCCTCCGGGCTCTTGCCCAGGGTGACCGTGGCGTCGACGCAGGCCTGCCCGCTCTGCTCGAGCACGGCTCTGGCCGCGGTGACCGTCTTGCCCGCTTTGAGCACCTCGGTGCGGATCAGCACCGGCCCCACCCTGGGCGGGCGCAGGTACTGCGCGCTGACCGCCAGCGGCGCGAGCCCGGTGGTGTCGCCCAGCGCCTTGGTCAGCAGCGCAAGCAGGTAACCGCCGTGCGGGCGGTCGCCCACGGCCCATTCCGGATGCAGGTTGGCGACGTAGCTGCCGTCGCCGAGAGGGCGCACCGAGGTGGCCGTCGCGAAGGGGTCCAGGGCCTCGGTCACATGCGGTCCAGTGGTCGACTGCGCTCGACGACCGATGCGCGCAACGGGTTCATGTTCACCGATTCTAGTGACCTTGACCGAAGTTGATCATCAGGCACCGGCTAAGCCCAGAAGTGGGCGTCGTGCCTGGAGATTTCGCGCGGAACCGGCGCTGCGCACCGCCGCGTGCTGGTCGATTTCGCGCGAAATCGACCAGCACCCTCACGCCGGAGCCGGGAGTTCGAGGTGAGTTCGGGCGAACTGGAGGGCCTCGGCCAGCAATGCCGAGCGCTGCTGGGGATTGCGGGCCTTGCGGGTGTTGACCTCGAGGACCACCGAGCCGTGGTAGCCGTCGGCCGCGAGCGCTTCGCAGACCTCGGCGCAGGGCTGGTTGCCCTGTCCCGGCAGCAGGTGCTCGTCGCGCGGCGCGCCCGTCCCGTCCGCCAGGTGCACGTGCGCGAGCCCGCCCGCCATGCGCTTGAGCAGGTCGATGGCGTCCACGTGCGCGGCGGCGGCGTGCGAGAGGTCGAACGTGTAGTTGCGGAAGCCCACCTCGGTCGGGTCCGGCGAGGGCTTGAACGCCGAGAGCCCGCTGGACTTGCCGCCGCGCAGCCGGTTCAGCGTGCTCGGCGGGCGCAGCGGGAACATGTTCTCCACCGCGACCGCGATCCCGCTGGTCTCCTCCAGCTCCGCGACCAGCTCGCCGAACCCGTCCGCGTAGCGGCGCTGCCAGCGGAACGGCGGGTGCACGACCACTGTGGACGCACCGAGCTCGCTGGCCACCACCACGGCCTTGCGCAGCCGCTCCTCCGGCTCCGGCGACCAGACCCGCTGGGTGATCAGCAGGCAGGGCGCGTGGACGGCCAGGATCGGCACCCCGTGCTGCTCGGAGAGCCGGTGCAGCGCGGACGCGTCCTGGCTGACCGCGTCCGCCCAGACCATCACCTCGACCCCGTCGAAACCGAGGTCGGCGGCCATCTCGAACGCCGCCCGGGCCGGCTGCGGCCACACCGAGGCGCTGGACAGCCCGACCGGGATGTGTCCCGGGGCGTCCTCGCGCGGTGGCGGTTGCACTGTCATGTCCTGCCAAGGATGACCGACGATCGCCGGGTGGTCACGCTGCGGGCCCCGCCAACGGTGCGTAGCTCACACCGCGGAGCCGGTTCCGGCGTCGTGCGAACTCGGGAGCTAGTGGCTGATCAGCAGCAGCGCGGCGGGCGAAACCGTGCAGAACAGGCCGACCAGCACCGCGAGCAGGATCGTCTGCAGGTCGTTGTTGCGCAAGAACTTCCACGCGATGAGCACCAGCAGACCGGTGAACAGCAGCGCCGCGCCGAGAGCCGCCAGCGCGTGGAAGCCCCACAGCCAGCGGAACCCGAACCAGACCGCACCGCCGCCGACCAGCCCGGCGACGCCCTGCAGGGCCAGCGTGCCCCACTCCTTGGCGGGCGACGGCGGCTCCGGCTCCTCCTCGGGCTCGTCCTCGCGGTAGTCGTCCGCGTCCATGCCCGCGGGCAACTCGGGGTCGTAGTCGTCTTCCTCGGCGTACTCCGGCTCCGGCTCCTCGTAGGAGTCGAAGTCGTACGGGTCGTCGTCCGCGCGCTTCGGCTCGTCCTCGACCGGCTCCGGCGGCGCGGCCGGAACGGCCAGCACCTCGGTGCCGCTCTCGACGTTCGGCGGAGCGGCCGCGGGCACGCGCGGCAGCTGCTCGGTGAGGCCTTCCGGCGGCGTCTGCTTGGGCGGCGTCGGCTTGGGCGCCGTCGGCGGCACCGGCGGCGCGTCGGCGCGCAACGCGGGCTGCTGGATGGTCGCCTCGGCATCGCCCGCGACCGGGCCTGCGGGCTTCTTGCCGCCCGCGGAGGAGAACCGCTGCGCCCAGTAGCTCGGGCTGCCCTCCGCCGGGGCCTCGGCAGCGGGCGGCTCCGGGGCGGCCGGTGGCTCGGGCGGCGGCGCCTGCGGGGCAGGCGGCGCGACCGGAGGCTGCTGGGCCGCCGCCGGCGGAGGCGGCGGCGGGGCGGCCGGTCGACGGCCTGCGACCCGGTGGCTGCGGTACTGCGGCGGCTCGGCGTCGGGCTGGATGGCGCGCATCTGACCGCTGTCCGACAGCACCCGCTCGATGATCGCCTGCGGTGCGGTCTCGCTCGGGTCCTCGGCGCGCCTGCGCCGCCGGCGGCTGCTCTTCTGCCCGCTGTTGCCGTACTCAGCCAGCAGCTCCGCGACGGTGCGCTGGGTGGGCTGATCGGCCCCGCTGTCCCGATTCATCGCTCCCACCGTGCCCCGTGCTCCGTCCGGCGTCCAGTTCCGTCCTCATCAGGCCCGGCGAGCCGCAACGCCGCTCGGTCCTGGATGGCAGTGTGACTGTCTCCGTTGGTGTGGTCCAGCCGCCGCAGGATCACCCCTTCACGCAACGCCCACGGGCAGATGTCGAGTTCCTTCACCCCGAGCGCCTTCATGGTGGCCTCCGCCACCAGCGCACCGCCGACGAGCTGGTGCGCCCGCGCGGCGCTGACCCCGTCGAGGGCGGCCAGGTCCGGCGAGGACATGCGGGAGATGAACGCGATCAGCTGGCGCAGGCCGGTCTCGGTGAGCGTGCGCGGCGCCCGGGGCCCGGCCGAGGCCGGTGCGGCGCCGGTCAGCCTGGCCAGCGACCGGAACGTCTTGGAGCTGGCCACCGCGCGATCCGGCTTGCCGAGCTTGCGGAACCGCTTGGCGGTGGGCGCGAGCTGTCCCTGGAGCCATTCGCGGAGCTTCTTGACCTCGTCCTGACCGGGCGGGTCGTGCAGCATCGTGCGGGCCATCCGCCCGGCGCCCAGCGGCAGCGACACCGCGAGGTCGGGCTGCTCGTCGATGCCCATCGCCATCTCCAGCGAGCCGCCGCCGATGTCGAGCATCAGCAGGTTGCCCGCCGACCAGCCGTACCAGCGGCGCGCGGCGAGGAAGGTGAACCGGGCCTCGTCCTCGCCGGGCAGCACCTCCAGCGCTATGCCGGTCTCGGCTTCGACCCGGTCGAGCACTTCGGCGGCGTTGACCGCGTCGCGGATCGCCGAGGTCGCGAAGGCCATCAGCTCCTCGCACCCGGCCGCGACCGCCGAATCCTGGGCAGCGGCGACCGTGCGGATCAGCTCGGCCGCGTCGTCCTCGCTGAGACGACCGCCGTGCGCACCGATCCGCTCGGCGAGCCGCAGCACGGTCTTCTCCGATGTCATCGGGGTCGGATGGGCACCACGATGCGCGTCCACCACCAGCAGGTGGACCGTGTTGGATCCGACGTCGAGCACCCCTAGGCGCATGACCGACAAATTACCGGCTGCGCACGCGACCGGGCGTCGGGTGGGCCCGCAAACGGCCCACCCGAGCGCCTCGAACAGCCCTCGGACCTGCTCCGCCGGTGCAAGTCGTGCTCCCGGTCACGCGAGCGGGATCACGCTTCGAACTTGTAGCCCAGGCCACGCACCGTGATCAGGTAGCGCGGATCGGCCGGGTTCGGCTCGACCTTCGAGCGCAGCCGCTTGACGTGCACGTCCAGCGTCTTGGTGTCGCCGACGTAGTCGGCGCCCCACACCCGGTCGATCAGCTGACCGCGGGTGAGCACCCGGCCGACGTTGCGCAGCAGGTACTCCAGCAGGTCGAACTCCTTCAACGGCAGGTTGACGTCCTCGCCGTCGACGGTCACCACGTGCCGCTCCACGTCCATCCGCACCGGCCCGGCGGCCAGCACCTGCGGCTGCAGCTCCTCGGCCTCGCCGCGGCGGCGCAGCACCGCGCGCACCCGCGCGATCAGCTCGCGCGCCGAGTACGGCTTGGTCACGTAGTCGTCGGCGCCCAGCTCCAGGCCCACGACCTTGTCGATCTCGCTGTCCCGCGCCGTCACCATGATCACCGGCACCGAGGAGCGCTGGCGCAGCTGCTTGCACACGTCGGTGCCGCTCATGCCGGGCAGCATCAGGTCGAGCAGCACGATGTCCGCGCCGTTGCGGTCGAACTCGTCCAACGCCTCCGGACCGTTCGCGGCGACTGCCGCCGTGAAGCCCTCCTTGCGCAGCAGGAAAGCGAGCGGGTCGGCGAAGGACTCCTCGTCCTCCACGATCAGCACCCTGGTCACCGGACTCCTCCCGTTTCGACGGCTGCGACGCCGTCGGCACCCTCGTTCCCGGAACGGATGACTCCGCCGGGGCGGTCCTTTGTTGCCACCGCGTCGACGACCGGTTGGCCGTCGGTCGTGCGAGCGCCGTGCCTGGGCACCCGAAGCGTGAAGGTCGAGCCGGTGCCGGTGCGGCTCCACAGCTTGACCTCGCCACCGTGGTTGGCGGCCACGTGCTTGACGATGGCCAGGCCGAGGCCGGTGCCACCGGTGGCGCGCGAGCGGGCCGGGTCGACCCGGAAGAACCGCTCGAAGACCCGCTCGTGGTACTCCGGCTCGATGCCGATGCCGCGGTCGGTCACCGCGACCTCCACGAAGTCCCCGGACAGGCGGCGGCTGATCGACACCGGGCTGCCCGGCGGCGAGTACGACACCGCGTTGTCGATCAGGTTGCTCAGCGCGGTGACCAGCAGCGTCCGGTCCCCGTCCAGCAGGTGGCCGGTGGGCTCGTCGACGGCGATCTCGATGCCCGCGGACTCCGCGCCGAGCCGGCAGCGGCCCAGCGCCTCCTCGACCACGTCGTCGACGTTGATCGTGGTCATCTCGGGCAGCGCCTCGGCGCCCTGCAAGCGGGACAGCGCGATCAGCTCGGAGACCAGGGTCCCCAGCCTGGTCGACTCGTGCAGGATCTTGGTGGAGAACCGCCGCACCTCTTCAGCATCGTCGGCGGCGTCCAGGACCGCCTCCGCGAGCAGCGCGAGCGCCCCGACCGGGGTCTTCAACTCGTGGCTGACGTTGGCGACGAAGTCGCGGCGGGTGGCCTCCAGGCGCACCGAGTCGGACTCGTCGGCGGCGTCGACGACGGCGAAACCGTCGCCCAGCGGGCGGACCTCGCCGAGCACCGCGGCCGGGCCGCGACCGCGCATCGCGGGGCGCTCGGTCAGCGGGGAGAGGTCGACGGGAACGGCTTCACCGGTGGCCAGGGCCTGCTCGGCGGCCTTGCGGGCGCGCGCGTCGGCCCGGTGGTCCCGGATGACGCCGAGCTCGTCGGCCCGGGGGTTGTGCAGCACCACGTCGCCGAACTTGTTGAGCAGGACGACGCCGCTGGCACTCGTGTGCACCAGCCGCTGGAGCAGCTCCGCGACGGTCGGGCCCTCGGGTTTGCCGCGGCCGTAGAACCGGAGTCTCGCGATGACGAAGCCACCGGCCGCACCCACCAGGAGCACGGCGATGATCAGGGCGGTGTAGCCCAATGCGGTCACGCGAGCATCGTAAGCGCGCCGGGGTGGGGAAAGGCCAGTCTACGAGGGCGTTCCGTGATACCCGTGACACGAATCGGTGGCTTCTTCACCTCGACTTCACCCGGCGCTGGTGACCAGTTCACGAACCGCAGGGCCGCCAGTAGCAGTCCGTTCGCCACCACGGCGATTTCCCGCCATCCATCCCCCACCCGAGTGACGACCGCAGGGCACCTTCCGAGCCGGATCGGAAAGCGCGAAGGGCGCCTTCCGCCGGGTCGGTCGGCGGAAGGCGCCCTTCACCTCGGCGCGTTCCGGGGTCAGCGGCCCTGGTTGGCGACCGCGGCCGCGGCCTTCTCCGCCGCCTCCGGGTCGAGGTAGGTGCCGCCCGGGTTGACCGGCTTGAAGTTCTCGTCCAGGTCGTAGCGCAGCGGGATGCCGGTGGGGATGTTCAGGCCCGCGATGGCGTCGTCGGAGATGCCGTCGAGGTGCTTGACCAGCGCGCGCAGCGAGTTGCCGTGCGCGGCGACCAGCACGGTGCGGCCGGCCCGCAGGTCCGGCACGATCGCCGACTCCCAGTACGGCAGCAGCCGGACCACCACGTCCTTCAGGCACTCGGTGCGCGGCAGGTCCGCGCCGAGGTCGGCGTAGCGCGGGTCGGCGTCCTGGCTGAACTCGCTGCCGAGCTCGATCTCCGGCGGCGGCGTGTCGTAGGAGCGGCGCCAGAGCATGAACTGCTCCTCGCCGTAGGTCTCCAGGGTCTGCTTCTTGTTCTTGCCCTGCAGCGCGCCGTAGTGGCGCTCGTTGAGCCGCCAGTCGCGGCGCACCGGGATCCAGTGCCGGTCGGCCACGTCCAGCGCCATGTTCGCCGTGGAGATCGCCCGCCGCAGCAGCGAGGTGTGCAGCACGTCCGGCAGCGCACCGGCCTCGCGCAGGAGCTCACCGCCGCGCTCGGCCTCCGCCTCCCCCTTCTCGGACAGCGGGACGTCCACCCAGCCGGTGAACAGGTTCTCGGCGTTCCACGTGCTCTCGCCGTGCCGCAGCAGCACCAGGGTCGAAGTCATATGCCCAGGCTATCGAGGCGTTCCGCCGCGGAGGCCGCCGACCGCCTTCAGCGCGCGCCGCGCGGTGCCGATGAATCCCGGCGGAGGCCGCCGGGAACAGCGCTCGGGAACGCGCCGTGACCGGCGAATTTGGTTGCTCACTTCACTCGACGGTTATCCGATCACAGCAGCAACGTGACACGAAAGTGGCGGCCATCACCTTCGTTCGAAAAACGAAGGCAGTTTGATTCCTTTGCGTTACTTTTCGCTTTGAACATCACACTAATGGAGTAATGTGGCGGCCTTGTGGCAGCTGCATGACTCTGCGAAGTTGACAAAGCTCTCCTTGATCGGCTCCCACGCACTCCCCGATCACGCGAGAGCATCAACGCGGTCCGCATCCCCCATCGGACCGCGCCCGCCGGGCCCCGGGTGCCCCCCGCCCAACGGCCCGTCAGGCGGGACCCCCGCGTGGGGCGGCTCGAGCTCGTGACTCCCCCTCTCTCCCGAGCCGCCCCCGCGGTCCAGCCGAGGATCAGAGCGACTTCTTGAGCGCCTTCCGACGGCGCAGCCAGAGGTGGAGGCCGAACGCCGGGACCACCAGGGCCGCCGCGAAGGGGAGAACAGCGCCCAGCGTCGTGAGGATGACCGCGCCGGTCGCGGTGAGCGCCCGCCAGCCCGCGCTGAGACCCGCCAGGAAGCCCGTGTCCTCATCGGCCACCACCGGCTGGCTCTCCAGGCGGACCGTGACCGTCGCCAGCTGCACCTGCGAGGACATCGCCGCTTCCCGGCGCTGGAGCGATTCCAGCTCCGTTTCGCGCGAGGTCAGCTCCGACTCGATCGAGACGATGTCGGTGACCGTCTCCGCCCTGGCCATCAGCTCGCGGAGGCGCTGCACGCTGGCCTGCTGGGAGTCGATCCGGCTGCGGGTGTCCACGAGCTGGTCGGTGACGTCCTCGGCCTGCTGGCTGCGCGAGGTCACGCGCCCCAGCGCGGACAGCTCGCCCAGCGCCCGGTCCAGCTCCGCGGCCGGGATCCGGAGGGTCATCGTGTTGCTCGACCGGTAACCGGTCTCCTGCTCCAGGTAGCCGCCGACCGCCTCGGCCCGGCGGCGCACCTCCGCGCTCGCGCCGGCGACGTCGTCCACCTCGACGTCCAGCTCCGCGGTGCGGATCACCTCGCGCTGCTGGTCGGTCGAGAAGTCCTGCTGCTCCTTCGAGAAGTCCTGCTGCGCTGCCGAGTAGTCGGAGCTGCGCTGCGGCGCCAGTTCGCGCGCGCTGCTACCGGATTCCACCGACGAGGAACACCCCGCGACCAACCCGGCCAGGACCACGGCCAGCAGGGACCAACGTAATCGCACCTTCGACTCCTCCACCTCGGTTCGGACAAAGCGAGGACGGAGCGGTGCGATCTTCCGGTTGCACTACTGCTGGTCGGGCCCGGGTTCGAGCGGGCCGTCGCGCTCCACGAGCGCGCGGAACGGCTGCAGGTTCGCCAGCGACTCGCCGCGCGACTCGCGCCAGCCCCACTCCCGGCGGATGGAGGTGGCGAACCCGAGTTCCAGCAGCGCGTTGAAGTCGCCGTCGGCGGCTTCCAGCACCTGGCCGAGCACCCGGTCCAGCTCCTCGGCGGTCACCGCGTGCAGGCCGATCCGGCCGACCAGGTAGATGTCGCCCGCGGCGTCGAGCGTGTAGTGCACGCCGTAGAGCTTTGCGTTGCGGCGCAGCAGGAACCGGTACACCTCGGCGTGCGCCTCGTCGGGCTGCCTGCACACGAAGGCCTCGACGACCAGCGCGTGCTCGGCCACCACCAGCCAGCAGTTGGTCTGCAGCTTCTTGGTGCCGGGCAGCGTGACGAAGAACCGGCCCCGCCCCTCCTGCCGGTGCTCCAGCCCGTTCTCGTCCAAAGTGGACTTGATCACCTCGTCGAGGCTCACGCGGTCACCTCCCGGACGTGCAGTTGCTCGTGGAAGGCCATCTTCGCCTGCGCGTAGGCGTCCAGTAGCGCCTCGGTGGTGTTCCGCCACGAGAACCGCGTCGCGTGCGCCGTCGTGCCTGCCGCCAGCCGGGCCCGCAGCCGCGGATCGCGCACGACGGAACCCAGCGCGTCGGCCCACTGCCCGGTGCGGTGCCCGTCCACCAGCAGCCCGGACACGCCGTCGTCGACGGCGACCGGCAACCCGCCGACCGCCGCGGCCACCACCGGCGTCCCGCAGGCCTGCGCCTCCAGGGCGACCATCCCGAACGACTCGTTGTAGCTGGGCACCGCGATGACGTCGGCAGCCCGGTAGACCGCGGCCAGCGCAGCTCCCGAGCGCGGCGGCAGGAACCGCACCACATCGGTGATCGCCAGCTCCGCGGCGAGCTCCTGCAGCGCGCGCGGCCGCTCCAGCCCGCTGCCGGAGGGCCCGCCGACGACCAGCACGACCAGGCGTTCGCGCAGCTCCGGGTGCCGCGCCAGCAGTTCCGCGGTGGCCCGCAGCAGCACGTCCGGGGCCTTCAGCGGCTGGATCCGGCCGACGAAGGCGAGCGTGACGGCGTCGATGGGCAGGTCCAGCTCGGCGCGCGCGACCGCGCGGTCGCCCGGGGTGAACACGTCCAGGTCGACGCCGGGCGGGATGGTCGCGATCGAGGCCGGGTCGGCGTCGTAGCGGTCGACCAGGTCGGCGGCCTCGAACTCGGTGTTGGCCACCAGCACGTCGGCCTGCTCGACGATCTGCTCCTCGCCCAGCACGCGAACCCGCGGCTCCGGGGAGTCGCCGACGGCGAGATTGGCGTTCTTGACCTTGGCGAGGGTGTGCGCGGTGTGCACCAGCGGCACGCCCCAGCGCTCCCGCGCCAGCCACCCGACCTGCCCGGACAGCCAGTAGTGCGAGTGCACGATGTCGTAGTGACCGGGCTCGTGGCGCGCCTCGACGCGCAGCGCCCCGGCGGCGAAGGCGCACAGCTGCGACGGCAGCTCGTTCTTGTCCAGGCCTTCGAAGGGCCCGGCGACGACGTTGCGGACCAGCACGCCGGGCGCGAGCTCGGCGATCGGCGGGACGTCCGAGGAGGTGGCCCGGGTGAAGATCTCGACCTCGGTGCCGAACTCGGCGAGCTGCCGCGCGGTCTGCGCGATGTAGACGTTCATGCCCCCGGCATCGCCGGTGCCGGGCTGTTCCAGCGGCGAGGTGTGCAACGAGAAGACGGCCGCGCGGCGCGGCCGCATGCGTAACGTTCTGGAGGTCATCTGCTGTCCATCGCGAGCGGGACGCCCCGAGGTCACGGAGCGCACGTGGAACCCGACGTCCGGCGCGGCGGGAAACATTCCCGCAACACCAGGCCAACGCTCGACGCTACCGCCAAGACCCCGCAGGACCCGCCGTCCGACCGGCCCCGGGTGGCGCTACTCACACGTGTGAAAGATCGACGGCGGTGGCCGGGATGACCACCGCCGTCGAGCCCTTGTCCTTCAAACGCCGGAGACGCTTAGCCCACCTGCGCAGCTCGCGCGGGCAGGTTCGTCAGGCCGCTGACTTGGCCTGCCACTGGTCCCAGCTGAGGAGCCAGTCGTAGACGTCGTACTGCGGGGGCATGCTGCTCGCCGAGCCGGAGACCTCGACCGGGTCGCCGATCAGCGCGCTGTCGTAGTACTTCTTCGCGTCCGCCGCGCTGAGATTGATGCAGCCGTGCGAGTTGTTGACCTTGCCCAGGGCCGCCGCGTTCTCCTGGTTCTCGTGGATGAACTCGCCGTGGTTGGAGAACCGGGCCGCCCACGTCTTGCGCACGTCGCGGTAGCCGTAGCGGGGGTTGTCCATGATCTCCACCGGGTTCTTCTCCATGATGATGAAGGTCCCGTTGGGCGTGTTGCGGCCCGGGTCGTACTCCTCGCCGTAGCTGGCCGCGTAGCTGGCCACCTGCTCGCCGTCGCGCAGCACCACCAGCCGGTGCGTGTTCACGTCGGCCTTCACGATCTGCGCCCGGCCGATGTCGAAGTCGGTGGTCAGGTCGGCCAGGCCGTAGGCGCCGCCGCCGTAGGCCAGGCCGTAGAGCTTGGCGCTGACGCTGACCCGCGTGTTGGCCGGCCAGTACTCCTTCGGCCGCCAGTCGACCTGCCGGTCGGACAGCCACGCCCAGGCGCCCTCGACCGGGACCGAGGTCTGCACGTTCAGCGCCCGCTGCACGGCCGCCTTGTCCTGGACCGGCTCGTCGAACTTGACGCTGATCGGCATCGCGATGCCGACCTCGGCCTCGTCGGTCGGGTTGATGGTGGCGCGGATGGTCCGCTGCGGCTGCAGGGTGGTGAAGCTGCCCTGCACCGGGACCTGCTTGCCGTCCTCGCCGGTGGCCTGCCCGGACCAGGTGTAGGTCTTGCCGTAGCCGAGGGCCGTGGTCGCCTGCCAGCTCTTGCCGTCCGGCGCGAGCTGCCCCTCCACCTGCTTGCCCTCGGCGTTGGTCAGCTGGACGGAGTCGAACCTGCCGCGCTCGACGCCCGCCTTGACCGGCACCGCCGGGTTGACCTCGGCCGCGCCCGCGCCCGGTTCGAAGGAGACCTTCGCGACCGGTTCGGCGGGCGCCCGGTCTTCCGGTGCGGACGTCCCGCAGCCGGAGATCAGCAGCACCGCCGCGAGCGCAGTCCACAGCAGCCGCAGCTTGGAACTCACCTTCGATTCCCTTCCGAGAAATTGCGACCTCGCTGTCCGCTTTGCCGAATTCGGCGGACAGCGGGCGAAAAATGACCCTCATTCACAAATACGCCTGGAGCCCGGCGAGGCGCATTGCCCTCCCAGTGTGTCCTGTCACATCGATCGGGTGATGGCGAGGCCCTCCCGGTGACGTGATCGGATGGTGGGGGCAACCCGAAACCGGCGGGAGGACGTAGACGTGAGCACAAGTTCTGCAGGTCGCTGGGCCGTGGTCACCGGGGCGAGTTCCGGCATCGGCGCCGCCACCGCGCGGCAGCTCGCCGCGGCGGGATTCACCGTCGTCCTGGGCGCGCGGCGGACCGACCGGTTGACCGCGCTGGCCGAGGAGATCGGCGGCAAGGCGCTGCCGCTGGACGTCACCGACCAGGAATCGGTGGACGCGTTCGTCGCGGAAGTGCCCGAGTGCCACGTGCTGATCAACAACGCCGGCGGCGCCAAGGGCCTGGCCAAGATCGCCGACGCGGTCGAGGACGACTGGCGCTGGATGTGGGAGACCAACGTGCTCGGCACGCTGCGCGTCACCCGCGCGCTGCTGCCGAAGCTGGTGGCCTCCGGCGACGGCCACGTGGTGACGGTGACCTCGGTGGCGGCGACCGGCGTCTACGACAACGGCGGCGGCTACACCTCGGCCAAGCACGCGCAGGGCGCGCTGCACCGCACGCTGCGCGGTGAGCACCTGGGCGAGCCGGTGCGGTTCACCGAGATCGCGCCGGGCGCGGTGGAGACGGAGTTCTCCGAGGTGCGCTTCGCCGGCGACAAGGAGCGCGCGGCGGCCGTGTACCGCGGCATCACCCCGCTGACCGCCGACGACATCGCCGACGTCATCACCTTCGCGGTGACCCGCCCGCCGCACGTGAACCTCGACTTCATCGAGGTCAAGCCCCGCGACCAGCACTCCGCGACCCGGATGCACCGCCACGAGTGACGAGAACGCCGTGAGCGCTCCGGAGCGTCGCAGCGCCCCGGAGCGCTCTTTCGGCCAGGCGATCGGGCCGCACCGCGAGGAGCAGCGCACAACGGCACGAGCTGAGGTTCCGCCACCGGCACCGCCACGCAGAACGAGCACGAACCGTCAGGCGTGGATGCGCTGGGGCTCGATGCAGAGCTCCACGTCCAGTTCCGCCAGGACGTCCGCGATGGGGCTGGCGAAGCCGACCGCTCCGTCGCAGCTGCCCGCGACGTGCAGGCCGACCACCCGACCGCCCGGGCCGAGCACGGCCGCACCGGCGTCGCCGGGCCCGCAGAAGCGCGCCTCCGGACCCACCACGCGGATCTGCTCGCGCAGGATGCGGACACCGAGGGCTTCGCCGTGGTCGATCCGAAGCGTCGCGTCGACCGAGGTCACGACGCCGACGGTCACCGCGGTGCCGAAGCCGTGCTTGCGCACCCGCTCGCCCGGGTAGGCCGTCGCGGGCCCGGTGATCGGGCCGATGCCCTCGACCACGCAGGTCGTCGCCGACCCCGGCGCTAAAGCGACCGCCGCCGCGTCCACCCGACCGGACAGCGCGGCCCGCGCGAGCTCGGCGTGCACCCGCCCGCCCTCCGGGTCGAGCATTCGGTCGCCCACCGACCAGCCGTCGTCCAGGCAGCCCACGTCGAACGTGGTCAGGCCCATCGGGACCACCATCGGCGCGGCACCGGTCACCAGCGCGCCCAGCGTGCCGATCCGCCGGTGCGGACCGGCCGCCGCGACCTCCGGTGGCACGAGGTGGACGGCGCGGCACGGCGCGATCCCGCTGCCGCCGGAGATCACCCCGGGCCGCTCGGCGCGCCGCGGTCGCGGCGTCAGCGGCTCGTTCTCGGCGCAGTGGATGTGCTGCAGGACCGGCTGCTCCTCGATGACGTCGGTCGGGATGCCGAAGACGTCCGCGGGCACGCAGGCACCGGGTTTCAGCTGCTCGCGCGGCGTCTTGCGCACCACCGACACCACGATGACCTGTTGGCCGGTGCTGCGTCCGGCGCGGTGCTGCGCGCCGATGTCGACAGCCGTCACTCCGGGCAGGTCGAGCAGCTGATCCTCGACGGCCCGTTTGATCGGGCGTATCACGGCCCGATCCCTAAGCTCCCTGATGCTCAGCATGGTGGCCCCCTCCACCTACACCATTTAACACTCAGGGTTACGCATCAGTCACGAAGAGTCACTCTTACGGCCGTTCGGCTCTTCGGCTGCTACAGCGAACAGTCCACCAAGACGGGCTCGGGTGCCAGCGAAACGCCGAAGGCCACGCGTACTCCATCCCGAACTTCACGCGCAAGAATGAGCAGGTCCGAGGTGGTGGCGCCGCCGCGGTTGGTCAGCGCGAGGGTGTGCTTGGTGGACAGTCCCGCCCGGCCGCCCGGCCCCCGGTGGCCCTTGGCGAACCCGGCGCGCTCGATGAGCCACGCCGCGGACAGCTTGACCCCGCCGTCGGCCGGGTACTGCGGGATCCGCTGGTCGGTGCCGACGCGCGCGGTGATGCGCGCCAGCACCTCGGGCAGCTCGGCCTCGCCGACGATCGGGTTGGTGAAGAACGAGCCGGCGCTCCAGGTGTCGTGGTCGGCCGGGTCGAGCACCATGCCCTTGCCGCGCCGCAGCGCCAGCACGGCCTCGCGCGCGCTCGCCACGTCAACCTGGGTGCCCGGCTCGACGTCGAGCGCGCGGGCCAGCTCGCCGTACCGGATCGGCGCCGAGCGGTCGTCGTCGCGCAGCATGAACCGGACGCGCAGCACCACGGCGGCGTCGCTGTGCTTGAGGACGCTGTTGCGGTAGGTCAGTCCCAGCTCACCGGCCGGGACGGTGCGGACCTGGCCGGTGCGCCGGTCGAGCAGATCGACCGAGACCAGCAGCTCCGAGACCTCCACGCCGTACGCGCCGACGTTCTGCACCGGCGTCGCGCCGGTCAGGCCGGGGATGCCGGACAGGCACTCCAGCCCGCCCAGGCCTTGGCGCGCGGTGTCGGCGACGACCTCGTCCCAGTCCTCGCCCGCCTCCGCGGTCAGCTGCACCAGCCCGTCGCCGACGCTGTCGTACTGGCGGCCCTTGGTGGCGATGCGCACCACGTGGCCGTCGAACCCCTCGTCGGCCACCACGACGTTCGACCCTCCGCCCAGCACCAGCAGGCGGTGCCCGCCCGCGTCGGCCGCGCGCACCGCGTCGGTGATCTCGTCGGGCCGGGTCGCGACCACCAGACCGGCAGCCGGGCCGCCCAGCCGCAGGGTGGTGTGGTCGGCCAGCGGGACACCGGTGCGCTCGCCGGGCAGCGCTGTGTCGCCGCGCACTTCTTCGGCACCGGACATGGAGGGGTTCACGGTTGCCAAAGGTAACCTCCGCTGCATGGCACGCCGCATCGAGCACCGAAGCACCTCCGAGTGGCCCGCGGTCCGGTTGTACGAGGCGCTGATCGACATCGACTACCTCAACGACCGCTTGGAGGAGCTCGGCGGCACCAACGCCGAGCTGGTGCAGCACGTGGCGACCGACGACGGCGCGCGGTTCCAGATCCGCCACTCGGTGCCCGCCGACTCGCTGCCCTCGGTGGCGCGCACCATGGTCGGCAGCGATCTGACGATCGACCGCAGCGAGTCGTGGCGGCGCGAGGAGGACGGGCACTACACCGGCGAGATCGCCGCCGAGATCGCCGGGGCGCCGTGCACCATCACCGGCTCGATGTGGCTGCGCGACGTGGCCGAATCGGCCGACAGCGAGTTCGTGGTGGCGGGCAGCGTGCGGGTCAACGTGCCGTTCGTGGGCGGCAAGATGGAGGACCTCGTCGCCGACCAGGTGCAGAAGCTGCTCAGCGCCGAGGAGCGCTTCACCGCCGAATGGCTGGCCCGCCGGGCATGACGTCGGTCCCGAAGAAGCGGGCACCGCGGCTGGCCGCCGGCCGGGCCCGCGCTCTGGGCATGCCCACCAGGGGCACGACGAACCCGAACCGGCTGCGCCGCGTCGACCGCTGGATCCTCGGCACGCCGTGGGTCGCGGGCGCGGTGCGGGACGCGGCGGAACCGGTGGTGATCGACCTCGGCTACGGCGCGACGCCGGTGACCACCGTGGAACTGGCCGATCGGCTGCGCCCGCTGCACCCGGCGCTGCGGGTGGTCGGCCTGGAGATCGACCCGGACCGGGTCGCGGCGGGCAAGGCGGTGGCCGATCCGCCCGCGCTGGAGTTCCGCCGCGGCGGCTTCGAGCTGGCCGGGCTGGCCGCCGGGGTCCGCGACTTCCCCGGCCCGGCGCTGGTGCGCGCGTTCAACGTGCTCCGGCAGTACTCCGAGGCGGAGGCGTGGAAGTACTGGGACGAGCTGTGCGCCCGGCTGGGCCCGGACGGGCTGCTGGTGGAGGGCACCTGCGATGAGATCGGGCGCCGCTGCTGCTGGGTGGTGCTGGACCGCGGCGGGCCGCTGACCTTCACCATGGCCTGCCTGCCCTCGGACCTGGAGAAGCCCTCCGACCTGGCCGAACGACTGCCCAAGACGCTGATCCACCGCAACGTGCCGGGCGAGAAGGTGCACGCGATGCTCGCGGAGCTCGACGCCTGCTGGGCGACGGCGGCGCCGATGGCCCCGTTCGGCCCCCGGGCCCGCTGGGCGCACGCGGTGCGGTTGTTCGCCGACCGCGGCTGGCCGGTCCTGGACCGGCACCGCCGCTGGCGCCTCGGCGAGCTGACCGTGCCCTGGTCCACCGTCGCGCCCGACCGCTGACTCCGCGCTCCCCGACCTCCACGCGATTTCAATGGAAATCAGACGTCCGATTTCAATGGAAGTTGCGCACCGTCGGCGTGTCGGGTCCCGACACACCGGAGCCTGGGGACGACCCGCGCGATTTCAATGGAAATCAGGTCTCCGATTTCCATTGAAATCGTGTCTTCGGCAGGGCCCGCGGAGGGCTTGCGGGCCTAGGGTGGGGGCATGGCGAGCGAGTTCCTGCAGCACGCTTTTCACGACCAGGCCGTGGCCTTCCGCAGCGCCGCGCTCCAGGCCGGGCCGAACACCGAGGTCTCGACCTGCCCGGGCTGGGACGTCCGGCAGCTGGTGCAGCACCTGGCGCAGGCGTACGTCAGGATCGAGCGCTCGCTGCACCTGGAACCGGGCAGTCCCCGACCCGAAGTGCCGCGTCCACCGGCCGATTTCGACGACGTGCTGACCTGGTGGGACGAGCGGCTGGCCGACCTGCGGCACTCGTTGTCCACAGTGGATCCGGATCGGCCGGTGCGGTGGTTCCACCCCGGCGGCACACCGCGCACCTGGCTCCGGCGGGCAACGCACGAGACGGCGATCCACCGCCTGGACGCCGAACACGCCCTCGCCGGACTGGGCCCGGACCACGTGCACGAGCTGATCTTCGACCCGGAGCTGGCCGCCGACGGCATCGACGAGTTCCTCGTCTCGCTGCTCCCGCTCGGCGACTGGTCCGGCTCCGAGATCGAGGGCGAGGTGCTCGTGCACGCACCGGACGCGGGCAGGGCGTGGCTGGTGGAGTTCCGGCCGGGCGAACCGCCGCAGGCCGGACCGGCGAGCGGCACCGCGCTGGAGGCCGACGCGACGATCGCCGGCACGGCCGACGCGGTGTACCGGCGGGTCTGGGGCCGCCCGAGCACGGCCGTGGTCACAGGTGACACCGCGCTGGCCGACCTGATCGCCGGCCGCTGAGTCAGCCGACCGGCTCGGCCTCGCGCTGCTCGGTCCGCGACCGCTTGAGCAGCACCAGCGCGAACACCGCCAGCAGCCCGGCGAGGCAACCGCTGACGATCGCCGCCACCTGCAAGCCGGAGGTGAATCCCGCACGCGCCACGTCCGCCAGCGCCGGAACCGCCGCGCCGCCGCCCAGGTTTCCCGCGACCTCGGCGACCACGTCCGACGGGACGCCCTCCGGCGCGGAGGTCCGCACGTGGTCGCGGTACACCGCCGAAACGAGGCTGCCGGTGGCGGCGATGCCGAAGGCCAGGCCGAGTTCGTAGCTGGTCTGCCCGATCGCGGAGGCCTGCCCGGCCTTCTCCGGAGCGGCGGCGCTCACCGCGATGTTCGTCCCCAGCACGGTGATCGGCGCGAGCCCCAGCATCATCACGGTCGTGCCCGCGGTCACCGTCGCGACTCCCGGCGAGGTGGCGATCAGCGCGAACCCGGCGATCGCGACCACCGCACCCGCGGCGATCACGCGGGCCGGTCCCGCGCGGCGGGCCAGCAGCGGCGTCAGCTGCGATCCGAGCGCCAGCCCGACGGCGGGCAGCACCATCAGCAGTCCCGCTTCCAGCGACGCCACGCCGCCGACGAGCTGGAGGTACTGGGGCATCAGGTACTCCACGCCGTTCATCGCGGCCAACCCGGTGAACAGCAGCAGCGGCGCGGCGACGAAGGTCCTGTCGCGGAACAGGCCGAGGTCCAGCGGCGTCGCGTCGGGATCGGCGAGCTCGGGGACCGTGGCCGGGCATCCGATCAGCGCGACCACCAGGACCGGCACTCCGACCAGGAACACCGAGCCCCACCAGAAGTGCGCCAGCAGCACGCCGCTGAGCACCGGTCCCAGCGCGATCCCGGTGGACAACGTGGTCACCCACAGCGCGATGGCCCTGGCCCGGCGCCGGGTGTCCGGGAACATCCCGGAGATCAAGGCCAGCGTGGACGGGATGATGGCCGCGCTGGAGGTTCCGAGCATCACTCGGGCCACGATCAGCACCGCCGGGCTCCACGCGTAGGCGGCGAGCAGCGAGGCGGCGGTGAACACGGCCAGACCGATCATCAGCAGGCGGCGACGGCCGAACCGGTCGCCGATGTTCCCGCCGAGCACCAGCAGGCAGGCCATCGCGAAGCCGTAGCTGTCGTTGATCCACAGCAGTTCGGTGCTGGTCGGGCCCAGATCCGCGGATAGCTGCGGGACCGCCATCCACAGCACTCCGAGGTCGACGGCCAGCAGCAGCGTGGGCAGCAGCAGGAAGGCGAGGCCAGTGCGCTGTCCCGCCTCTCCGCGATTCACAGTGGTGGTCGCGTCCGACTGAATCTCACGTTTCGCGGTTTCTTGTGGTCGGGTTGCGTCACGCCGTCCGGCTCGGGCTGCACGACGAGGCCATCGTGCGAGGACCATTCTCGGTCTCCGACGGCCCGACGACCGCGGGGCGCGACAGGTGCGCGCACCAGGGCATGCGCGGCGAGATCAGCGGGCCGACGGTGCTGCTCACCGGCACTTACCAGGTGCGGGGCAGCGTTTCGCAGCGAGTGCTGGCCGCGCTGCCGCCGATCGCCCTGCTGCCGGCCGCCGCGGCCGACTGCCCGACCCTGGACCTGATCGTCGACGAGATCCAGCAGGACAAGCCGGGCCGCCAGGCGATGCTGGACCGGCTGCTCGACCTGCGCCTGGTCGCCACCCTGCGGGAGTGGTTCGACCGCGCGGACTCCGGCGCCCCGGCCTGGTACCGGGCTCACCAGGACCCGCACGTCGGCCGGGCCCTGCGCCTCGTCCACGAGAACCCGGCACAGCCGTGGACGGTGGCGAAGCTGGCCGCCGAAGCGGGCCTGGCGCGGGCGACGTTCGCGGAGCGGTTCCGCGAGCTCGTCGGCCAGCCGCCGATGACCTACCTCGCGGAATGGCGCATCGCCCAAGCCGCCGACCGGCTGGCGCGAACCGACGCAACGGTCGACGCCATCGCCCACCAGGTCGGCTACTCCAACGCCTACGCCCTCAGCGTCGCCTTCAAGCGCACGCTCGGCATCCGCCCCACCGAGCACCGAGCCGCCACCCGAGACGCACCCGCTGTCCAAACCCGGTGATCACTTTCCGGTGATTCCGCACCGAAGCACAACCAGGGCCCCACCTGCGCAAACACCAGTCCAGCGGTCGGCTGGTCGATTTCGCGCGCAATCGACCGTCACCCGGGTGAACGCCGATTTCGCGCGAAATCGACCAGGGCCCGGGTGAAGCGAGGCGGCCGTTGGGGCGACCGGACGGCGTGGCGGGTTGCTCCCGGGGCCTTGTCGCGGACGTCACGACAGGGTCGCCCCTGAGCTGCAGAGCCTCCGCCACCTGGGATAATGACTGATCGTGAGCACTCCCGAGCGGCGTTTCGTGATCAGCTTCGGCTGCCCTGACCGGACCGGCATCGTGGCCCGGATTTCGACCTTCCTCGCCGATTTCGGCGGTTGGATCGTCGAGGCCGGCTACCACACCGATCTCGAGACCGGCTGGTTCTTCACCCGGCAGGAGGTCCGCGCCGACTCGCTGCCGTTCGGCATCGACGAGCTGCGCGAGCGGTTCGCCGCCGTGGCCGAGGAGTTCGGCGGTGAGAGCAGCTGGCGCGTCTCGGACACCGGCGAGCGCCGCCGGGTGGTGGCCCTGGTGTCCAAGGACGGCCACTGCCTGCACGACCTGCTCGGCCGGATCAGCTCCGGCGAGCTGGAGGTGGACCTGCGCGCGGTGATCGGCAACCACCCGAACCTCGGCCCGATCACCGAAGCGCACGGCATCCCGTTCCACCACGTGCCCTTCGGCAAGACCCCGGAGGAGAAGGCGGATGCCTTCAGCCAGGTCCAGAAGCTGGTGGACGAGCACGACCCGGATGCGATCGTGCTGGCCCGCTTCATGCAGATCCTGCCGCCCGAGCTGTGCGAGGAGTGGGCGGGCCGCGCGCTGAACATCCACCACAGCTTCCTGCCGTCGTTCGCCGGCGCCCGGCCCTACCACCAGGCCTACGACCGCGGCGTGAAGCTGATCGGCGCCACCTGCCACTACGTGACGGCGGAGCTGGACGCCGGCCCGATCGTCGAGCAGGACGTGATCCGCGTGGACCACACCGACGACGTGGCGGACATGGTCCGCAAGGGCCGCGACATCGAGAAGCTGGTGCTGGCCCGAGGCCTCCGCGCCCACCTCGAAGACCGCGTCCTGGTCCACAACCGCCGCACCGTGGTGTTCTGACCCGCCGATCAGGTCGCGGCCGGGTAGTCGACGTAGCCCTGCGGGCCGTGGGTGTAGAGGGTGCCCTCCTCGACCTCGGCCAGCGGGGCTCCGGCGGCGAAGCGCTGCGGCAGATCCGGGTTGGAGATGAACAGCCGGCCGAAGGAGACCAGGTCAGCGCCCTGCTCTTCGATCAGCGCCGCGCCGGACTCCGCCGTCGTCGGATGCCCGAAACCGGTGTTGCCGATCAGCGTTCCGGTCCAACGTGGACGGATGTCGCGCAGCGCCCGGTAGCGGCTGTTGTCGGTCAGGTGCAGATACGCGAGGCCCAGCGGTTCCAGGGCGCCGACCAGCTCCCGGTACACCGGCGCCGGATCGGCTTCGACGAGCCCGGTGAGCGGATTCCCCGGCGACAGGCGGATTCCGACCCGGCCCGCGCCGATCGCACCTGCCACCGCCTCGACCACCTCGACGGCGAACCGGATGCGCCCGGCGCCGCCGTACCGGTCGCCGCGGACGTTGGTGTTGTCGGCGAGGAACTGGTGCAGCAGGTAGCCGTTGGCGCCGTGCAGCTCGACCCCGTCGAAGCCCGCGTCGATCGCCCGCCGCGCCGAAGCCACGTGCTCGTCGATCGCCTGCGCGATGTCCGCCGTGGTCATCTCGCGCGGGACCAGTGCGCGCACCTTGCCGCTGGCGGTGTGCAGCTCGATGTCCGCAGGCACCGGCGAAGGCGCGATCGGGTGCAACCCGCCGAGGTTGTTGTCCGGAACGGTCAGCCGCCCGGCGTGCATGAGCTGCGCGAAGATCCGTCCTTCCGCGGCGTGAACGGCGCCGGTGATCGCGCGCCAGCCCACGACCTGTTCCGGCGAGACCAGGCCTGGCCCGCGCAAGGCGCCTTGCCCCTGCACGCTCGGCCAGATCCCCTCGGTCACGATCAGCCCGGCGCCCGCGCGCTGCGCGTAGTACTCCGCCACGAACGGCTGGGGAACGCCCTGTTCATCGCCCCGGAACCTGGTCATCGGGGCCATCACGATCCGGTTCGGCAGCGACATCGGTTCGTACGGCTTGAGCAGCGAGTTCGTCATGCCGATCACGGTAGAATCTGACGCGCGTGTCAGGTTCAACCGAAGGTGATGGAGCACACGATGCGGATCGGTGAACTGTCCCGGCGCACCGGGGCCAGCGTGCGCGCGCTCCGCTACTACGAGCAGCAGGGCCTGCTCTCCGCCACCCGCACCCCGGGCGGCCACCGGGAGTACGCCGCGTCCGATGTGGACAAGGTCGTCCTGGTGCAGCGGCTGATCAGCGCTGGTGTGCCGAGCGCGAAGATGGCCGAGATCTTCCCGTGCGTCTTCGGCGGGCATTCCAAGCCGACGACCGAAGTCGTCGCTGATCTCTGCGAGGAGCGGGAGCGGATCAACGGCATGATCGACGATCTGCTGGCCTCCCGAGCGATCCTCGACGACATGATCACCGACGCCCGGGAGGCCGCCAACGCATAGCCTTCCCGGTGGCGATCGGTCGCGAAAACGAAGCCGCGCCACGGGTTTTCGCGCGAAACCTTCCCCGCACGACCAGGAGCCGCCCGAACTCAGTCCACTTCGGACCGATACCTCTGCGGCTCCGGCAACTGCGGCGAGCAGGTCGTGGGGATGCGGGACTCGAAGCTGAGCGCGCAGCCGGGTTCCGGCCCGGCTGCGCACTCCCGACTTCAGCGGCCGAGGCCTTCCAGGACTTCTGCGTTCGGGAGGTTGGTCAGGGCCTCGCCCGGGGCGATCAGCTTGCTGCGGCGGACGCCGCTGCCGACCACCAGCGCCGGAGCCTTCGCCACCTCCGGGTCGATCAGGATCGGCCAGTCCGCCGGGAGGCCGAACGGGGTGATGCCGCCGTACTCCATGCTGGTCAGCTCGACCGCGTCGTCCATCGGGGCGAAGGACGCCTTGCGGACGTCCAGGCGGCGCTTGACCACGCCGTTGACGTCGGCGCGGGTCGTCGCCAGGACCACGCACGCCGCGTAGCGGACCTCGCCCGCGCGCTTGCCCGCGACGACCACGCAGTTCGCCGACAGCTCCAGCGGTGAGCCGTACTTCTCGCAGAACGCCGCGGTGTCCGCCAGGTCCGGGTCGATCTCGGTCGCGCCGATGCGCGCGTCGTCGAGCTGCCGGACCGACGTCGCCACCGGGTCGGCAAGCAGGTCGAGGCGCTCAAGCGCCGATGTCACGTCCAGCGTTCCTGCGGCCAAAGCCCAATCAGCACCCATGACACGACAATACGAACCGCCGCCGGCCACCGGTGGAGTGGCTCAGCCCAGGAAGTCCACCAGGAGTCCGCGCAGCTCGCGGCGGTGCGTGAGCATGGGCGCGGGCGAGGGGAAGATCTCCAGCCGCGCGCGGGCGAAGGCGGCGGCCACCGCCTTGGCCACCTCCGCCGGGTGCAGCGGGTCGTCGGTGGCGCCGACGACGAGCACGTCCGAGCCCACGGAGCCCAGCGGGGCCGCGTCGGCGAGCGGTGCTTGCTCGGGGAGTTCGCGGAGGGCGTCTTCGAGGCGCATCAACGCGGCCGCGCGCTGCTCGGCGTAGTCCCCGACCTCGGCGCCTGCCGGGAGATCCGCCGCGACGAGTTTCCGCAGCTCCTCCGGATCACCGACCGCGTCGGCGAGGCGTTCGAAGGACCAGGTCGCCGCGACGTCGCGGGGCCGGTCCAAGGCGGCCGGGAGCAGCAGTGCCAGCCGCTCGAACCGGTCCGGGTGCTCGGCGGCGATGCGGGTCAGCGCGCCCGCACCCAGCGAAACACCGACCGCACGCGTCGCTCCCACCTCGTCGGCGATCGCGAGGACGTCCGCGGCGATCGTCGCGTAGTTCCAGTAACCGGGCGGAGCGTCCGGGGCCTTGCCGTGCCCCGGCAGCGTGACGACGACGCGGGTGCCCGGCAGTCCGGACGACGGGATGCGGGCCTCGCCCTCGGTCGCGCCCAAACCGTGCACGACCAGCGTCACCGGCCCACCGCGGCCGTGCGTCGTCCAGCGGGACAGCACTACCAGGACCGCCCCTGGATCTCCCGCACCTTCGGGCGCACGTCGACGATGTAGACCAGCGAGGCGATCAGCCCGGCGATCCAGATGATCCCGTAGGGCCCGCGCTGGTCCAGGATCAGCAGCACCGCGGCGGCACCCGTGATGAGCAGCCACTTCGTCTTGCTCAGCTTGTCCACGGCGGTGAACGCGTCAGGACGCTGCAGCGCGGCGTGCACGAACGCGAAGACCCCGACCGGGATGCACACGATCCAGATCGCCACCAAGATCCACTGGTACAGAGCCAAGCCGGTGAAATCCACGCCTCCACCTTACGTGCCGGGCGTCCACGCGGGCACCCACCGACGGTCACCGGTGGTCGTGCGCGGTGAGCACGTCCACGGGCCCACGACCTCACCCGCACCGATCGGGGCGACCATCCGGTACCGACCTCGACTGGGCGATTTCAGTGGAACCTGCGAACCCTCCGGCATGTCGGACGACGACACACCGGAGGGCGTGCAATTTCAATTGAAATCGGACGTCCGATTTCAATTGAAATTGCGGGACGGGAGGGGCTCAGCTGTCGCTGGGCTTGGTGGTCTTCTTCGCCGCCGGCTTCGTCGTGCTCTTCGCGGTCGACTTGGCCGTCGGCTTGCGGGTCGCGGCGGGCTTGGGCTCCTCCGCGCTCTCGGCCTTCTCGGCCGGGGCTTCCTCGGCCGGGGCTTCCTCGGCCGGGGTTTCCTCGGCCGGGGTTTCTTCGGCCTTGGTGAACGGGCGGCTGACCTTGCCCAGGACGTCGTCGGCCAGGTCGCGGACCTCGTCCACCGTCTCCTCGACCTTGTCCTGCGCGCTGCCGACCTGGCTCCACACCTTCTTGACCTGCGGCTGGTCCTGCAGCCGGTGCAGGGTCTCCTCGCCGCGCTCGGCCAGGAAGTCGTAGAGCTGCTTGGCCGTCTGGCTGTAGGCGTCGACGCGCTTGCGCAGCTCGGCCGGGTCCAGCTTGCCGCGCAGCTCGTCCAGGTCGCTGGGCAGTTCCTGGCGGGCCGCCTCGGCGCGCTCGTTGAGCTGGCTGCGGACCTTGTTGACCGCCTCCAGCAGGGCCTGCGCGGCGAGGTCACCGGCGCCGAGCGCGGCGAGCAGCGGCGTGCGGGCCTGCTCGACGGCGTCGCCGAACGCCTTCTCGGCCTGCTCGCGCACCTTGTTCACGTCCTCGGTCTTCGGGAAACCCGGCATGGGTGGTCACTCCTCGGATTGCTGGCTGTCCTCGACCGGCCGGTCGTCGTGCTCGCGCCGGAACGAGGCGTAGATGTCCAGAAGCACTTGCTTCTGCCGCTCGTCGAGCTGGGGGTCGGCGAGGATCGCGTCGACCACCGGCCCGCTCTCGCGGCGCTCCAGGATCCCGGCCTGCACGTAGAGCGCTTCGGCTGAGATCCGCAGTCCCTTGGCGATCTGCTGCAGGATCTCCGCGCTCGGCTTGCGCAACCCGCGTTCGACCTGGCTCAGGTACGGGTTCGACACACCGGCTAGCTTCGCCAGCTGCCGCAACGAGATCTGGGCGTTGTTGCGTTGCGTCCGGATGTAGCCGCCGAGGTCGCTGACCGCTTGGTTCACGGCCTTGTTGACTGCTTTGTCCACACGTTCCACGGGCTGGCACCTCTCCGGTCACCGACCACGATACGCACGAGTGCTAACTCTTGCAAGCACTCTGCTTGCACCCGTTCGCGGGACCACGAGCGGCGTGTGTTCGGTCATCCAGAAGCGATGCCCGCAGTCCCCGGGGGGGGGGAAGCGCTCGGGTTCCGCCGAGCAACCACGCACGCAGACCAGCGACCAACGGGCTTCCTAGCATGGCGGCATGGAGATCTCCCGGCTTCCCGCAGGGGCACGGCAGCGGCGCAGCGCCGAGATCCGCGACTTCCTGCGCTCCCGGCGCGCGCGGTTGACCCCTGCGGACGTCGGCATGCCCGTCGGCGGCACCCGGCGCACCCCGGGGCTGCGCCGCGAAGAGGTCGCGGTGCTCGCCGGAGTGGGGGTGTCCTGGTACACGTGGCTCGAACAGGGCCGGGACATCAACGTGTCCCCCGAGGTGCTGGACGCGATCGCGCGCGTGCTGCGGCTGGACGCCGCCGAGCGCGAGCACCTCTACCTGCTCGCGGGGCTCAACCCGCCGCAGGCCGAACCGGTGCAGCGGCAGGCCCCGCCCGAACTGCAGCGGCTGATCGACGGCTGGATGCCCAAGCCCGCCTACATCATCGACCGGCACTGGAACCTGGTGGCGCTCAACCGCTCCGCCCAGGTCGTCTTCGGCTACGGCCCCGACGACCACAACTGCCTGGTCACCTTCTTCACCAGCGCCCGCTACCAGTCCGCGATCTGCCACTGGCAGGACGCCGCGCGCGCCATGCTCGGCCAGTACCGCGCGGACGCGGCCCGCTACGCCGACGACCCCGAGTTCGACCGGCTCGCCACCGACATGTGCGCGGTGAGCCCGGCGTTCGCCGAGATCTGGGCCGAGCACCGCATCGGCAGCAACGCCCAGGGCACGAAGGTGCTCAGCCACCCGCAGGTCGGCGAGCTGATCTTCGAGTACACCATGCTGCCGCTGCCCGACCTGCCCGGACACCGGCTGCTGCTGCACAACCCGCAGCCGGGCAGCGACGCCGAATCCCGCATCGCCGAACTCCTGGCCGCCGAACCCGCCGCCCGCTGACCGGCGACCAGGGTGGTGGTGGCAGACCCAGGTTCGGCCGACACTCCTGGCAACGCGCGATCGGTCCGAGCATCGTCGGCATGCAGCGATTCACCAACAAGACGGTCCTGATCACCGGCGGCACCAGCGGCATGGGTCTGGCCACCGCGCGCCGCCTGCTCGACGAAGGCGCGTACGTCGCCATCACCGGCCGCGACCAGGCAAGGCTCGACTCGGCGGTCGCCGGGCTCGACGGCGACCGGGTCCTGGCGGTGCGCGCGGACGTGGCTTCGCTCGCCGACACCGATCAGCTGATGCGCCGCATCGAGACCTGGCGCGGTGGCCTGAACGCGGTCTTCGCCAACGCCGGGATCGGGATCTTCAAGCCCAGCGCGGAGATCACCGAAGCCGACTTCGACCGGACCGTCGACGTCAACTTCAAGGGCGTCTACTTCACCGTCCAGAAATCGCTCCCGCTGATGCGGGACGGCAGCGCGATCGTCATCAACGCGTCCTGGACGCTGCACCGCGGGCTCGCCACCGGCTCGGTGTACTCCGCGAGCAAGGCCGCGGTGCACAACCTCGCGCGCACGCTCGGCGCCGACCTCGCTCCGCGCGGGATCCGCGTCAACTCCGTCAGCCCGGGCTACATCGACACCGAGATGTACCGGAGCCTGAACACCGATCACGGGGCGGAGGCGCGGAACTCGGCGGAGGTGGCCCTCGGTTCGCTCGGCCACGCCGAGGACGTCGCCGCCGCGGTGGCGTTCCTGTCCTCGGACGACGCCGCCTACATCACCGGCCAGGACCTCGTCGTCGACGGCGGGCTCGTCGGCTCCGCGACGACGCGATGAACGCCGCGCGATCGGTGTCGACGCTGGCCGCCGTGCTGCTGACCCTGGTGGTGCTGCCGACCTCGGTGACCGGGTCGGCGGTGGTGCTGCCGCACATCGGAGCCGAGACGGGCGCTTCGCTGGACGCGCTGCAGTGGGTGGTGCACGCCTACAACCTGACCTTCGCGTGCTTCATGCTCGCCTGCGGCTCGCTGGCCGATCTGATCGGCCGGCGCCGGGTGTTCCTGGTGGGCGCGGTGGTGTTCG
The DNA here is from genome assembly GCF_003635025.1 of Saccharopolyspora antimicrobica. Taxonomy (GTDB): domain Bacteria; phylum Actinomycetota; class Actinomycetes; order Mycobacteriales; family Pseudonocardiaceae; genus Saccharopolyspora; species Saccharopolyspora antimicrobica. The sequence goes on along the minus strand of NZ_RBXX01000002.1, from coordinate 3,242,532 downwards.
CGTCGGCTTCGGTGGCGAGCGCGGTCGCCACCGACATCCACCTGCTCGACGCCGCGCGCGGGATCGCCGGTGCCGGTGCCGCCGCGCTGCTGACCAGCGGCAGCTCTTTGGTGGCCACCAGCTTCGAGGGTGCCGCTCGCACCCGGGCGTTCGCCGCCGTCGGCATCGCGACCGGGAGCGGGTTGGCGCTCGGAGCGATGCTGGCCGGAGTCCTGGCCGACACCTCGGGATGGCGGTCGTTCTTCGCCGCGCACGCCCTGCTGATGCTGCCGGTGCTGTGCGCCGTCCCGGCGATGCGGGAATCGCGCGGTTCCTCGGCGACCGGCGTGGACTGGCCGGGCACCGCCGCGTTCGTCGGCGGCACCTTCCTGCTCATGCTGGGCGTGGTCGAAGGACCGCAGTGGGGCTGGGGCAGTCCCGGCGTGCTGGGGCTCCTGGCCGGGGCAGCACTGCTCCTGGTGCTGTTCGCGCTGGTGGAGCGTCGGCGCCGGGATCCGATGCTCGATCTCGGGCTGCTGCGCAACGCGAAGTTCGTGGCGCTGTGCTCGATCCCGGTGGTGGCGACGCTGTCGTTCGTGATCCTGCTGCCGCTGCTGCCGAACTACCTGCTCGTGGCGAACCGCTCGACCAGCCGGGAGGCCGGCAGCACGATGCTGCTGATGACGCTGCCGATCCTGGTCGCCCCGCTGCTGGCCGGGCGGCTGATCAGGTGGGGTGTTTCCACCCGCGCGGTGTTCGCGGCCAGCCTGCTCTGCCTGACCGCCGGGACCGGATGGCTGGCCGCCGTGCTCCACCCCGGGATCGGCGTCGCGGAGCTGGCCGGGCCGCTGATCGCGCTCGGCGTCGGGTTGGGCTTGAACTTCGGCCTGGTCGACGGTGCGGCGCTGGCCGCCGTGGACGTGGAAAAGACGGGCACGGCTGCGGGGCTGCTCAACACGGTGCGCCTTGGCAGCGAAGCGCTCGCCATCGCTGCGGCGGGCTCCGCGCTGGTCAACCTGACGCAGCAGTCGCTCGGTCGCGGCTTGTGGCAGCTGCCCGCCTATCGCGGAACGCCGGAGGAGCTGGCCAACGACGTCAACGCGGGCGATCTGGCCGGCCCGATGTCGGCGCTGCCCGCTGACGTGCAGCAGCGGTTCTTTGCGTTCGTCGCCGACGGCTTCACGGATTCGTGGCAGGTCCTGCTGTGGACCTGCGCGGCGATCTGCGCGCTGCTGTCCGCGGCGATCGCCGTCGTGCTGCGCGAACCCGAAGTGGCGCCGGAAGTGGCCGCTGCCCGGTGAGGTCAGGCCCTGCTTCGCGACTCGCGGGGCAGGGCCCGGTTTCAGTCGTCGATGGCGCACATGCAGAACGGGTGGCCGACCGGGTCGGCGTAGACGCGGAACTTCGCGTCCTGCTTGTCGGGCGGCTGCGGGAGCGGGGTCGCGCCCGCCCCGACCGCCCGCTTGTAGCCCTCGGCGATGGTTTGCACCCGGATGTCCAGGTGCATCATCTGCGGCACCTCACCGCTGGGCCAGGTCGGCGGGCGGTAGTCCGGGTCGCGCTGGAAGGCCAGCACCGCGCTGCCGTTCGGATTCGCCAGCTCGACCCAGTCCGCGTTGGAGGCCTCCTCGTCCACCTGCCAGCCGAGCAGCCGGCCGTAGAAGTCGGCCAGTTCACGTGGATCCGGGCAGTCGATGGCGAACGCCGCGAGGTCGAGCTGGGTCATCGCTCCTCCGATCGGTTCAGGCAGTCGCGCGGCGAGTGCCCGGGTCGACCGCTGCGCCGGGGCCCAGCGGAGCCGTGGTCGCCGCCCACCAGTTGGCGAACTGGTCAAGCCAGCGTGGCCGAAGTCGGCCGCCTTCGCTCAGCGCGCGGTCGATCTCCGCTTCGCGGGCCGCCGCGGCGGTCAGCGTCTGCCCGGTGTCCTGCGGCTCGATCTGAATCGGATTCATCACGCACCCCTAACCCTCAAAACTGATTGATAGGTTACTAACCGGCGTGACCACTATGCGGGTTACGGAGACCCGGCACAACCCCCTACTGGCTTACGATGGTGTTCGTGAGCAGCAGAGCTGTCGCTCCGGAAGTGGTACGACCACCGACGCTGGAGGCGGTCGAACTCGACTTCGACCACGACATCGAGCTAGTCCTGGCCTTCCTCAACACCTGCGACGCGGAAGACGGCACCGAAACCTTGGACGACCACGATCAGTGGCGGCAGTGGTGCGCGGACCGCGGACTGGGTGCGGCGCCCGACGTCGAAGCGGCGCGCGAGATCCGCGACTCCATGCGCAGCGCGGTCTCCTACGGGGCCCGACCACCCGAGCTCGCCACGGCGTGGCCGGTGCAAGTCCGGCTGCAGCGAGGCATACCCGTTCTGGCAGGCACCGACGCACTGGGCACCGTGCTGGTGGCGGCCGCCCGGCTGGTGCACACCGAGCACTGGGACCGGATCAAGATCTGCCCGGCCGACGACTGCCTGTGGGCGTTCTACGACCGGTCCCGCAACCGCTCCCGGACCTGGTGCTCGATGCGGGTGTGCGGCAACCGGGAGAAGGCCCGCTCCTGGCGGGAGCGCCACACCACCGCCTGAACCGGCCTCAGAAGAACAGCTGCGACACGCTGTGGATCGCCAGGCCGGCGAGGGCGCCGACCACCGTGCCGTTGATCCGGATGAACTGGAGATCCCGGCCGACCTGCAGCTCGATCTTGCGGGAGGTCTCGCCGGCGTCCCAGCGCTCCACCGTGTCGGTGATCAGCGTGGTCAGCTCGTCGCGGTAGTTGGACACCACGTAGACCGTGGCGCTCTCCATCCAGCCGTTCACCTTGGCCTGCAGCTCCGGCTCCTCGACGAGCCTGCGGCCCAGCGAGCGCAGGCCGTCGCGGACCCGGACGCGCAGTTCGCTGGACGGGTCCTCGGCCGCGTCGAGCAGCATCTTCTTCGCCGTGCCCCAGGCCGAGGCGACCAGGTTCTGCACCTCGGGGTGCTCCAGCACCTGCTGCTGGATCTGCTCGGCCTTGGCCATCGTCTTCGGGTCGTTCTGCAGGTCGTCGGCGAACTCGACCAGGAAGCGGTCGACGGCCTTGCGCATCGGGTGCTCGGGGTCGGTCTTGACCGCCCAGGCGAAGGACAGCACCTCGGCGTAGATCTTGTCCGCCACCATGGCGTCGAAGAACTTCGGCGACCAGGACGGCGCGCGCTGGCTCACCACGCGCAGCACCGTGTCGTGGTTGTCGCGCACCCAGTCGTAGGCGCGATCGCAGACCAGGTCCACCAGCTTGTGGTGCGAACCGTCGGCGAAGACCTGGCCCAGGATCCGCCCGAGCGGCGGCCCGAACGGCTGCGCGAGCACCTTGCGCACGACCGCCTGCTCCAGCACGGCCTGCACGTCGTCGTCCCGCAGCACCTGCACGGCACCGCGCACGGCCGTGGCCAGCTCGGAGGTCACGCGCTCCGCGTGCTCCTCGTCGTCGAGCCAGCCGCCCAGCCGGCGGCTGATCTCGGCCCGGCGCAGCTTGTCCCGCACCACCTGCTCGGACAGGAAGTTCGTGCCCACGAAGTCGCCGAGGCTGCGGCCGATCACGTCCTTGCGGGTCGGGATGATCGCGGTGTGCGGGATCGGCAGCCCGAGCGGTCGCCGGAACAGCGCGGTGACCGCGAACCAGTCCGCCAGCGCACCGACCATGCCCGCCTCCGCGGCGGCCCGCACGTAGCCCGCCCACGCCGCGCCGGTGCTCTCCTGCCAGCGGGCGAAGACGTAGATCAGGGCCGCTAGCACCAGGAGCCCGCCTGCGACCGCCTTCATCCGCCGCAGGCGCCGGCGCTTGTCAGTGTCGGAAACCGATGTGGGCTGCACACACCGATTGTGGCAGTGCTCGCCGAGTGCTCACTCCGTCGGCGGGCAGAACACCTGCGGAATCACACCTCGACGTGCCCGTTCCGACCGTTTTCCGGGCGCGCCGGGCAGGGTGGGAACCGCCTGGTCAGAGCCGGGCCGCAGCACTGCGCGCGCCTCCGGCGTTCCACGTCCTGGACAGCGACCGGCTGGACCCGCACACCGCCGCGCGTTTCGACTACTCTCGGCAGACGTGCGTACTCCAGCCCTCACCACCCGGTTGCGCCCGTTCACCTCGACGATCTTCGCCGAGATCACCGAGCTGGCCCGCCGCACCGGCGCGGTCAACCTCGGCCAGGGCTTCCCGGACACCGATGGCCCCGAGGGCATGCTGCGAGTCGCGCAGGAGGCGATCGCCAACGGCGTGAACCAGTACCCGCCGGGCGCTGGTGAGCCGGAGCTGCGCGCCGCGATCTCCGAGCACCGCGCCGCGCGCTACGGCATCGAGCACCGGCCCGAGGACGAGGTGCTGGTCACCGTCGGCGCCACCGAGGCGCTGACCGCCGCGATGCTCGCCCTGGTCGAGCCCGGTGACGAGGTCGTGCTCATCGAGCCGTACTACGACTCCTACCCGGTCGCGGTCGCGATGGCAGGCGGGGTCCGCCGAACCGTCGCGCTCCGGCAGGGTCCCGACCACCGCTTCGAGCTCGACCTGGACGCGCTGCGCGCCGCGGTCGGTCCGCAGACGCGGGTGCTGCTGCTGAACTCGCCGCACAACCCGACCGGCACCGTGTTCACCGACGCCGAGCTGGCCGCCATCGCCGAGGTCTGCCGCGAGAACGACGTCATCGCCATCACCGACGAGGTCTACGAGCACCTCCTCTTCGACGGTCGCGAGCACCACCCGCTGGCCTCCCTGCCCGGCATGGCCGAGCGCACGCTGTCGATCTCCAGCGTGGGCAAGAGCTTCAGCGCCACCGGCTGGAAGATCGGCTGGATCTGCGGTCCGGCCGAGCTGGTCGCCGCGGTGCGCGCCGCCAAGCAGTTCATGACCTTCGTCGGCGGTGCGCCGTTCCAGCCCGCGGTCGCGCACGCCCTGCGCAACGAGCTCGACTGGGTCGAGCAGCTGCGCAAGGACCTGCAGCGCAAGCGGGACCGGCTCGCCGAGGGCCTCACCGAAGCTGGCTTCGACGTGCTCAGCAGCGAAGGCACCTACTTCATCTGCGCCGATGTCCGGCCGCTCGGCTTCGAGGACGGCGCAGAGCTGTGCCGCTCGCTGCCGGAGCGCATCGGCCTGGCCGCGATCCCGGTGCAGGTCTTCTGCGACAACCCGGATCCGGCCAAACACCTGGTCCGCTTCGCCTTCTGCAAGCGCGACGAGGTCCTCGACGAAGCGATCAAGCGCCTCCACAAGCTCCGCTGACGGCCGAGCCCGGCTCAGCCTGCTGTCATCGATCACCTCCGTAGCCGAGGCAGACGAAACCGGACTCGCCGTGTTCGGCCTGGGCGGCGGCGAGGGCTTCGGCCGGTGCCACTCCGCTGCTGAGTGATCTGTGCAGCGAGGTCATCACGTCCACCGTGCGCTCGTCGGGGACCGGGACGACGCTGGCGATCACCGTTGCCGTGCCGCGGCCGAGGAGCGTGGTCGCCAGGCCGCTCAGCTGATCTCCTCGGCCGACCGCCGACCTGCCCACATCGCACGCCGACAGCACTACCGTGGCCGGGCCCCGGTGCAGCCTGTCCAGGTCGTAGGCGTAGAGCGGGCCGTCCGCGAGGTCCAGGCAGGACAGCAGCGGTTGGTCGTCGCGGAAGCGGCCGTGCGCGGCGATGTGCACCACCGCTGCTCCATCCACAGTGGACAGAACGCGTTCGGTGGTGGCAACCGCCCCGGTCAGCAGCCGACCGCCCGCCGCACCGTGCAGCGCCCGCACTTCGCGTTCCGCGTGGTCCAGCCCGGGCCCGGCGATCCACACCGCCGTGCCCGCCGGATCGGCGGCGCGCGCGTCCAGCGCCGAACGCAGCCAGCAGCGCACGGACGGCGCCACGGTGACGCTCCGGCCGCGGCACGCGGGCAGCGCCGCCCAGGGCAGCACGTGCAGCCGCCCGGTCGGGATCACCACCAGCGGGCGCTTGCGCCCGAGCACCGGCAACAGCGGATCCAGGAGCTGCGCCTGCAACTCCTCCGCTGCCTGCCGGGCGCCGTGCTCGAACATCGGCGCAGCACGCGGCGCGGTACCGGCAGCCTGCCTGGAGAGCAGGTGCCGGAGCCTGGCCGCCTGCGTGTGCGCGCTGCCCTCCGGACCGAGCACGTGCAGCCGAACCTCTCCTTCCACAATGGACACCGCGAACAACCGGCCGCGGTGCGAGCACAGGCTCAGCAGAGCGGATTCGCCGAGCACACCGCTCACCTCGCCCAGTCCGCACGGCCCCGGAAGCCCGCTGGTCCGGCCCTCCACCAGCATCGCGCGGTGCCGGACTTGCTCCTCCAATCCCGCGACGACCCGCAGCGGGCCGCGCGTGCTCCGGGTCTCCCGCACCGCCGAGCGCAACCGCACCAGGGCCGAGTTCAGCTTCGAATCCACCGGCGGACGCAGGGCTCTGCGGTGTAGGGCGCTGGCCCGGGACCGCTCCGTCCAGTTCAGCACCAGCTCGGGGTCCCCGGTGCGCAGCGCGGCACCGACCGCGAGATCGCCGAGCTCGGCCGCCAGTCCCGCGGTGTGCGCCCGCAGCTCGAACGCCACCATGTCGGAGAGCTGGCTGTCCACGGCGCGCAATCCGCCCTGGCACGCCTCGAACAACCGCTCCAGGTCGTCGTCCTGCTCGGCCAGCAGCGCTTCGGCCAACCAGCCCAACGCCCGGTGCTGCGGAGGCGCCGACGCGGCTTCGCGCAGCGGCGCGCACATGGCGAAGAGCTTCCGGGACGCCGTGCGCATTCCGGCCCCAGCCGCACATCTGCCCGCAGTGAGCCGGAGTTCTGCGGCCGTGCCGATCGAGCCGGAGTCCGCGCACGCCGCAGCCGCTCGCCGCGCCGCCGACAGGGCGTACCGCGAGCACTGGCCTGCGCGCAGCTTCGCCTGCCACGCGACGGCAGTCGCCACCGCAGCCAGAGCGGGACGGCGCTGCGCGCGGAACAAGCGCCGCGCGCTGTTCGCCGCCTGCACTGCGGCGGGCAGGTCGTCGGCACGCAGCGCGCAGCCGGCAAGCGCCAGCCTGGTGTCCGCGAGCCGCCCGGCCCGTCCGCAGGCGGCCAACCGCTCCGCTGCCTGCTCCATCACCGCTCTCGCGTCGGTGGCCAGCCCGGCTGCGGCCAGCGCTTCCGCCCGGTCGACCAGTGCCTCCGGGCTCGATCGCACGTCCAGGCCCGCCGCGACCGCTTCCTCGAACAACCGGAGCGCACGCGGCAGGTCACCGGCGCGGAACGCGACGCAGCCCCGGTTGTGCCGACATCCCGCGGCCCGCGCCGGCTGCCCACCCGCCGCGAAGACCCGCTCCGCGGCGGACAGATCGTTCTCCGCCGCCACCAACCGGTTCGAGTACAGGTTGGCCAGCCCGCGCCCCATCAGCGCGTTGGCCGTCCAGCGCCGATCGTCGTCGGCCCGCAGGCTGCGCAACGCCCGGGTCAGCTCGACGCGCGCCTGCTGGTGCTGATCGCCCTGGCAGTGCAGCAACCCGCGCAGGCAGGCGGCTCTGCCCTGCTCGGCGGCGGGCAGCCGAGGTTCGGCCGCGACCAGGTTCGCCCAACTGGCGTCGACATCACCTCGCTCCATCTCGATCCACGCCAGCGTGAGCTGCAGCTGGGCGGCCAGCTGCCACCGTTCCGCACGGCGCGCCGCGGCGAGCCCGAGCCGGGCGTGCCGGTGCGCCTGCCGCACCCGTCCCTGCTCGACGGCGGCCAGCGCCGCGATGTGCCTTGCCAGCACGCGCAGTTCGCCGTCCGGGCCCGACAGCAGCTCCACCGCCTTGCGCATCGCGGCTTCCGGCGCCGAGCTGGCGTTGTCCCGCCACCACAGCGCGGCGCCGATCCGGTCCAGCGGCGCCACCGCCGCACCGGCGCTCAACAGACCAGCCAATCCGCGACGGCGGGCGCCGACCGCAGCGGCCGGAACACCACGCTCAGCGGACCGCGCGGGACGTCCAGCACCCGGAACGCACCGTGCTCGTCCAGCGCACCCGCGCACTCACCGGACCGGTGCCGCAGCACCACGTCCCCGGTCGGGGGCGTTCCGCCCGCTCGGTTCAGCACGAGCCCGGAGACCTGGTACCGGTCTTCGGCGACCGGGGCCAGGTCCAGTTCCAGCACCCGGCCCGGCATCGCGAAGGTGAGCACCCGCGGCTCCGCCGGGCCGATGGAGCGCACCTTGGCCGACGACTCCGCCGAATCCCCGATCAACCGCAGCGAATCCGCGTCCTGGTAAGCCATCCGGCGCGACATCGCCGCGTAGGCGCCCGCGAGCGCGCGCTCCGGAACGGGATCGCTGCACCGGAACAGCTCCCGCAGCTCGCGCAGTTCGCTCGGCAGTCCCCCGTTCATCCCGCCACCTCCTCGGGCACGTCGCTGGCGAGCATGCGCCGCCGCAGCTCCGCCAGGCAGCGGCTCTTCTTCGGCCCGATGGTGCCGCGCGGCCAGCCCAGGGCCTCGCTGACCTGCGCATAGCTCGCCTCCGGCGCGACCGCCAGCACGCGCAGCAGCTGCTGGCAGCGCTGCGGCAGCTCGGCGAAGGACTGCGCCAACCGCGAACTCGTCCACGCCCGCAGCACCTTGTGCTCCGGTGCCTCGGCGTGCTCGGCACCGACGAGCGCCTCCGCATCCAGCCCGACCGGCGATTCCCGCTGCCGAGCGCGGTGCAGCCGCAGCGATTCCCGGCGCGCGGTGGTCACCAACCACGCGGACAGCGACTCCGGATCGCGCAGTCGCTCAAGGTTCTCCGCCAGCAGCAGCCACGTCGCCTGGCAGATGTCCTCGGCATCCGCGGCATTCGCGGAGAACGCCCGCGACACACCCCAGACCACCGGCGCGTTGCGGTCCACCAGCTCCCGCCACGCCTGCTGATCACCGGCCGCCGCCCGGTGCAACAACACCGCCGCGGCGCCGGTCTCCCCGACCTCGTGCACGACCTGTTCCTCCCCGCTCCCGGATCTTCGTGCCCCCGGGTAAATAGAGGAGCGAGCAGGCCGCACAGATTCACTTCAAGCCGATTACCGCTCGAACGGGTAGCGATCCCGGGCGATATCGGGTGATCAACTCCTCGGCCGCACCCGCGGCCGAGCTCTACGCGGGGCGGGGTTGGAAGAGCCGCGTCGCTTCGTCCGGAGCGCGGCGCTCGTGCAGCGCGGTGGCGATGGCAGCTGCCACCCGCGGCGCCGCGAAGGACGTGCCGCTCCAGCTCGCGAAGCCGAAGTCGCGGCCGCCGTTGCCGGTCATGCGCACGAAGCTGCTGGTCACCGCGACTCCCGGCGCGACGGCGTCCACCCAGGGCCCGAAGTTCGAGAACTCCGCCACCGCTCCGTCCGAGCCGGTGGCGGCGACGGCCACCACCGACGGCAGCGCCGCCGGCCAGAACGGCCTGCTCAGCCCCTGGTTCCCGGCCGCCGCGACGACCACCGAGCCCGACCAGTGCGCCAGCTCGTCGCGCAGGATCGGCGGGCACTCGTCATCGGCGGTGTGGCAGCCGGCGGTCAGCACGACGACTCCGAGGTGCTCGCCGCGCGAGGCGGCGGCCAGCCGCAGCGAGCGCAGCCCGGCGACCACGGTGTAGTCGTCGGTGAAACCGAGCGAGGAGAGCACCCGCTGGGTCCGGAGCACCGCTCCGGGCGCGTGCTGCAGCAGAACGCCGCTGACGAACGTGCCGTGGCCCGCCTGCCGGTCCTGCCCCGCGTCGTCGTCGGCGTCGAGCACCTCCGGAACCGGTTCGAACCACGGCCGGTCCCGGAACCACGGGTGCGGATCGCAGCCGGTGTCCAGCACTCCGACCACCACCGGCGGTTCCCACTGCGCCGCAGGCGGTTCCGGGACCGGCGGCGCCTCCTGCGCTTGCGCACCGGTTCCGTACATAACGGGTGTTCCGTACATCACCGGGCAGCCGAAGTGCACGTGATTGGCCGCGACACCGGCCGTCTCGCGCGCCATGTCGACGCAGCGGTCTCGCTCCGCACCGCGCAACCGGACCCTGGCCAGCAGCAGGTCGTCATCGTGCTGCACGTCCTCGACCCACCTCCGGTACCGATCCAGCACCGGGTCCAGCGCCTCCGCCGTCGCGATCAGCTCACCGCGCCGCACCAGGCATTCACCGCGTCCGCCCGGGTCGTGCACCAGCAGGTCGTGCCCGTAGGCGGACCACAGCTGCCGGAGTTCAGCGATGCCGAGCCGGGTTCCACTTCCCTGATCCACAGCGGACACTGTGCCCACGGCCGGATCCGTCCACAGCGGACACGCCGACCCCGGCGCCGGACTCACCCGACCGACGGGACGGGGGATCTTCCCTAGTCGCCCGATTGCGTGGAGAATGCTGGACCAACCGCTGTTCTCCTCGCGGTCGGTGGCGCGAAACCGCCGCTCGAAATGGTTGAATGCCACCAACGGCGCCGATCATGGCGCAACCAACGCTGATGCCGCGCCCGACCGCGCGGACCCGACCGACAGGCGGTGGTGAACGTGACCGGAAACTGCGCGCGGCGTGGTCCCGGATCGCGGCTCGCCCTGCTCATCGCGCGGGTTTCGCTGTTCAGCGGCCTGTGCGTCGGCGGATGGCTCGGCGGCAGCTCGGCCGCCGAGGCCGTCGAGCTGCCCGACGTCGAGCAGCCGCGGATCGAAATCACCCCTGCCCGACCGGACGTCGCGCCACCGCGCCTGGACGACCTGCGCCCCGTGCTGGACGAGGTGCAGCGGCCAGAACCCGCGCAGCCCGACGTCGTGGAGATCGAACCGCCGGCACCCCTCGACGCGCAGGAATCCGAATCCCCTGCTGCGATCGAAGAACCGGTGCCGACCCCGGCGGCAGCGCCGACCGCGCCACCGCCGGTGCAGCAGCCCTCCGCGGCACCACCCCGTCCCGCGCAGGCCGTGCTGCTGCCAGCGGAACCGGTCGCCGTGCCGCGCACGCACCCCCGCAGCCCGGCGGAACCGCGTGCGCCCACCGAACCCGAATCGGCCGACGAAGCCCCGCTGGACGACGGCGACCACGACACCTCTCCGCAGCCCGCTCCCGGAACCGGCGGCGGGGTCAACGACCTGCGGAGCGCGCTGGTCGTCCTCCCGACCGGACCGAGCCTGACCCGCCCGTCGGCGGTCAGCTCGACCCGCCCGGAGAATCGCCCGGTCGCGGGCCTGGCATCCGCCGAACCGTCGGCATCACCCGACTGACGCTGCACCGAACCGCTTCGGCGGTGACTCTGGTTATCGCACGCGCACCCAGCTCCGAGTCGGCCGTCTGCGCCCGGCCGGGTCGGATCGGGGTCCCACCAGCCTCCCGGCGACGTCTCTGACCTGCCGAACCGTGAAGGCGTGGGCCCCAAGCCCCGGTGCCGCAAATGCCCCTGCGGCACCGGGGCGACACCTGCCGCGCGAGACGCTCATCGGCACGACGAGGGGCCGTGCCGACGAGCGGTCGGCGGCGTGCGGGCGGCCGTCCCGGCGAATCCGGGGCGGTCGTCCGCGGACTGCGCCCGCAGAACCCGCGGTCACTTCGCTGAGGTGGTCCAAGCGGCTGGTGCCGCTCTGCACAAGCGCGGACGGATTCGCCGTCGGTGCTCTCAGGCGATGGGTGCGGTGAGCGCCGTCGGGCCACCGCCGGGTACCGCGGTGGTCGCCGCGGCCAGGCGGCGGATGGCTTCCACGAGCTGATCACCGGGCAGCGTGTACGGCAGGCGAATCCAGTTCTCCAGCGAGCCGTTCACCGAGAACCGCGCACCCGGGGCGACCCGCACGCCGTGCTGCTCGGCCACCACCGCGAGGCGACTGCTCACCGGCGCGCCGATGTCGCACCACAGCGCCAGACCGCCGTCGGGGATCCGGAAGCGCCAGTTCGGCAGGTGCTCGTGCAGGGCGTCCACCAGGCATTGCCGCCGCTCGACCGCTTCGGCGCACCGACGTGCCAGCACCTCGTCGGCGTCGGTCAGCAGCTCGGCCAGGACGAGCTGCTCGAACACCGCGCTGCCCAGGTCCAGTGCGGCGCGGCCGACGACCATGCGCTGCACGAACTCCTCGGAGGCCCGGATCCAGCCGAGCCGCAGGCCGCCCCAGAACGACTTGCTGGCCGAACCGATGGTGATCACCCGGTCGGTCAGCGCGGCCATCGGCGGCGGTGGCCGCTCGCCGGTCAGGTCGATGTCCACCAGCGTTTCGTCGACGACCGCGTTCGTGCAGGTCCGGGCCAGTGCGCGGGCCAGCCGCTCGCGGCCTTCGGCGGGCAGCCGGATGCCGGTCGGGTTGTGGAAGTCCGGGATCAGGTAGGCCAGCCGCGGCGAGGTCTGGCGCAGGTTCGCGGTCAGCAGCTCCAGGTCCCAGCCGTGCTCGACCATCGGCACCGCCACCGGCATGGCGTTGATCCCGCGCAGCGCCTCCAGCGCGTTCGGGTAGGTCGGGTGCTCGACGAGCACGCGCTCGCCCGGTGAGACCAGCATCCGCAGCACCAGCGCGAAGGCGTGCTGCGCGCCGTTGGTGACCAGGATCTGCTCCGGCGTCGTCGGCAGCCCGCGCCGGGTGAACCGCTCCGCCAGCCGCTCCCGCAGGACGGGCAGGCCGTGCGGCTGGTAACCGTGCCCGGGCAGCTGCTCGGCCAGGCGGAGCCGCGCCCGGTCGACCGCCGCGCACAGCTCCGGTGGCGCGCTGGGCGTGGCCTGCGCGAGGTTCAGCACCTCGGCGTCCTCGGGCGGGAACCAGCCGCCGTGGGCCTCGTTGCCCCGCTCCGAATCCGGCAGCCTGATCCACGACCCCGCGCCGCGGCGGCTGGCCGCGAAGCCCTCCTCGCGGAGCCGGTCCAGCGTCCGGGCGATCAGCGTCCGGCTGACGCCGAGGCTTTCCGCGAGCTCGCGCTCGGCGGGCAGCCTGGTCCCCGGCGGCAGCCGCCCGTCCAGCACCAGGTGCCGCACCGCGGCGGCGAGCAGCTGCGACGACGGGCGGTCGGAACCGTGCCAGGAACCGAGCAGTTCGACCAGCTTGCGCCCGTGGATCTGGGCCGACGTCGTGAACACCATGGATCCAATGTAACTGGATTGGCCATCGATTTTAAGGCCAATCCTGTTCTATAAAGAGCCCATGGCCTCCGCAACGGTCCAAGTGGACCTCTCGCCGCTCCCGATCCGGACTCGACCGGTCTTCCGGCTCGCGCAGCTGTTCGCCGGCTTGGCCGCCTACGGGATCAGCATGGGCTTCATGGTCCGCGCGCAGCTGGGCCTGGACCCGTGGGACGTCCTGCACCAAGGCCTGGCCGAGCGGCTGGGCTGGAGCTTCGGCGCGGTCACCGCGCTGACCGGCGTGCTCGTCCTGCTGGCCTGGCTACCGCTGCGGCAGCGGCCGGGCATCGGCACAGTGGCCAACGTCGTCGTCATCGCGGTCGCGGTGGACCTCACCCTCGCGCTGACACCGCAGCTGAGCGCACTCCCCGGCCGGATCGCCCTAATGGTCTCCGCGATCGTGCTGAACGGGATCGCCACCGCGGTGTACGTCGGCGCGCGGTTGGGTCCAGGCCCGCGGGACGGCCTGATGACCGGCCTGCACGCCCGCACCGGCTGGTCGATCCGAGTGGTCCGCACCACTATCGAGCTCTGCGTGCTCGCCGTCGGCTGGGTGCTCGGCGGCACAGTCGGCGTGGGAACAGTGCTGTACGCAGCGGCGATAGGTCCGCTGACCCAGTTCTTCCTCAGGTTCACGACGGTCCGCGAGAAAAAAGATCTCTGCCCCTAGAGACATCTCGGATACCACGCAGTAGCATGGACGCCGTCCACCTGACCCCCAGGGGTGGACCTTGACGCCCCCGCACTCCCGGTAACCCCCAGGCCGGTTGAGCGCGGGGGCGTCCCTACTTCGGCAGCACCGAAAGCGCAGCTCAGACGGTCAGCTCGGTCAGCTTTCCGGCGGCCATCTCCAGGCGGCGGTTGGTGCGGACCGCGTCGAGCATCCGGCGGTCGTGGGTCACGAGCAGCAGCGTGCCCGGGTAGGAGTCGAGCGCCGATTCCAGCTGCTCGATGGCGGGCAGGTCGAGGTGGTTGGTCGGCTCGTCGAGCACCAGCAGGTTGACGCCTCGCCCCTGCAGCAGCGCGAGCGCGGCGCGCGTGCGCTCGCCGGGCGAGAGCGTGGTGGCCGGGCGCAGCACGTGGTCGGCCTTGAGCCCGTACTTGGCGAGCAGCGTGCGGACGTCGGCCGGCGCGGTGTCCGGCACGGCGGCGCAGAACGCGTCGAGCAGTGACTCGGAGCCGTGGAACAGGGCTCGGGCCTGGTCGATCTCGCCGATGACGACCCCGGAACCGAGCGCAGCGGTCCCCGCGTCCAGTTCCACGCGGCCCAGGAGCGCGCCGAGCAGCGTCGACTTGCCGGAACCGTTGGCCCCGGTGATCGCGACGCGATCCGCCCAGTCGATCTGCAACGTCACCGGGCCGAAGGTGAAGTCGCCGCGCCGCAGCTCCGCGCCGCGCAGCGAGGCGACGACCGCGCCGGAGCGGGGCGCCGCCGCGATCTCCATCCGCAGCTCCCACTCCTTGCGCGGTTCCGCCACGACGTCCAGCCGCTCGATGAGCCGTTCGGTCTGCCGCGCCTTGGCGGCCTGCTTCTCGGACGCTTCGGAGCGCGTCTTGCGGCTGATCTTGTCGCTGTCGGTGGCCTTGCGGCGGGCGTTGCGGACGCCCTTGTCCATCCAGGAGCGCTGCATCCTGGCGCGCTCCTCCAGCGCGGACTTCTTGTCGGCGTACTCCTCGTACGCTTCGCGAGCGTGGCGCCGTGCCACGTCGCGTTCCTCCAGGTAGGCGTCGTAGCCGCCGCCGTAGAGGTTGATCTGCTGCTGGGCGAGGTCGAGTTCCAGGACCTTGTTGACGGTGCGCGCCAGGAACTCGCGGTCGTGGCTGACGACGACCGTCCCGGCGCGCAGCCCGCGCACGAAGTCCTCGAGGAGTTCGAGGCCTTCGAGGTCGAGGTCGTTCGTGGGCTCGTCCAGCAGGAACACGTCGTAGCGGGACAGCAGCAGCGAGGCGAGCCCGGCGCGCGCGGCCTGCCCGCCGGACAGCGAGGTCATGGGCTGGTCGAGCTCGACGGTCAGACCGAGCTGGTCGGCCACGCCCTCGGCGCGCTCCTCCAGGTCAGCACCGCCCAGGTTCAGCCAGCGCTCCAGGCACTCGGCGTAGGCGTCATCCGCACCGGCCGCGCCTTCGGCGAGAGCGGCGGTGGCGTCGTCCATCGCGCGCTGCGCCGCGGCTACGCCAGTGCGACGGGCGAGGAACTGGCTCACCGTCTCGCCAGGGCGGCGGTCGGGCTCCTGCGGCAGGTAGCCGACGGTGGCGGTGGCCGGGGAGAGCCGCAGGCCCCCGTGCTCCGGTGCGTCGAGCCCGGCGAGCAGTCGCAGCAACGTCGACTTCCCGGCGCCGTTGGCCCCGACGAGCCCGATGACGTCACCGGGGGCCACGACGAGGTCGAGCCCGGAGAACAAGGAGCGGTCGCCGTGCCCGGCGGCGAGATTGGTGGCAACGAGAGTCGCAGACATCAGGTCGCCAAGGATATGCGGTCGCCCGGACACACCGGACGAACGTCTCGGCTATCCGAAGATGCCACGCAGCATTTCGGCGGTCTGGGCCGGCGCGGTGAGGAAGAAGTAGAGGACGCCGAACATCCGAGGGCGAAGGCGATCCAGCCCACGATGACGTCGGCGAGTGCCAGACCCCGGTTGCCGTAGCGGCCCGGGTCGCGCCTGACCGCCGCCAGCGCCCGATGCCCGAGGATCGCCCCGACCGGCCCGATGAGCAGGCCTCCGCAGCAGCTGATGAGCCCGACCACCGACACGATCAGCGATGCGATGGCGAGGCCGTTGGTGCGTGGCCCCTGCTCAGCGGACGGCTCTCGGAGATCGACCATGACGCTCCTCCCGAAGATCGGCTCCCGGGAGCATCGAGGCCGATGCCCACACCGGGAGGCCGTTCGAGGGAGCCGTGACCACCATCACATCCCGGCGATCAGCGGAAGTCGTTCTCCTTGAGCTCGACCACCCAGGCGCGTCGCTCGGCGATCTTGCCCTCGCGCATGACGAACACCTCCGCCATCGACATGCGCATCTCGCCGCCCGCAGCGCGCTTCGCCACGCCGACGAGCTCGGCCATCACGACGTCGCCCTGCTCGACCATCCGCACGACCTCCAGCTCGGGCGGGTCGATGAACACCGGGGCGCCGTCGATGTTCCGGTCGTACGCCTCCTTGCCAGTCACCTGGAAGCCGCCGAAGACCGTCCAGCGGATGTCGTCGGTCAGGCAGGACAGGATCTGCTCGTGGTCGTTCTTGCGGAAACCGTCGAGGTAGGTGTTGACGGTCTCGATGTTGCGCATGCCCGGCCTTCCCGTTGAGGAGCCCTGCGTGAACGCCCGAACACTAGCTCAGTCCGATTGCATTTCACAAGCGGTTTCATAATGCGTTCAGTTCAGACTCGCGCTCCCACGAATTCCGCGATGTCGGCGGCGATCTGGTCCGGGTACTCGCCGTTGATGGCGTGGGAGGCCTCGGGGTAGACGCGAACCGCCGCTGCGGGCAGCGCGCGTTCGGCAGTCGCGGCGGCCACCTCCGGGTCGTGCATGACGGACCGACCGGCGATGAGCGCCAGGACCGGCACGTCCAGCCCGGCCAGCTGCTCCTCGGTGATGCGCGTCGGCTGCGGCAGGCGCAGCTGGTAGTGCTGCATCCCGGCCTCGATCATCCGCGCGACCGGCACGTCCTCGACCGGAGCGCCGCCCGCCGTGTAGGAGTTGAAGCCGTCGCGCCAGGACTTCGGCAACCACGGCATGGTGGCCGGGATGGACCGCACGATGGTGCCCAGCGGCAGGTCGTCGAAGACGAAGACCGCGTCGACCAGGGTCAGGGAGGCGACGAGATCGGGCTGCCGGATCGCCAGGTTGGCCGCGCTCCACCCGCCGATGGAGAGCCCGACCAGGTGGAACCGCTCCTCGGGCAGCCCGGCGAGCGCCTGGTGCAGCCAGGCCGCCTGATCCGCGTCGTCGACGATCGGGCGGTCCTGGACGCTCCGGCCCGGCTCGCCGAGCAGATCCACGGTGTAGACGTCGCCGACCTCCAGCAGCGACGGCATGTTGTCCGCCCACACCGGGCTGCCCGAAGACCTCCCGGGGAGGAGCACCAGCGGCGCCGAGGCCTCGCCGCGGCCTGCGAAGCGGTAGAAGCGGACGACGCCGTAGTCGGTGCGCACATCGACCGTGTCCGCGACCGCGGGCAGATCCTGGAACGCCCTGTCGTAGGCCGCCATGAAGCGATCGCGCCCCTCCGCTCCGTCCCAGTGCCCGACGGGCGAGGGCGTGCGCGTGGCGAAGGCGGTGACCACCACGAGTCCGGCGACGACTCCCAGCGCGATGAGCCACCGACGACGACGTTTCGAGCTGCTCACGATACTCCTGACCGATCGGTAAAATCTCTGACCGGTTGGTAGAATACGGACCATGTCAAGGAGAGAGCGAGCGGAATCCGAGCTGACGCTGACCGAGCGCGCCCGACGCAGGCAGCTGATCGAGGCCACGGTCGAGCAGGTCGCCGAGCACGGCTACGCGGGCACCTCGCTGGCCCGGATCGCCGAACGCGCCGGCATCACGAAGGCGGCCGTGCTCTACCACTTCCCGTCGAAGGACGCGGTGGTCCGCGCCGCGTACGAGCACGTCCTGACCGCGCTGGTCGCAGAGGTCGCCGCCGCGGTGGAGGCGGCGGAACCCGCGCGAGGGCCCGCGGCCTACATCCGGTCGATGATCGGCCACCTGCGCGAACATCCCCGGCACACCAGGATGATCACGGAAGCGATGACCAACGACACCGCCAAGCACGAGTCCGCCGAGCGGTGGCGCCCGCTCGCGCAGATCCTCGAAGCGGCGGGCCCGGATCCGCGAACCGACCTGCGCACCCTGGCGATCATCATCAGCGGCGGGATCGACGCGATCGTCGCCGAACAGCTCGGCGATCCGGCCTACGACACCGCCGCGGCCGCCGACCAGCTCGTCGCCCTGGTCGAGACCGAACTGCCCTCGTGAACGCCCACGGCCCCAACCCGACAGCGCAGATGACGATCTCCGGACGGAGCCCGGTCGCGTAGTAAGCGACGGGGCGCGCGCCGCGTCACCCCAGATCCGCGGGGTCAGTTCCCGCTGGCGCGGGCCGGGGTGAGCACGGGTTCGCTCAGGTACCACTTCCCCGACGCAGCGCGAGCTCCAGGACGCAGTCCGAGACCGGCACCCTGCACACGGCCGTCGACTGCGTCCTGGACTCCCGGGCACGAAAAAAGCCCCCACCTGATCGGTGAGGGCTTGATCGCAGCTCGTGTTGGTGGCCAGGGGCGGGGTCGAACCGCCGACCTTCCGCTTTTCAGGTCTACGATCATCCGTTCGGCAGCGTTCGTGAAGCCCGTTTGCCCTGTTCAAGGCGTCATCACGGACCTTGGAGAACCTCGGCGAACGGCGGTGAACGAGACCCGAACTGAGACCCGTCGCGACCGTGCAGCTGCCCCAGCTATGAGCGCGGGCCGCGTCGCCTCGGGTATGGCGACCGGCCCGCTGACTGGCCACGGACTTCCCCTCCGTCGCCAGCATCAACAGCCTAGAACGCAAGTTCGATTGATCGCCAATCCGGGCAGGCGAGCTGCCCCGAGCCTGTTTGCCCCTCCCCCGACTACCGCCCGCCCCTCCCATCGCTTCTACGAGCTTCTGAGGCTGCGAGTTTTGGCAGCTTGCAGGGCCTGAGAGCGCGGTACACGCCCCCTGCAGCTGCGCCCTACCGACTACCTACGTCGCCGATCAACCCCGCTCCGAGGCCCTGCACAGTGGGAGACTGGGAGGCGAGACGCGGGGTGCGGCTCGGACGGCAGCAAGTCGAGCAGAAAGGCTGACCACCTGTGGTCAATGAAGAGTCGAAATGGACCGTTCATGGCGAGCGCACCGTCTACAACAGCGACTGGGTCCGTGTCGGCCTAGCCGACATCTCGCAGCCATCCGGCAATCGGTTCGAGCACCACACCGTGTGGTTTCCGCCGCCAGCCATGACGGTGCTGATCGACGACTCGGGCACCAACGTGCTGATGGCCTGGCGGCACCGTTTCGCCCCTGACCTCTGGAATTGGGAGCTCCCCGGCGGGATCATCGACGCTGGCGAGGACCCGAAGCAGACCGCGGAACGTGAGCTGGTCGAAGAGACCGGGTACCGGCCTCGTTCGCTGGAGCCCCTGGTCACGTTCGAACCCGCCGTCGGAATGCTCCGCAACCCGCATCACGTGTTCTTGGGGCGCGGCGCGGAGCTCGTCGGAGACCCGACCGAGCTCGACGAGGGGAAGTTCGAATGGGTGCCGTTGGATCGCGTCCCCAAGTTGATCCGGGACGGAGAGATCCAGAATTCGGGCACCCTGGTCGGCCTGCTCCACTTCCTTGCTCTTGGCAGGGGAACTGACTAGCTCGCCAAAAGGTCGGCAATGCGGGCGCGTTGTCGGGCAGACCCGGTTCTGCCCGCAAGCTCCCCCGCCCTGCGGGCATGCTCCTTCGAGCCCACCATGTCGCCGCGACTTCTGAGGGCAAGAGCGAGATCGACACGGAGGCTCGACTCGGCCCGCTTAGACGACAGCGCCTGATCGCCGTCGAGAGCTGTGGTCAACGCATCCACTGCCTCGCTCGCACCAAGTCGAGCGAGGCAGTGGCCACGCCACCTCGACAAATGCGTTTCGTTCAGCATGAGGTACGGCAAGTCCGGGTCGGAGTCTCCCGCTGGAAGCACTTCGGCGGCCTGATCCAACATCCGGCGCGCTTGCTCCCCCTGGCCCGCAGCAGCGAGGAACTCGGCCTCGGCCGCCGCAAGCCACGCGCGAAGCCGCGGCGGAACCCGCTTCGCAGTTTGCGGGGTGTGGGCGTATTGGATTAGCTCGACGGCGTCGGCCGCCCGGCCGGCATCGAGTAGCGCATACGCCTGCTGGGCTGTGACGTGCGCGAGCGCCGCCGGGTCGTCGCTCTGCCGCGCTGCCGACTTGGCGATGTCGTGGAGATTCCAAGCCTTCGTGATGTCGCCCGCATCGAGCGCTTGCCACCCAGCAAGCGCGGCGCCTTCCGCAAGAGCGACCGCAGCTGCCGAGAAGTGCTTGCCAGGCAGCGCATTCCGAAGTAGCTGCTGCATGTGCTCGACGTGCGCAACGGTCTGCGGGATGATCGCCGCTCCGACTCGGCGGTCCATCAGCCGGTAATGATCCGTCTGGCTCTCCAGCATCTCCACCAGCTCCGCATCCAGTCGAAGCACGTCAAGAACTGACGGCAGCTCGATCGACGGCGGCGGCGCAACCTCGACAAAGCCAAGTGCGGCGGGGGGCAGCTGAAACAGTTCGCAGAGTTCGTCCCGCCACTCAGATGGACTGACTCGCCCCTGTTCCCACTCTATGTACATCCGCTTGAGGCTGGAGTCCTTTGGCGGCATGGCTCCACGCTTCCGCCGAAGTTCGCGAAGGCGAGCGCAGACGTCACCCTGCGACATTTTGCTCGCAAGCCGCGCCCGCTTCAGCGGCGTCATCGAGTCATCCACCAAAGGACTCCCCTCGCGTTTTACCTGGTAGACGGCTGGTGATCCTCGCGACTCACCACCGACTCACCACCGACTCATCTACTCATCCTCGCAAACTCCGACGATTCTTGAGGCATGACAGCGAAAACGGCTACCGCCGAGAGATTTCGGCAGGTCAACGCAGCCGTTCGCGGACACCTCAAAGGAGTTGACGATGGCGAAGAACCAGATGCCGTTCCCGGTGATGAACGGCGGCGGCACGGGCAAGAAGGTGTTGGGATTGCTGTTCTTGGCCGCGTTGGTGGTCCTCGTTCTGAAGAACCCGACGGACGCCGCACAGTGGTTCAAGACGGCTTGGGCGACGGCAACGGCCGCGGTCGAGCAGGTTGCCACCTTCCTGCAAGCCGTCATCGGCTAGCTGACCTGAGATCGAGCCGGTCCGGCCAGCGGCTACCCCTTGATGGCTCGATCAGCGAGCAACCCGAGCCGCTCCTCAAGGTCCGCCAGCTTGGCATTGACGTGCTGAACCTGCGTGCGCAGCTCGCCGACCTCCGCGCGTGCCCGCCCAAGTTCCTCAGCGACGTCAACGTCTTCCGTCTGGTCACTGACTCGCGCGCCAGCGTTCGGCCGGATCGTCACGGCACCGGACTCGCGCAGCAGACGGACTGCACTCATCGCGGTATTGACTGCGACATCGTGCTCTTTCGCAAGCTGCCGGTACGTCGGCAACGGATCGCCCGGCGCGAGCTCGCCAGAGTCGATCAACTTCTGTAGCTCATCCGCCACACGTCGGCTAGCTGGGCGTTTGTCCTCTTGGGCTTCGTTCGTAACCACGTGATCAGGGTACCGCCAAAACGTCTTAAGACACGGGGTTGACACAGCAACCCCCCCACCCTTAATGTCTTCAAACATCGAAGATGTCGCAAGACATCGGGAGGGAGCGAGATGCACGAGGAGCCGACCGCCAGCGCGGAAGAGCTGGCGTTCTGCGAAGCCGAGCTGCCCGAGTGGGAGCGCCTGTCCGTGCGTGACTACTGGGACGCGGTGATCGCGGAGGAGTTGGGAGCGCAGGTGTGGCCCGCCTCGCCCTACGCCTGGTCCGACCTGGGCCCCAGCGAGCAGACCCGCTTGCGCCGCCAGCAGAGGCGCACGAACAACGCCGGTCTCCGCCTGATCACCGTGGTCACCGACCGCACCCCATCCGACATGGCTCCCAACCTGGGGGAGGCGGCGTGATGATGCTGGATTCCGCGGTGACGTTCGCGGCGGTGTTGCCGTCGCTGCTGGTCGCGCACAACGTGGCCGACCACTGGGTGCAGACCTCGCACCAGGCCGCGAACAAGGGGCGCCCGGATGGGGCGGGCCGGTGGGCGTGCTTCAAGCACGTCGCGAGCTACACGCTGGTGACCGGCCTGGCGGTGGGTCTGGTGTGGACGGTCCTGGGGCTGCCGATCTCACCGGCCGGGTTCGTCCTTGGACAGGCGATCAGCGCCGTGACGCACTACTGGGCCGACCGCCGCTTCACCCTCTCCCGCCTGGCGGAGCTGCTGGGCAACGCCGAGTTCTACCGGCTGGGTGCGCCCCGCACCGGCAAGGACGACAACCCGTCGCTGGGCACGGGCGCCTATGCGCTGGATCAGTCCTGGCACTGGTTGTGGCTGGGCGTCGCGGCGCTGCTGACCGCCACGGTGGGGGCAGCCTGATGGATGCGCCGATCCGGTGGACCGACATCCTGTGCCGCGAGTGCACTGCGGATGTTCTGGAGTTCCCGTGGACGTGGGGCAGGCGCTGGCAGCGGATGCGGGCCAATGACTGGTCGGACTGTGGGACCTGCAGCGACACGATCGATCGGCTGCTGGCCACCCGCGGCCCGTTCAACGTCCACCTCTTCCCTGAACTCTCGTCCTGGGAGAAGCGCGATTTGAACGCCGCGCACGAGGCGGGGCATGCCGTTGTTGGCCTGGAGTTCGGCTACCCGATGACCGTTGCCGAGCTGGCCGACGACCCCACCAGCGCCGAGTTCGGCGGCCGTGTCGGTTGGCGCTTCGAGAAGGGCTTCCAGTTCCGGAATGACCAGCTCGAGGCGATGTACCTGGCCGGGGCGATGGCAGGCAAGCGGTGGTTGGAGGAGCAAGGTCATGCGCTCACCGACGCCGACCGGATCGACCTTTCCCAGTCCGCGCTTGACGACATGGTGGTGAGCGCCGAGCTGACTGGGTTCGAAGTCCCGGTGCTCGGTGCAGTGCTGGCGGAGCAGATGGTTTCTGACCGCGTCACCTGGAAGCAGATGAGCGAGGTTGCCCTGAACCTCCGCCAGTTCGGGCGGCTGAGCGCGGCACATACCCGTTCGGTGATTGCCGCCGCCACACCGCAGCCGCCGGGTTCACCGACGACGGCCGCGCCGGTTCCGGCATCCCGTACCACCGCAGCAGCAACGACTTCTGGAGGTAGCGCAGTGGGTATCGACGTCATCCGTCAGGTGATGTCCAGCAGCAACGAGAAGGCCCGGTTCGCCAGCGGCGCGCTGCGGGAGGCCTGGACGCAGCTCGACGAGATCGTCACGCAGCTCACCAACGCCGGGGCGACCGAGAGCAGCCAGGACGGCCCGCAGCAGGCAATGGCGGTCTACACCCAGCTCCGTGACCAGCTCGACCAGTTCCAGAACCAGGTCAAAGAGGCCATCGGCCAGATCGAGCAGTACGCCGGCCAGCTCTGAGCACACCGAGAACAGGAGGTATCGAGATGAGCGAACAGCAGGAATGGCCGCCCAACCCCGACTTGGTCGTCGACGCCGTGGTCTTCGCCAACCCGTCGAACCCACACGTGCTGCTGATCCAGCGCCGCGACGAACCGTTCCAGGGCCACTGGGCACTGCCGGGCGGCTACGTCGAGGCCGGGGAGTGGCTGAAGGACGCCGCCATCCGGGAGCTCGCCGAAGAGACTGGTGTTTCCGTCCGAAGTGTCCAGCGGGTGGGGGTCTATGACGACCCGCGACGGGATCCGAGGGGGCACGTCGTCTCGGTGGCGTTCGCGACCGAGATCCAGTACCGGAAGGACGCAGTCGCGCGCGATGACGCTGCCGCCGTGGAGTGGGTCCCGCTGAAAGCCGTGCTGTGCGACGAGATCCCGCTCGCGTTCGACCACCGGAAGATCACCGCCGCCGCTGCCCGGATGTTCGACTGGAACCTCGGTTCCCCGGAGGTCTCCACGCAGGTCCTGTCGGCCAGCACCCGTAAGCGCCTGGGCCTGGACGACAGCGTCAAGTAGCCCGCCCCGGCCCAGCAGCACATTCCGCCAAGAACAACCTGCTGGGCCGGGTCCCCAACCAATCAGCGAACTGATCAGGAGGAGTTCTGATGCTAGGGGAGCACTGGACCGCCCAGGACGCGATGGTCCTGGCCTCGATGGGAATCGACTGGACTGACCCGATGCTCGTCGGCCACTCCGCGCGATCGTCGGAGTTCGAGCCGGAGCGGGTCTTGCAGGCCGTCGCGGACGGTGAGGTGCACGTCTACGGCCTGGACGAGGGCTGGCCGATCGAGCAGCTGTGGATCGGCACCAGCCCGGTCACGGTGGACGAGCAGGAATACATCAACGACCTGCTCGCCTGCGGGCACCTGGTGTTCATCGGCACGCGAGTCGCGCTGACCGCGTTCGGCCGGGAGACGCTGGCCCGCTGGTCGACGAACCAGAGCCGAGGTGAGCGGTAATGGTGCGCCTGCTGGAAGACCTGTTGTGGTGGGTCGGTTACCTCGCGGTGGTGCTGCTGGCGTTCGTGCTGGTGCTGGCGTGGCGGGCGCTGCTGCCCGGCATGGCGATCGGTGCGGTGGCCATCGCCACGGGTCTGGTGCGCACGGTCGCGCTGGGCTGGTTCCTCGGCGGTGCCGGTTTGCGAGCGGTGATGGTCGGTCTGGAGCGTCTTGGTGAGCTCGTTCCGGCCCCGCGGCTGCGGGCGGAGGTGACCGGGCGATGACCACGATCTACGACCCGCGTGCGGCCCGGCAGATCGCGAAGGCCGAAGCGGCGAAGACCAACGCCGAGACCGAGATGCTGCGGGAGCAGCTCCGCCAGGACCGCGAGGACCGCCAGGCCGAGACCGCCCGCCAGCGCCGCAAGGAGCGGCAGGACGAGCGCCGGGAGCGCCGGGCGCGGTGGCGCAAGGCCGCACCGGACACGACCCTGAACGCGCTGTGGGCAGCGCTGATCGTCGCACCGCTGCTGCTGGCCTGGGACGCCCAAGCCCGGTTCGCGGCCACCGTGCTGCACGTCCCGGCGGGGATGAGCTGGTTGTTCCCGCTGGCGATCGAGGCCGGAGCGTGGGTGTGCGCGTTCGAGGCGCACCGCCGCGCCAGCCGCGGTGCTCCGGTGGGTTCGCTGCTGCGGTGGATGTGGGTGTTGGCCGGCATCGCCGCCGCGATCAACACCGCGCACGGCACCGCCGACTACGGCATCGTGGCCGGGCTGGCGCTGGGCACCCTCTCGGTGCTCGGGGTGCTGCTGCACCACATCCGCCAGTCCCTCAACGCCGCCGAGGCCGAGGGCACCAGCGCACGGGAGGTCTCCCAGCGCTTCACCCGGTGGCTGCACTTCCCCCGCATGTCGCTGACCGCGGCGCGGATCGCCACACGGGCCGGGCTGGACCACACCGCAGCGTGGAAGGCCGCCTGGATCGACCGGCACGGCGTCGGACCGGCCGCCAGCAAGCGGGACCGGCGACTGGCCGGGGTCATCGTCAAGCGCCAGGCCAAGGCCGATCGTAAGGCCGCCGAAAACGGCGAGTTCGTGATCGTCAACGGCGTCATCCTCCGCGCCACTCTGCCGCCGCTGGATGCCCTCGTGCGGCAGGTTCCGGCGGTGGAGATCGCCGAGGTTTCTACCCCGATCGAACAGCGGAAACTCTCCCCGCGTGCCAGTGCGCTGCTCGCCAAGACGCAGGCCGCGATCCAGGCCGGAGAGCTTCCCGAAAGGCCCTCGGCGAACGCCATCCGCAAGCGCTTCGGCGGCGCGATGGAGACCGCCCAAGAGGTCCGCGACCACATGAACCACATGCACCCGGTGACCACCGAAAGCGAGGCCGCGTGATGTCCGAACAGCACACCAACGACACCCAGCAGGCCGACCAGACCGAAGGCGCGACGCCCGACGACGCCCAGGTGCTGCACCTGCCGGTCCACCGCGTCGAGGACACCGAGACCGAGACCGCCGAGGTGATCGAGGGCGAGCTCGTGGAGCCCGCCCAGGTCGACCAGCCCGAGAAGCGCCAGCCGGGTACGGAGCTGGTGCGGACCGAGAAGCGGCTGCCGATCCTGCCGAGCTGGGCGAAGAACGTCCAGGAGTTCCGCGAGGCCGCCCGGTGGGCGGCGGGCTACACCGGGCACACCGTCGCGTTCCACGCGGTGCGCTGCCCGGTCTACATCGCCCGAGTGCTCGCCCGAGTCCCCCGCGGCTCGTTCCGCCTGATCCGGGGCATGGCGGCGTGGCTGACCGACTCCGAGGGACGTCCGGTGCGCAGCGCGTCGGCCCGGCGTGAGGACGCCGCGGAGTACCTGAAGCTCTCGATCCAGCGTGACCACCGGATCCGCGCCCGCGTCCTGATGACGGTGGGTCTGGGGGCTGCTGGCATCGCGGCGTTCCTGGTGGGCCGCGCGATGCTGCCCGAGATGGTGCAGTGGGCGATCGTGGCGGGCGCGGCCGGTGGCCTGGGCTGGTTGGGAGCGCCTGCGGACAAGCCGATCGCCAGCCGGGCGGTCGAGGCCACCAAGGTGCCCAAGCTGACCAGCGACGCGGTCTCCCGCGCCCTGTCTGCGCTGGGGATCTCGCAGATCAACCAGGCCATGGGCAAGGGCGGGGAGGGCATCGGCTTCCCCAAGCCGATCAGTCGGGACGGCAAGGGATGGCGCGCCGACGT
This sequence comes from Saccharopolyspora antimicrobica, assembly GCF_003635025.1. Taxonomy (GTDB): domain Bacteria; phylum Actinomycetota; class Actinomycetes; order Mycobacteriales; family Pseudonocardiaceae; genus Saccharopolyspora; species Saccharopolyspora antimicrobica. The sequence continues at coordinate 3,216,098 of NZ_RBXX01000002.1, read as the reverse complement.
CGACCTGCCCTACGGCGTCACGGCGGGCGACATCATGGACCGCCGCGAAAAGCTCGCCTCCGGCCTGCGCCGCCCGCTCGGGTGTGTGTGGCCCGAGGCCGACAACTCCGAGCACGCCGGTCGGATGGTGCTGTGGGTCGGCGACCAGGACATGCGCAAGGCCAAGCAGCCGAGCTGGGCGCTGCGCAGCGGTAAGCAGGTCGACCTCTTCCAGCCCCAGCCCTTCGGCACCGACCAGCGCGGCCGGTGGGTCGACCTGCGGCTGATGTTCACCAGCGTCGCCATCGGCGCGATCCCGCGCATGGGCAAGACCTTCGCCCTGCGCGAGCTGCTGCTCATCGCCGCACTTGACCCGCGCGCCGAGCTGCACACCTACGACCTCAAGGGCACCGGCGACCTCGACCCGCTGGAGAAGGTCACCCACGTCCACGGCGTCGGCGACGACGAGGCCGAGATCGAAAAGGCCGTCGCTGACCTGCGCGGACTCCGCGAGGAGCTGCGCCGCCGCGCGAAGCTGATCCGGGACCTGGCCAAGCAGGGGCTCGCCCCGGAGAACAAGGTCACCCCGGATCTGGCCAGCAAGAAGTCCCTGAAGCTGCACCCGATCGTCATCGGTGTGGACGAGTGCCAGGTGTGGTTCGAGCACGAGGAGTACGGCGAGGAACTGGCCGGGATCTGCACGGACCTGGTCAAGCGCGGCCCGGCGCTGGGAATCATCTTGATCCTGGCCACCCAGCGCCCGGACGCGAAGAGCCTGCCGACTGGCATCTCGGCGAACGTCTCCACCCGGTTCTGCCTGAAGGTTCAGGGCCAGACCGAGAACGACATGGTCCTGGGCACCTCGAAGTACAAGCAGGGCGTGCGCGCCACCACGTTCGCCTGGGCGGACAAGGGCATCGGCTACCTGGTCGGCGAGGGCTCCGACGCCCAGATCGTGCGCACCGTCGCCGGACTCGACGGCCCCGCCGCCGAGAAGGTCGCCGCCTACGCCCGCGCCCTGCGCGAAAAGGCCGGCACGCTCTCCGGGCACGCCATCGGCGAGACGCTCGACACCGATCAGCCCGACCGCAAGGACACCTTGCTGGAAGACCTGCTGGCGGTGGTGCGAGAGACCGAGCCGAAGGTGTGGAGCGAAACCGCGGTCGCCCGGCTCGCCGAGCTGCGCCCCGAGATCTACGGCGGCTGGGAAGTCGACCAGCTCACCGCCGCGCTCAAGCCGCACGGCATCAAGGCCAACCGGCAGATCTGGGGCACCGACGAGAACGGCGAGGGCCGCAACCGCCGCGGCTTCCACCGCGCCGACATCGCCGAAATCGTCACCGAACGTGACCGTCAGCGGGAAGCGGGCTAGCCCCAGCACGGTCGCTAGGCCTAGCGACCCGGCCCGCTAGACCTAGCGACCCCGCTAGCGACCTCTGTCCAACACGACCAGCGCCCTAGTTCCTAGCGCGCTGTGGCCGAACACGCCCAAAAACGCCTGCTGGAGGCACTTTTGACCCCCTCCGACCTCGCTAGCGCCGCCCTGATCCCCGCCATCATCGTCGTGACTCTCGGTTACTTCGTGACGTGTGCGATCTGGCCGTTCAAGGCCTGCCGGGCCTGCCACGGCGAGGGCAAGTTCCGCTCCCCGTTCCTGCGCAGCTTCCGGCTCTGCACCGCGTGCAAGGCCACCGGGCTGCGCCTGCGGGCCGGGCGCAAGGCCTACAACGCCCTGCGCCGCCTGGCCCGCGCCAACCGCCGCCGCTGATCCACGAGATGAAGAACGGCCCCGTTCAGCCATCTCTTGCCGGAGCGCTGAACGAGGCCGCCACACCCGCGAAGGAGTGCCACACCATGTTCGCAGAGATCGCCCTGACTGTGACCACCGCCGGGTGGGCGACCACGACCGCCGCCGCGGTGATGCTCGACCGCCGCCTGCACACCGATGCCCTGACCGGCCTCGCCAACCGGACCGCCCTCTACCGCCGCGCTCGCCGCACCCGCCGCGGCCTGGTCGGGCTGCTGCTGATCGACCTCGACCAGTTCAAGGCCATCAACGACACCCACGGCCACGACTTCGGCAACAAGGTCCTTGCGGCTGTTGGCACCCGGCTCGACGACGCCACGGAGGGCAGGGAGCTGGCCGTCCGGCTCCACGGCGACGAGTTCGCACTGTGGCTCGGACGCGTCTCCAGCCCCGCTCACGCCGAGGAGCGCGCCCAGCAGATCACCGCGGCGCTGTCGGTCCCGCTGTGGATCGACGGCCACCGCCTGACGGCCCTCGGCAGCGTCGGCGTCGCCGTCGCCCCCGCGCGGTCCCCGCTGGGCGAACTGCTCGGCGACGCAGACCGGCACATGTACGCGGTCAAGGCCAACCGCCGCCTGACCACCCTGCCCACCTCCGGTTTCGCCCGCCCGCGCCGCGATCTGACCACCCCGCCCGACCTCGCCGCCTGACCGGCTCGCGCATCGCCCGACACCACGAGACGACAGAGGGAGTCCGCACCCATGGGTCAGCACCACGACACCCACAGCACCAACCTGCTCGCCGACGCCGTGCTGCCGCGCCGCTTCGTCCTGCACCGCGTCGAGGACGTCAGCGGCTCGTCCGGCACCGGCCTGGTCGCCTACGGCGTGCAGTGGTTCGACGGGACTGCCGTCCTGCACTGGAACCACGCCATCCGCTCCACCGCGATCTACGCCTCGATCACCGAGCTGGAAGCCATCCACGGCCACGAGGGCCGCACCCGCGTCGTGTTCACCGACCCCGAGAACTGAGCCAACCCGCCCGAAAGGAGATGAACCATCGTGACGACTCCGCTGCACGTCGCCAGCTGGCTGGCCAGCCACGGCCTGTACGTCTTCCCGCTGCGGCCGTTCTCCAAGCGCCCGTTCGGCAACTGCTCGCACTGCCGGGCCGACGAGTGCACCCCGGCCGAGTGCGAGTGCCTGAACGCCGACCGGCCCTGCCACGGCCTGCTGGCCGCGACCACCGAGCCCGAACTGATCCGGCGGTGGTGGGCGCGGACCCCGCGCGCCAACGTCGGCATCGCCACCGGCCCGTCCGGGCTGGTCGTGCTCGACCTCGACCGCAAGGACAAGCCCCCGGCACCCGCCGCGCACGACGTGCCGGACGTCGTCGCCGACGGGTTGGGAGCACTGCACGCCATCACCACGGCCGAGGGCGTGCAGTGGCCCGACACCCTGACCATCGCCACACCGTCGGAGGGCAGGCACCTGTACTTCCGTGCCGACGGTGCTCAGGTGCCCAGCGACGCCACCGGCCGCGTGGGGCACCAGATCGACATCCGGGCCGAAGGCGGCTACGTCGTCGCTCCCAGCTGCGAGACCGCCGCGCCGCCGGAAGACGCCTTCGGTGCCTACAACCGGGTGTCGACCACCACCGAGATCGGGCCGCTGCCCGAGTGGCTGCGTTCCCGAGTCGTCCTCCCGGCCCCACGCACGCTCACCACGCCGAAAGCTCTCAACCTCGGCGGAATCCAGCCCGGCAGCCACGCTCGCGGCTACTGGGACCAGGTTTGGGACGGCGAGCTGCACAAGGTCGAGACCCTCGACGGTGAGCGCTGGCGGATCGTCTACAACTCCGCGCGCCGCCTGGCCAACCTCGCCACCCACGACCACGCCCCGTGGAGCGAGCTCGACGTCATCGAAGCCCTGGTGGCCGCCGCGGTTCGCCGCCGCCAGCGCACCGGCAAGCCGATCGAGCAGGCCACCGCCCAGCGCAACGCCTCCCGCGGCTGGCAGCGCGGCATCCACGACGGACCGGACTCCCTGCGCGGCTTGGCCACCGCATGACCACCCACGCCAGCACCGGAGGAAGCACCGTGACGCCACAACCCGCCGACGCCCACCAGGGCGCGGCCCTGCTCAACGAGCTCCACGCCGCGCTGACCCGCTACGTCATCCTGCCCACCCCGCAGGCCGTCGACGCGGTCACGCTGTGGATCGCCGCCACCCACGCCCAACCCGCCTGGGCTCACGCGCCCCGGCTGGTCATCCGCGCCCCGGAGAAGCGCTGCGGCAAGTCCCGCCTGCTCGACGTGGTCGAGGCGACCTGCCACGAACCGTTCATCACCGTCAACGCCTCGCCCTCGGCGGTGTACCGGTCGATCACCGAGGACCCGCCCACGATGCTGGTCGACGAGGCCGACACCATCTTCGGCCCGGATGCCGGCAACAACGAGGACTTGCGCGGCCTGCTCAACGCCGGACACCAGCGCAACCGGCCCGCCAAGCGCTACGACGCCGCCGCCGGACGCGTCGAGTCCATCCCCACCTTCGCCATGGCCGCCCTCGCCGGGATCGGCGCGATGCCCGACACCATCGAGGACCGCGCCGTCATCGTCCGCATGCGTCGCCGCGCTCCCGGCGAAACCGTCGCCCCGTACCGCATCCGGCGAGACCGGCCCGTGCTGGCCAGCATCGCCCAGCGCCTCGAACGCTGGCTCCGCGCCGACCTCGCCGCGCTTGAAGCCGCCGAACCGGCGATGCCCGTAGAAGACCGCGCCGCCGACACCTGGGAACCGCTGATCATCGTCGCCGACCACGCCGGTGACGACTGGCCGCACCGGGCCCGTCAGGCCGCCGTCGATCTGCTGGCCGAAGCAGCGGGAGGCGACCAGGGATCCGTCCGCACCCGGCTGCTCGTGGACTGCCGCACCGCCTTCAGCGGCCAGGCCGCGATCTCGACCGCCGAGCTGCTGAACAAGCTCAACGCCGACCCGGAATCGCCGTGGCCCAGCTACGGCAAGACCGGGCTCAACGCCGCGAAGCTCTCCAAGCTGCTCGGCGAGTTCGACATCCGCTCGGGCAACGTCCGGTTCCCCGACGGCAGCCAGGCCAAGGGCTACCGCGCCAGCGACTTCCACGACGCCTGGACCCGCTACTGCCCCGCAGACGAGGGCAAGCCGTCCCAGCCGTCCCAAGCGTCCCCGCCCAGCTCAGCGCGGGACGGCCTGACCCTCTGGGACGGCACCAGCCGTCCCACCAACTCCAGCCGTCCCGCCCTGACCTGCATCGGGACGGATGGGACGGCTGGGACGGCCACCCCGCCCATCACCAACACCAAGGGGGTCGCATGACCGCGAACACCACCCAGCTCGCCGCCGCCCTCGCGACGCTCGCGGCCCTGCTCGTCGAGCAGCCGACCCCCGAGACCCCGGAGGCCGAAGCGAAGGTGCACACGCTGCCGGGCCGCGTGCTGCTCACCGTTGAAGAAGCCGCCCAGCAGCTCGGCATCGGCCGGACCAAGGCCTACGAGCTGGTGAAGTCCGGGGAGATCGAGTCCGTCCAGATCGGCAGGCTGCGCCGAGTTCCGCGAGCGGCCATCGACGGCTACGCCGCACGGCTCGTCTCCCAGCAGAACGCCGCGTGAAGGGATCAACTGTGGACGAGAAGAACACCCGCAACCCCAACGGTCGATCGAGCATCTACTTCGGTAGTGACGGCTACTGGCACGGCCGGGTCTCGATGGGAATCGGTGACGACGGCAAGCCCGACCGCCGCCACGTGAAGCGCAAGGACAAGGACGCGGTCGTCGACGAAGTCAGCAAGCTCGAACGGGAACGGGACTCCGGCAGCGTCCGGAAGAAGGGGCAGCCCTGGACGGTCGAGCGGTGGCTGACGCACTGGGTGGAAAACATCGCGCCGCTGACCTGCCGGTACAAGACGATGCGGGGCTACCAGACGGCGGTGTATCGGCACCTCATCCCCGGGTTGGGGGCACACCGGCTCGACCGGATCCAGAACCACCCGGAGTACTTCGAGAAGTTCTACCTGCGGATGATCGGTTCGGGGCTCAAACCCGCGACGGTTCACCAGGTGCACCGGACCGCGCGGACGGCCTTCGGGGAGGCCTACAAGCGGCAGCACATCCTGCGGAACCCGGTTTCGATCGCCAAGGCACCCCGGGTGGAGCCAGAAGAGATCGAGCCGCTTGACGTCGAAGAGATGCAGCTGGTCATCAAGGCCGCCCTGGAGCGCCGCAACGGCGTCCGGTACGTCATCGCCTTGGCGATCGGCACCCGGCAGGGCGAATCGCTCGCGCTGAAGTGGCCGCGGCTGAACCGGAAGAAGCGCACGCTGCGGATCGCCAAGGCGCTCCAGCGTCAGACCTGGAGGCACGGCTGCTCCGACCCGAACCGATGCGGCGCGAAGTACCACAAGACCAAGCCGTGCAAGGACGGCTGCAAGCGGCACAAGCGGACTTGCCCGCCGCCATGCCCGCCGGACTGCACCGATCACGCCCGTTGGTGCCCGCAGCGAACCGACGGTGGGCTGGTCGAGGTCGACGTCAAGTCGAAGGCTGGACGTCGGACAGTGACGCTGCCCGATGAGCTCTTCGAGCTGATTCTCCGGCATGAGAAGGCGCAGGCCGCCGAGCGGGAGCACGCTGGCACCGAGTGGCACGACGGCGAATGGATGTTCACCCAGCCCAACGGCAAGCCGATGGACCCGCGCAAGGACCTGGACGACTGGAAGGAGATCCTCTCCGAGGCCGGGGTCCGCGAGGCGCGGCTACACGACGCGCGGCACACCGCCGCCACCGTCCTGCTGGTCCTCGGCGTCCCGGACCGGGTCGTGATGGAACTGATGGGCTGGTCGTCGGTCACCATGAAGCAGCGGTACATGCACGTCATCGACTCCGTCCGGAAGGACGTGGCTGACCGGCTGAACGCCTACTTCTGGGGCACCGACTGAGACCCGATCTGAGACCCAAAACGGCCCCACCGGGTCCGGTGGGGCCGTTTTGGCTGGTCTGAGCGGTGGCCAGGGGCGGGGTCGAACCGCCGACCTTCCGCTTTTCAGGCGGACGCTCGTACCAACTGAGCTACCTGGCCGATAGCGTCCGGCTTCATGCCGTTCGCCTTGGCGACCCAGACGGGACTCGAACCCGCGACCTCCGCCGTGACAGGGCGGCGCGCTAACCAACTGCGCCACTGGGCCATGCTTGCTGTATTCAGTTGTCCGTACCCCCAACGGGATTCGAACCCGCGCTACCGCCTTGAAAGGGCGGCGTCCTAGGCCGCTAGACGATGGGGGCTTGGCCGATTCGGAACCGACCCGGCCTTGCCTCCAACCGGCTTTCCCTTTTCAGGTCCGCTCCGTTGGCGTTGAAGAAAGCTTACGACATGCCTCCAGCGGGCCCAACGCAGGGGGGTCACTTAAGCCGGAGCACCCCTCCGCAGGCCCCTCCCGGCGCCCGCGCTCGACCGCCAGACTACCGACTTGACCTGGCTATTTCGACACTCAATCAGGTTCGGCGGCGACACGCCCCAAGGGTCGGCCGACGCCCACCAGGAGGCGGATCGTGGCGGAAAATCCGACAAAACGACCAACGCTGGAAAATGTGATCCGGGACTCATGATCGGCCGGTGATTTACAGCCGCAGCTCGCCTTCCCGGGCGACCCCGGCGAGCAGCACCCGCCAGGCCTCGGCGACCCGTTCCGGCAGGTCGGCGAAGTCCGGGTCGACCGTGTGCGTGCCGACCAGGGCCGCGTAGGCCACCCGGGCCACCGCAGCCGGATCCGCACCGGGTTGCAGCTGGTCCGCTTCCGCCGACTCGTGCAGCAAGCGGTCGATCAAGCCGTCCCAGCCGTCGGTGACCGCACCGACGCGCCGGCAGGCGAGCAGCAGCCCCGCGCGGAGGACGACGTTCTGCTTCAGCCTGCGGGCCACCTCGACCGTCAGGCCGACCGCCGTCGACAGCGGGTCCCGGTCGCGTTCCAGCCATTCCCGCCGCAGCTCGGCGAGCCCGGCCGCGTAGTCCGCGACCAGCGCTTCGGCCACCGCCTCCTTGGAGGAGAAGTGGAAGTAGAACGCTCCCTTGGTGGTCCCGCTGCGCCGCAGGATCGCGTTCAGCGCTGCGGCCTCGTACCCGACCAGGTCGAACTCCGTCGCCGCCGCAGTGAGGATGGCGCGGCGGGTGAGCTGCGCCCGGTGCTGCTTCGGCATGGCTCGGCTCCGGCGGGCAGACGTTCGCCGATTCCGCTCTTCCGAGCGATGAGACCCACGAACGGTTGATCAACACTGCCACCGGAAGTTACCCCGGCCCGAGGCGTCGCGCCCGCCGGGCGACGCCTCCGCGCGGCTCCGGTCAGCGGGTGACCGGAGGCAGTCCGTCGTCGTCGGGAGCCAATCCCAACATGTCCAGCAGGAGTCTGCAATCTTCCGCGTCCTCTGCCCCGCGAGCGACCGCCATCCGCGCCTTGTGCACTTGCTCCGGCGAGATCCGCGAGGGCTCGCCAGCACGCGGAGCGGGCACTGCGGGCGACTGCCGCGAGGCTCCGTCCTCCTGCTGCCACAAGAACTTCCGTACGTCCAGCGACCCGTACATGACGCCTCCCCGGCCTCGGGTTCCCGGCGCAGGCTATCCACAGGTTGTCCACACCCGCAGCCCCCCACAGAGTGATTTGACTTCGACGCTGAGTAATCACTCTCCGGGGTCACGATCCACTTCGGATGCTCGCGCGCCGCCGGACTCCTGATTTGATCGTCCACACCGGACGGAAAGCCCCCATCCGCGCGGTCCGGTCAACTCGGGAAGGAACTCGCATGAGCAGTCGAACGTTCACCGTCGGAGGCATGACCTGCGGCCACTGCGCCCGATCGGTCACCGAGGAGCTCTCCGAGCTGCCCGGTGTCACCGACGTGCAGGTGACGGTGGCCAGCGGGCAGGTGTCGGTGCTCAGCGAGCAGGAGCTCAGCCGCGACGAGGTCACCGCGGCGATCACCGAGGCCGGCTACACCATCACCGACTGGCCCGGCGCGAACTGACGCATTTCGGGCAGCTAGCACGTCGAACCGTGCGCAAGACCGCCGACCGGGCCCGCCCGGGAAGCGCCGGACGCACGAATCGTGCGTCGAAAGCTCCCCAAGGCCGCTCGTCGCGTGCCACAATCGGGTCGCTGACACACCCCCGGTCAGCACTTGTGGAGATCCCCTCCGGCCCCCGCGTTCGTCCCCCTGACGCGGGGGCCCTCCGCTTCTCACGGCCCGTCGCGAGGCCGACATCCGCGGTGACGGGCCTCACAGGGATTCGCGCGTCGCAACCCAACCGTTATCGTGGGCACGTGGCTCTAGGACGAACCAAGACCAGCCGTCGGCAGAAGACGGCCGAACCGGCCGAACCCGATCACGAGTTCGAGTCGTACCTGGCTGCGCTGGCTCCGGAGGAAGACGTCGAGTCCACCGGGTCCGGCCGCCGCTTCGGCGCGGCGCAGGTCCACCAGCTCCGGCTGCCCCTGATGGCCAACGAGCGGCTCAAGGAGCTCGCGGCCAAGCAGGGCACCTCACCGGCGACCCTCGCCAGGGACTGGGTGATGCAGCACCTGGCCATGGAGGACGAGCAGCAGCAGCCGCCCGCAGCGCCGCAGGCGCAGTCGGCGCCGATGTGGCCCGACCAGGACACCCAGCAGGACTTCCGGCCGGTGGCCGAGCCGGTGCAGCGCGGTGACGTCGAGCAGACCGAGGAGATCACCGTGCCGCAGAACCGCTTCCGGCACTGAACCGGCACCTGGACGAACGACGTCCCACCGACCCCGGGGCACCTGGGTCGGTGGGACGTCCGCTTTTCGGGAGCCTCGGGCTCGTTGGTTCGGTCTTTGTCCTTTGAAGCTGCGAAGCCGCTTGACCCGCCCTCGCAGCTCGCACCGCCGCGGGTTCTCAGAGGTCGCCTGGCGAGGACAGCCCGTTCGCCGTGTACCGGACAACGGGATCCCGCAGCCAGGCGGCCTCTGAGGTTCCGCCACGCAAAACGAGTTCGTCAGATGCGCCTCAGGCCGGTAATCCGAGCTCCCTCGCGATCAGCATGCGCTGCACCTCGCTGGTTCCCTCGCCGATCTCCAGGATCTTGGCGTCGCGGTAGAAGCGGCCGACCGGCGTTTCGTTCATGAACCCGTAGCCGCCGAAGATCTGGGTCGCGTCGCGGGCGTTGTCCATCGCCGCGTTCGACGAGGCCAGCTTCGCGATCGCGGCCTGCTTCTTGTACGGCTCGCCGCGCAGCATCCGCGATGCCGCGTCGTAGTAGGCCAGGCGCGCCGTGTGCGCGCGCAGCTCCATGTCGGCGATCTTGAACTGCATCGCCTGGTACTCGCCGATCTTGCGGCCGAACGCCTCGCGCTCGTCGAGGTAGCGCAGGCACTCGTCCACGCAGCCCTGGGCGAGGCCGACGCCGACGGCCGCGATCGCCACCCGGCCCTCGGTGAGCGTGGCGAGGAACTGCGCGTAGCCGCGGCCCCGCTCGCCGAGCAGGTTCCCGGCGGGCACCCGGCAGTCGTCGAAGGACAGCGCGTGGGTGTCCGAGGCGTTCCAGCCGACCTTCGAGTACTTCTTGGCGACCTCGAACCCGGGAGTGCCCGATGGCACGATGATCGTGGAGATCTCCTTGCCGCCGTTCGGCTTCTGGCCGGTGACCGCGGTGACCGTGACCAGCCCGGTGAGGTCGGTGCCGGAGTTGGTGATGAACGCCTTGGAACCGTTGATCACCCACTGATCGCCGTCCAGCACCGCGGTGGTGCGGGTCGAGCCTGCGTCGGAACCGCCGCCCGGCTCGGTCAGGCCGAAGGCGCCGAGGATCTCGCCGCGGGCCAGCTTCGGCAGCCAGGTGGCGCGCTGCTCGTCGTTGCCGAAGCGGTAGATCGGCATGACGCCCAGCGACACGCCCGCTTCCAGGGTGATCGCCACCGAGGAGTCGACGCGGGCCAGCTCCTCCAGCGCCAGGCAGAGCGCGAAGTAGTCGCCGCCCATGCCGCCGTGCTCCTCCGGGACCGGCAGGCCGAACAGGCCCATCTCGCCCATCGTGCGCACCAGCGGGTACGGGAATTCCTCGCGCTCGTAGTAGTCGCCGATGACCGGAGCGACTTCCTTGCGGGCGAAGGTCTGCACGCTGTCGCGCAGGGCTTCGTGCTCCTCGCTGAGCCGGTGGTCCACCATCACTAAGCCTCCTTCTTGGTCCCGGTCGCGTCCGACGGGGCGGTGAGGACAGCCAGCGGCTGGTCGAGCCCGACCGACTGCCCCTTCCTGACGTGCACTTCGGTGACGACGCCGTCGATCGGGGCGGTGATGGTGTGCTCCATCTTCATCGCCTCGACGACGAACAGCCGCTGTCCGCTGGTGACCTGCTGGCCCGCGGAGACGTCGGCGACCAGCACCGTGCCCGGCATCGGGCTGGTCACCGCTCCGCCGGACCGGCCGCCCGCCGCGCCGCGGTCGGCGAGCAGCCGGTGCTCGGCGAGCGCCCAGGTGCGGCCGTCGGCGGCGAGCCACGTGGTGCCGTCCACGTGCGCGAACCGGTAGCGGCGGGTCCGGCCCCGGTAGGTGACGGTCAGCGCGTCGCCGTGCGCCTCTGCCGATGCCCGGTGTCTCGCAATTTCCATTGAAGTTGGACGTCCAATTTCAATGGAAATTGCGGATTCACCGCCAGCACCGGACTCGATGGAGACCTCGGCGTCGCGGGCACGGCCGCGGATGCGGACCTCCACCTCGTCGCCGTCGGCGGCGAAGCGCCAGGTGCTCCACGCCGACTCGCCGAGGCGCCAGCCGTCGGGGACGTCCCACGGGTCGACCGCGGTGCCGGTGGGTTCCGCGGCGAGCAGCCGCTCCAGGGCCGCGGCCGCGTAGACCTCGTCGGGCGTGGTCTTGCTCTCGGCGATCAGCGCGTCGAGTTCGCGCTCGACCAGGCCGGTGTCGAGGGCGCCCTCCTGCACCTGCTCGTGCCGCAGGAGCGCGCGCAGGAATGCGACGTTGGTCTGCAGGCCGAGGACCGCAGTGTCGCCGAGCGCCTTGTCCAGGCGGCGCAGCGCGTCGGTGCGGTTCGGGCCCCAGGCGATGACCTTGGCCAGCATCGGGTCGTAGTCCGAGCCCACCCGGGCACCCGGGCGGATGCCGGAGTCCACCCGCACGCCCGGGCCCGTCGGCTCGTGGACGGCGAGCACGTCGCCGCCGGTCGGCAGGAAGTTGCGCGTCGGGTCCTCGGCGTAGACGCGGGCCTCCACCGCGTGCCCGTCGAGCGCGATGTCCTGCTGGGTCCAGGGCAGCGGCTCGCCCGCCGCGACCCGGACCTGCTGCTCGACGAGGTCGATGCCGCGCTGCCCGCCGACGGTGGTGACCAGCTCGGTGACCGGGTGCTCGACCTGCAGGCGGGTGTTCATCTCCATGAAGAAGAACTCGTCCGGCCGGTCCGCGGAGACGATGAACTCCACCGTGCCCGCGCCGACGTAGCCCACCGAGCGCGCCGCGTTCACCGCCGCGGCACCGATGCGGGCGCGGGTCGCCGCGTCGAGCAGCGGCGACGGGGCCTCCTCGATGATCTTCTGGTGGCGCCGCTGCAGGCTGCACTCGCGTTCGCCGAGGTGCACGACGTTGCCGTGCGCGTCGGCCAGCACCTGGACCTCGATGTGCCGGGGGCGGGCCACGAAGCGCTCCACGAACAGCGTGTCGTCGCCGAAGGCGGAGCGCGCCTCACGCCGGGCCGAGGCGATCTGATCGTCCAGAGCGGACTCGTCGTGGATCAGCCGCATGCCCTTGCCGCCGCCGCCCGCGGAGGGCTTGAGCAGCACCGGGAACCCGATCTCGAGCGCCGCCCGGCGCAGGTCGGCGTCGGTCATGTCCGGTTCGCTGCGGCCGGGCACCACCGGGACGTCGGCGGCCGAAACCGTCTGCTTGGCGCGGATCTTGTCGCCCATCGACTCGATCGCGGTCGGCGGTGGGCCGATGAACTCGATCCCGGCGTTGGCGCATTCCTTCGCGAAGGCCGCGTTCTCGGCCAGGAACCCGTAGCCGGGGTGGATCGCCTGGGCACCGGTGCTGCGGGAGGCGTCCAGGATCCGCTTGCCGTCGAGGTAGCTCTCGGTGGCCGCGCTCGGTCCGATGTGGACGGCTGTGTCGGCTTCCCGGACGTGCCGGGCATCGCGGTCGGCATCGCTGTACACGGCCACCGAGCGGATGCCCAGCTCGCGCAGCGTCCGGATCACCCGGACCGCGATCTCGCCCCGGTTCGCCACCAGCACCGCGTCGAAGTGCTGCATCGTCATCCCTTCGCCTCGCACGGCAGAAACCCAACGTTTGGCCTGGTCGTCCTCCGTGAGCACTTTCTGCCGCTATGGCAACGGAAAGTGCTCACGGGACCTGAGCAGCGCATACCGGTCACATCCGGAAGACGCCGTAGGAGACGTCCTCCAGCGGCGCGTTGGCCGCCGCCGAGATCGCCAGGCCGAGGACCGTGCGGGTCTGCTTCGGGTCGATGACCCCGTCGTCCCACAGGCGGGCCGTCGCGTAGTACGGGTGGCCCTGGTGCTCGTACTGGTCGCGGATCGGCTGCTTGAACGCCTCCTCCGCCTCGACCGGCCAGTCCTCGCCGCGCGCGTCGAGCTGGTCGCGGCGGACCGTGGCCAGCACCGATGCCGCCTGCTCACCGCCCATCACCGAGATCCGCGCGTTCGGCCACATCCACATGAAGCGCGGCGAGTACGCCCGGCCGCACATCGAGTAGTTGCCCGCGCCGAAGGAACCGCCGATCACCACGGTGAACTTGGGTACGCGGGCGCAGGCCACCGCGGTGACCATCTTCGCGCCGTGCTTGGCGATGCCGCCGGCCTCGTACTCCTTGCCGACCATGAAGCCGGAGATGTTCTGCAGGAACACCAGCGGGATCGAGCGCTTGTCGCACAGCTCGATGAAGTGCGCGCCCTTCAGCGCCGACTCGCTGAACAGGATCCCGTTGTTGGCGATGATGCCCACCGGGTGCCCGTGGATGCGGGCGAAGCCGGTGACCAGCGTCTGGCCGTACTCCTGCTTGAACTCGGCGAACCGGCTTCCGTCGACGATGCGGGCGATCACCTCGCGCACGTCGTAGGGCGTGCGGCTGTCGGTCGGGACCACGCCGTAGAGCTCGTCCGGATCGGCCACCGGGGCTTCGACCGGCGCGACGTCCCAGGGCCGGGGCGCGCGCGGGCCGAGGGTGCTGACGATGGAGCGGACGATGCGCAGCGCGTCGGCGTCGTCGGCGGCCAGGTGGTCGGTGACGCCGGAGGTGCGGCTGTGCAGCTCGCCGCCGCCCAGCTCCTCGGCGGTCACCTCGGCGCCGGTCGCGGCCTTCACCAGCGGCGGGCCGCCGAGGAAGATGGTGCCCTGGTCGCGGACGATCACCGCCTCGTCGCTCATCGCCGGGACGTAGGCGCCGCCCGCGGTGCACGAGCCGAGCACGGCGGCGATCTGCGGGATGCCGCGGGCCGACATCGTCGCCTGGTTGTAGAAGATCCGGCCGAAGTGCTCGCGGTCGGGGAACACCTCGTCCTGCCTGGGCAGGAACGCGCCGCCGGAGTCCACCAGGTACAGGCAGGGCAGGTTGTTGTGCAGCGCGACTTCCTGCGCCCGCAGGTGCTTCTTCACCGTGAGCGGGTAGTAGGTGCCGCCCTTGACCGTGGCGTCGTTGGCCACCACCACGCATTCGCGGCCGGAGACCCGGCCGACGCCGGTGATGATGCCCGCCGAGGGCGCCTCGTCGTCGTAGAGGCCGTGCGCGGCCAGCGGCGAGAGCTCCAGGAACGGCGAGCCGCGGTCGAGCAGCGCGTCGACCCGGTCGCGGGGCAGCAGCTTGCCGCGCTCGACGTGCCGGATCCGGGCCTTCTCCGGCCCGCCGAGGCGAGTGCGGGCGAGCTGGGCGTTGAGGTCCTCGACGAGCTTCGCGTGCTGCTCGGTGTAGCGGGCGAACTCCGCCGAGTCCGGATCCGCGGTCGTGCGCAGGGCGGGCGCATCCATGCGGGGCACACCTTCCACCGGAGGTTAGTCATCGTTAACGCGACCGATGTTAACGATGACTAACCCGGTTCGTCTAGCATCGACTCCGATGCCCACCGATTCAGCCAAGCCGTCCCGCCGCGAGCAGATCCTGGCCGCGGCGGCGGAGAAGTTCGCCCGCGCCGGTTTCCACGGGGTCGGCATCGACGACATCGGCAGCGCCGTGGGCATCTCCGGGCCCGCGCTGTACCGGCACTTCCGCAGCAAGGACGCGATGCTGGCGGAGCTGCTGACCGGGATCAGCGACCGGCTGCTGCGCGGCGGCCAGGACCGCGTCGGCGAGGCGGCCGACGCGCACGACGCGCTGGACCGCCTGGTGCGCTGGCACGTCGAGTTCGCCCTGGGCAACCCGGCGCTGATCACCGTGCACATGCGCGATCTGGACAGCCTCGCCGACGACGACCGGCACAAGGTCCGCGAACTGCAGCGCAGCTACGTGGAGGTGTGGGTGGACGTGCTGTGCCGGATCCGCCCGGAACTACCGCGCCCGACGGCCCGCGCGGCGGCGCACGCGGTGTTCGGCCTGATCAACTCGACGCCCTACAGCGCACACCTGGACACCGATGCGATGTCCCGCCTGCTGCACGCGATGGCCCTCGGCGCCGTCGAACGCGCCATCTGAGGTCCCGTCAGACGCGGTCGCTCTCACGGAGCAGCGCCGCGACGAGGACAGCGCCGATGACCAGGAGCGCGGCGGCGACGGTGAGCGCGAGGGAGAAGCCCGAGGTGCCTCGGCTGGTGGCCAGCGGGACCAGCACCGCCAGCCCCACCGCGCCACCGATCTGCTGGACGCAGTTCAGCAGCGCCGAACCGAGTCCCGCGTCCCGCTCGGTGGTGCCCGACACCGCGGCGACCGCCAGCGCGGGATGGCTCAGCCCGCACCCGATGCTCGTGATGAGCATGCCGGGCAGCACGCCAGTCGCGTAGTCGGTACCGGGCGCCACCCCGGAAAGCAAGACCAAGCCGATCGCGCTGATCAGGAACGACACCGCGAGAGAGCGGCGCACGCCGAGCCGGATCACGGACCGGGAGGACAGCCACATCCCGGCGAGGATGCCGGCGCCGTAGGGCAGGTAGGCGAGCCCGGCCGTCAGCGGCTGGTAACCGAGCACGGTCTGCAGGTGCAGCATCAGCAGGAAGGCCATCCCGAAAAAGGCCCCGGAGAACAGCAGCGACGCGGAGTTGGCGACGGCGCGGACCCGGTGCGCCAGGAAGGCCATCGGCACGAGCGGCGCAGCGGCGCGGGACTCGACCACCGCGAACGACACCGCCAGTACCGCGGCCAGCGCGAGGGCGCCGACCGCCACCATGTCCCACCCCGATTCCGCGGCCCGGAGCAGGCCGAAGACCAGCGACAACAGGGTTCCGGTGCCGAGCACCGCACCCGGCACGTCCAGCCGGTCCGCGTTCCCCGCCCGGCTCTCCGCGACCAATCGCGGGAGCAGCGCGAGGGCGGCGACGGCGACCGGCAGGTTGATCAGGAAGATCCAGCGCCACGACGCCAGGTCGGTCAACGCACCGGAGATCACCAGGCCAGCCGTACCGCCCAGCGCGGCGATGCCACCCCAGATGCCGAGCGCTCTGGCGCGTTCCCCGGTGCCGGGGAACAGCAGGGCGATCAGCGCCAGCGCGGCGGGTGCGGACATGGCAGCGCCCGTGCCCTGGGCGAACCGACCGACCACCAGCTGCCAGGGCTCCTGCGCGATGCCGCAGACGAGGCTCGCCGCACCGAACACCACCACCCCGCTCAGGAACACCCGCCGGCGGCCGAACCGGTCCGCCGCGCGGCCGAACAGCAGCAGGAGACCGCCGAACGAGAGGAAGTAGGCGTTGACGACCCAGGTCAGCCCCGCGGCGCTGAAGCCGAGATCGGCCTGGAGGCTCGGCAGCGCGACGTTCACCACGGTGTCGTCGAGGACCAGCATGAACTGCACGAAGCACAGGACCACCAGCGCCGGTCCACGGCGTCCGGTGACCGCGGACGTGCGGTGATCGACTGTCATGGGGCGACGCTATGCAGCGGCCGGGTTGTCCGCGATGCGCAACGAGGCCGAAGGATGTCGTGTTGCGGCCATATCCTGCGGGCATGACCTCGTACGCCGCTCCGACCGGGATCGGGGCGATCGTCGTCGGGCACTTCCCGCTGGCGTCCGGGCAGTGGTTCTCCGCGCACAGCCACCCGCAGCACCAGCTGGCGTGGACCCGCAGCGGCGTGCTCAGCGTCGCCGTGGACGACGTCCACTGGGTCCTGCCGCCCACCCGGGCGCTGTGGCTGCCCGCTGGGGTCGTGCACCGGACCGGCGCGACCCGCGACGCGGTGCTGAGCGGCGTCTACTTCGAACCGGACCACCCGGGCAGCCCGGACTGGACCGAGCCGACTCCCGTCGTCGTCGACGGGCTGCTGGCCCAGCTCATCGCCCACCTCGGCCGGGACGACCTGGCCGACGACGCGCGGCTGCGGGCCGAGGCGGTCGTGTTCGACCTGCTGCGCCCGCTGCCGGTCACCCCCATCGACGTGCCGAGTCCGGTCGACGAACGCGTCCGGGTCGTGGCGGACGCGCTGCTCGCCGACCCCGCGGACCGGCGGGGCCTGGAGCTGCACGCCCGAGCTGCCGGGGTGAGCCGCCGCACCCTGTCCAGGCTGTTCGTCCGCGACACCGGCATGTCCTTCGACCGCTGGCGAACTCACGCGCGGCTGCGCGCCGCGCTGGCCCTCCTCGCCGAGGGTCAGCCGGTGTCGCGGGTCGCGCACGCCGTCGGGTACGCGACGCCGAGCGCGTTCCTCGCCGCGTTCAAGCGAACCGTCGGGACCTCTCCCCGGCGCTACCTCGGCAACGACGCCCACGGCCGGTGATTGCCGGGGCGCGGGAGTGGGTAGGAACAGGGACACGGCCAGCCCGGACCCGAGCCGCTGGAGGCGTGGATGGCCAGCACCTGGGTCGAACCCAAACCGATCCCCACGCGAGCGCGGACCACGCGGCGGCAGCGCAAGGGCGAGCACCTCGTGCCGTGGCTGCGCACCACCGATCCCAAGCAGATCGGGATCCTGTACCTGCTCACGTCGTTCGCCTTCTTCATCGCGGGCGGCGTGATGGCGCTGCTGATCCGCGGCGAGCTGGCCTCGCCGGGGCTGCAGTTCCTCTCCCAGGAGCAGTACAACCAGCTGTTCACCATGCACGGCACGGTGATGCTGCTGCTGTTCGCCACCCCGGTCATCTTCGGCTTCGCCAACGTGGTGCTGCCCCTTCAGATCGGGGCGCCGGACGTGGCGTTCCCGCGGCTGAACGCGCTGTCGTACTGGCTGTTCCTGTTCGGCGGGCTGATCGTGATCAGCGGGTTCGTGCTGCCCAACGGCGCGGCCGACTTCGGCTGGACGGCGTACGCGCCGCTGTCGCGCTCGTTCAGCCCGGGGCCCGGCGGGGACGTGTGGGCGGCCGGGCTGATCGTCAGCGGGCTCGGCACGATCCTCGGCGCGGTCAACATGATCACCACGCTGGTGTGCCTGCGCTGCCCCGGCATGACGATGTGGCGGCTGCCGATCTTCTGCTGGAACGTGCTGGCCACCAGCCTGCTGGTGCTGATGGCGTTCCCGGTCCTGACCGCGGCGCTGTTCGGGCTGCTGATCGACCGGCACCTCGGCGGGCACGCGTTCGACCCGGCCAACGGCGGCGCGATCCTGTACCAGCACCTGTTCTGGTTCTTCGGTCACCCGGAGGTCTACATCGTGGCGCTGCCGTTCTTCGGCATCGTCACCGAGATCCTGCCGGTGTTCAGCCGCAAACCGCTGTTCGGCTACACCGGGCTGGTGCTGGCCACGATGACGATCATGGGCCTGTCCATGATCGTGTGGGCGCACCACATGTTCGCCACCGGCGCGGTGCTGCTGCCGTTCTTCTCCTTCGCCACGTTCCTGATCGCGGTGCCGACCGGCATCAAGTTCTTCAACTGGATCGGCACCATGTGGCACGGCAGGGTGACCTTCGAGTCGCCGATGCTGTTCTCCATCGGGTTCCTGGTGACGTTCCTGCTGGGCGGGCTGACCGGGGTCATCCTGGCCGCGCCGCCGCTGGACTTCCACGTCACCGACACCTACTTCGTGGTGGCGCACTTCCACTACGTGCTGTTCGGCACCATCGTGTTCGCGGTGTTCGCGGGCGTGTACTTCTGGTTCCCGAAGATGACCGGCCGGATGATGGACGATCGGCTGGGCAAGCTGCACTTCTGGCTGACCTTCGTCGGGTTCCACCTGACGTTCCTGGTGCAGCACTGGCTGGGCGGCGAGGGCATGCCGCGCCGCTACGCCGACTACCTGACGACCGACGGGTTCACCGCGCTGAACGTGGTCTCCACCATCGGCGCCTTCGTGCTGGGCGGCTCGATGCTGCCGTTCCTGTACAACGTGTTCAAGAGCTACCGGTTCGGGACGGTGGCCGGGGTGGACGACCCGTGGGGGCACGGGAACTCGCTGGAGTGGGCGACCTCCTGCCCGCCGCCGCGGCACAACTTCACCTCGCTGCCGCGGGTGCGCTCGATCCGCCCGGCCTTCGAACTGCACTACCCGCACATGGCCGAGCGCCTGGAGGCCGAAGCGCACGTCACGCTGCGGCGCGAGCGCCGGTGAGGCTCCGCTTCGGGTGATCGGCAGCATCCGGCGGCCGGGCGGGCCGGTGGTTAGATGCTCGCGTGGCCGCTGAATCCCCGGGGATCGCGTTCCTGCTCAGCCAGCTCGGCGCGCATGCCGCGACGCAGTTCGGCGCGCGCGTCGAGGAGCTCGGGCTGACACCTCCGCTGGTCGGCGTGCTGCGGATGATCTCGGCCCAGCCGGGCCTCAGCCAGCAGCAGCTGGCCGGCGAGCTGGGCCTGCTGCCGAGCAAGGTGGTTGCCTTCGTCGACGACCTGGAGCGCCGCGGTCTGGTCACCCGCACGCGCGGCACCCGCGACCGGCGCGTCCAGCACCTGACCCTGACCACCGAGGGAACCGAGCTGCTGGGCGAGGCGATCGAGGCGGGTGCGCAGCACGAGGACGCCTTCTGCCAGGCCCTGGCCCCGGACGAGCGGGCGCAGCTCAAAGCGCTCCTGGAGCGCTTGGCCCGCAGCCACGAACTGGCTCCGGGCGTGCACCCCGGCTACCGCTGGATCCGCTGACCCGGCCTAGAAGCCAGAGATCACGAGCTCTTGACGACCTCCGAGCGGGCCAGCACCTGGCCGTTGGCGTCGAGGGCTTCGACCGCCGCGTAGTCCTCCGCAGTCGGCAGGTCGGCGGCGGTTTCGAAGCCCGTCCTCGGGACGTCCGCGACCGGCTGGAGCTGGTCCGGCGCCGAGCCCGCGAGGACGCGCCAGGTGCGGGCCTCGGTGGCGCCGTTCCAGCTCGCGTACACCGTCGGAGTCCCGTCGTCGGCGTTCATCGCCGCCACCGGGGGCTCGGTGGGCGTGCCGGTCCAAGGCAGGCGGAAGGCCCGGTAGGACGGCATGTTGTCGCCGAACGAGCCGTGCAGCGCCACCGCGCCGGTCTCGTCGAACTCGGTGAACTCCGGCTGCGATCCCCAGCCGACGAAGCTGTTGCCGCCGGCCAGCACCTGGTGGCCGCCCTGGCTGACGCTCGTGGTGCCGCCGGGGTGGGTGAAGTCGCGCACCACGCGGGCCGTGCGCGCGGCCTGGTCGACTTCGAGGACCAGCGCCCGGGAGGCCGGTCCGGGCTCGCTGGCCGCGTTGTCGAACAGGCTCATGGTGCCGTCCGGGTGCCAGCGCGCGTCGTGCTGCCGCCCGAACACCGCGTCCGGGTCGAGCGCGAAGTCGCTGCGCTTGCCGCCGAGCCGCCACTGCACCCCGCCGGTGGCGCGGTCCAGCTGGTAGATCGCATCGGTGTGGCGCGCGGAGATCAGCAGGTTGCCGTTCGCGTCCTCGGTGACCGAGTTGAGGTGGATGTAGCCGTAGGGCGCCGCGGGATCCTCCGGGACCGGCACCGTCGACTCGTCGAGCGCCACGTGGTCCAGGCTGCGCCAGTCGAACAGCACCTCACCGGTGGCGATGTCGATCTCCTGCACGACGCCTTCCACGACGGGCCGGTCGAGCTGCACGGTGCGGTAGGCGATCAGCAGCGCCGTGTCGCGCGGCGTGATGATCATCTCGTGCAGGTCGGCGCGCAGGCCGCCGCCCGCCCGGACGGTGCCGACCTGCTGGTAGGAGCGGTCCAGCAGGACGTACTCGCCCTCGCCGTAGCCCGGCCGCGGCGTGCCTTGCCACCAGGTCAGCACCGGTTCGCCTCGGTAGGTCTGGGCCTTGAAGTCCATCGTGAACAGCTTGGCGCCGTCGCCGACCGGCTGGAACCAGACGGGCTGGCCCGCGTCGTCGATGATCATCGGCCCGCTCTGAGCGGCGGTGCCGTGCGGCGCGAGGAAGATGCTGCCGGGTTCGGTGCCGTTGGCCGGGGTGTCGATCCGCACCACCGGCGGGCTCAGATCCGGTCTGGTGATGAAGCGGTGCGGCTCCGGTGGCGCGGCCGCGCCAGAGGCGGTGCTCGCCACCAGCAGTGCCAGCGCCGCGAACACGACCGCGACGACCTTCGAGCGCATCGGCCCCTCCGTGGAGAACGGGGATGGGTCGCGTCGAGGGCTATCACCGGGCGACTCGCGGTAGGTAGTCAGTTGCGAAAAGTTTCCACGTTTTCCCCGTTTGCCAGATCGCACAGCGCGAGCGGCGCGGAAATGTGCGGAACGCACCGCTTCGTATCCACAGTGGACGGACGATTTCGGGACCAGAGCTGAACGTGGCGCGGTTCATAACCGGTTCAGGAACACCGGGGCACCGGGATACTGTTGAGCACAACTGGGAACGCCTGCGTGAGCCGTTCCACCTCCCCGCCCCGACGAGCCGCTCCGGCGTGCGCGCGGCGGGGCGATCGCACACCGTCCGGCACGTTCCGTCTCAGGGGGATTTCCTTGCCCATTGCCCTGTTGGCCCTGGCCATCGCCGCATTCGGGATCGGGACGACCGAGTTCGTGATGATGGGCCTGCTGCCCGAGGTCGCCACCGATCTGCAGGTGTCCATCCCGGACGCGGGCGGCTACATCTCGCTGTACGCGCTCGGCGTGGTGATCGGTGCGCCGGTGCTGACCATTCTCGGCATGCGCGCCCGGCGCAAGGCGATGCTGCTGAGCATGCTGGTGCTGTTCACCGCCGGGAACCTGTTCTCCGCGTTCGCCCCCACGCACGAGCTGCTGCTGACCGCCCGGTTCGTCGCCGGGCTGCCGCACGGCACGTTCTTCGGCATCGGCGCGGTCGTCGCGGCCGGGCTGGTCGCCGCCGACAAGCGCGGGCAGGCCATCTCGATGATGTTCATCGGCCTGACGGTGGCCAACATCGTCGGCGTGCCGATCGGCACGCTGCTCGGCCAGGCGCTCGGCTGGCGCTGGGCGTTCGGCCTGGTCGCGGTGATCGGCGTGGTCGCGCTGGCCGCCGTCGCCGCGCTGGTGCCCGCCCAGCCCAAGCCCACCGACGTCAGCCTGCGCGGCGAGCTGCGCGCGTTCCGCCGCCCGCAGGTGTGGCTGGCGTTCGCCGTGGTGGTCTTCGGCTTCGCCGCGACCTTCTCCTTCTACAGCTACATCAAGCCGGTGCTCACCGACGTGACCGGCTACTCGGCGACCGCGGTCACCCCGCTGCTGGCGCTGTTCGGCGTCGGCATGACCGTCGGCACCGCGCTCGGCGGGCGGCTCGCCGACCGCAACCCGATGCAGACGCTGTACGTCTTCCTCACCGCGCTCGCCGCATCCCTCGGCCTGTTCGTGTTCACCGCGCACAGCGCCGTGCTGGCGCCGATCACCGTGTTCCTGATCGGCGCGACCGGCTTCGCGGCCATCCCGAGCATCCAGGCGCGGATCCTGGACCAGGCGAAGGAAGCACCCGCGCTGGGCTCGGCGAGCATCCAGTCCACCTTCAACATCGCCAACTCGCTGGGCGCCTACCTCGGCGGCCTGGTCATCGCGGCCGGGCTGGGCCTGACCGCGCCGAGCTGGGTCGGTGCCCTGCTGGCCATCGTCGGCCTCGGCTTCGCGCTGCTGTCGGGCTGGCTGGACCGCCGCCCGCGGTCCACCGGGACGGTCGCCGCGCAGCCCGCCGAGGCCGTCGAGATCGGCTGACCGGGTGCCACACCGGTCACTCGCGGAACTCTTTCTGGGCGATCGCGCGGTGGGTGAAATACGGTGGCCTGCGGTACGGACCACACCGCGTGGCGGGAATCCACGATCGACTGGATCGGTTCCACCTGGTGCCGGCTCCTCGGAGCCGGCGACGAACGCGATACGGCGGAGGACATCACCCACATGACTCAGGTTCCGAACATCACGCTGAACACCGGCGCAGCGATGCCGCAGCTCGGCTACGGCGTCTTCCAGGTGCCGGCCGACGAGGTCGTCGCACCGGTGAAGTCGGCGCTGGAGGCCGGTTACCGCAGCATCGACACCGCCGCGGTGTACGGCAACGAGGAGGGCGTGGGCCGGGCGATCGCCGAATCGGGCATCGCGCGCGAGGACCTGTTCGTCACCACCAAGCTCTGGAACGACAAGCAGGGCCACGACAACGCGCTGAAGGCCTTCGACGAGAGCCTGGAGCGGCTCGGCCTGGACTACGTCGACCTGTACCTGATCCACTGGCCGGTCGCCGCCAAGGACAAGTACGTCGACACCTGGAAGGCGTTCCAGAAGCTGTACGACGAGGGCCGCGCCAAGGCGATCGGCGTGTCGAACTTCCAGGTCCCGCACCTGCAGCGGCTGCTCGACGAGACCGACGTGGTGCCCGCGGTGAACCAGATCGAGCTGCACCCGAACCTGCCGCAGGCCGAGCTACGCGCGTTCCACGCCGAGCACGGCATCGCCACCGAGGCGTGGAGCCCGCTCGGCCAGGGCAAGGGCCTGCTGGACGACACCACGCTGGCCTCGCTGGGCGAGAAGTACGGCAAGAGCCCGGCGCAGATCGTGCTGCGCTGGCACCTGCAGCTGGGCAACGTCGTGATCCCGAAGTCGGTCACCCCGTCGCGGATCAAGGAGAACACCGAGGTCTTCGACTTCGAGCTGGCCGACGACGACGTCGCGGCGATCACCGCGCTGCGCACCGACGTCCGCGTCGGCCCGGACCCGGACACCTTCGCCGCCGGCGCCTGACCGGCCCGACCCGACGGCCCGCCCCGCCACTCCCGGCGCGGCGGGCCGTCGCGCTTCCAGCGACGATCCGCAATTTCCATTGAAATCGGACACCCAATTTCAATGGAAATTGCACGCCCTGTCGGCATGTCGCGACCCGACACGCCGACGGACGTCGGGAACTCCGCGATTTCAATGGAAATCAGACGTCTGATTTCCATTGAAATCGCGGCGGAACGGGTCAGGCGGCCTGGATCGCGGGGCGCGGGGCGAAGCCGCGCAGGACGTTGCTGCCGGAGCGCAGGGAAGCCACCTGGCTGCGGGTGGCCAGCCAGCCCGGGAACTTCGCCAGGCGTTGCAGCGGCGTGCTGCGCTGGGCCGAGGTCAGGGCCGCCGTGCGGGACACCTTGAGGGCCCTCGGGCGGCGTTCCTGCTCGTAGGCGCGCAGCCGGGGCGCCAGGTCGTCGCCCGCGCCCGACAGGTACTGGGTGAGCAGCCAGGCGTCTTCCAGCGTCTGGTTGGCCGCCTGCGCCACCGCCGGCGGCATCGCGTGGACGGCGTCGCCGAGCAGCGTGCTGCGCGGGCCGCCCCAGACGTGCGGGACCTTGTGCCGGATGTGCGGGAAGAAGCCCAGGTCGTCGTCGGTGACCGAGGCCAGCAGTTGCTCGACCGGATCCGGCCAGCCCGCGAAGACCGCGCGCAGGTCGGCGACCGAGAGCACCGGGTCGCCTTCCTTCCACGGCATGTCGAACCACCAGTGCAGCAGTCCGCCGCCGGTCGGGATCAGGCCGCAGTGCGCGTTGCGGCCCGCGATGTTCAGCGTCTGGTGGCCGTGCGCGACGGGCAGGTCGCTGCGGGTCAGGCCCTGCCAGCTCGCCCAGCCGGTCGGCTTGGCCGGGTCACCGCCGAGCAGCTCGCGGCGCACCACCGAGCGCTGCCCGTCGGCGCCGATCAGCAGGTCGCCGACGGCCTTGCTGCCGTCGTCGAACTCCACCGCGACGCTGTCCGGCCGTTCCACGACGCCGACGCAGCGGCGGCCGAAGTGCAGCACCTCCGGTGGCAGCGCGGCGGCCATCTCGGCGATCAGCTCGCGGCGCGCGATCTGCACCGTCGGCGAGCCGAGGCGTTCGGTGACCTCGCCGAGGTCGGCTTCCCACAGCAGCCGGCCGGAGTCGGTGAGCGAGCGCAGGCTGTGCAGCTTGCGGCCGGACGGTTCGATGTCGATGCCCAGTTCGCGCAGCGCGGCGGTGCCGTTGCTCCACACCGTGATGCCCGCGCCGCTGGTGCGCAGGGTGTCGGCGTGCTCGAAGACCTGGACCTCGTGGCCCTGGCCGAGCAGCCCGTTGGCGATGGCGAGTCCTCCGACTCCGGCTCCGATCACGAGAACTCGCATCGTCTCCATCCGTCAGCCCCGACGTCAGTTGTCCCGGTCGAGTTTATCCAGCGGACCGGTAGTACCGATTTGTCCTTGCTCACAGCCATCACCAACGAGCAACCCGGCCACGGGTCACCCCGACGGTCGCCGGACCTGGCGAAACGGTCACCGCGGGAGCGGTCTGGGCACGATCGCATTAGCAAACTATCGTGCGGCCATGAGCCCTCGCGTCTCCCCACCGTTCCGCGCCGACCACGTCGGAAGCCTGCTGCGCCCGCAATCCCTGCTCGACGCCCGCGACGACCACGCCGCCGGCCGCATCGACGACGCCGAGCTGCGGCGGGTCGAGGACGAGGCGATCACGCAGGTGGTGGCCATGCAGGAGGAGATCGGCCTGCACAGCGCCACCGACGGCGAGTTCCGCCGCAGCTCCTGGCACATGGACTTCCTCTACCAGCTCGACGGCGTGGAGCGGGTCGCCGACGCCAGCCTCAAGGTGCAGTTCCGCAACGAGCAGGGCGACGTCGAGTTCGCCACGCCCGACCTGCGGGTCACCGGCCGGATCGGGCTGAGCCGGACGATCTTCGCGGAGGCGTTCACCGCGCTGGCCGAGCGGGTCACCACCGCGACGCCGAAGCTGACCATCCCGTCGCCGGGCATGCTCTACTACCGCGGCGGCCGCGCGTCCATCGACGAGGCCACCTATCCGGACCTGGCCGAGTTCCGCAGCGACCTGGCCGCGGCCTACCGCACCGAGGTCCGCGGCCTGGCCGACCTCGGCTGCCACTACCTGCAGCTCGACGACACCAGCCTGGCCTACCTCAACGACCCGGCCCAGCGGGCCCAGCTGACCGCGCGCGGCGACGACGCCGAACGGGCCCACCTGCAGACCATCCAGCTGATCAACGAGTCCCTGCGCGGGCGGCCGGACACCCTGGCGGTGACCACGCACATGTGCCGCGGGAACTTCCGCTCGTCGTGGGTCGCCGAGGGCGGCTACGACTTCGTCGCGGAGGCGCTGTTCAACGAGCTCGAAGTGGACGGGTTCTTCCTGGAGTTCGACGACGAGCGCTCCGGCGGCTTCGAACCGCTGCGGTTCGTGCCGAAGGGCAAGGCCGTGGTGCTCGGCCTGGTCACCACCAAGCGCGGCGAGCTGGAGTCGAAGGACGCGCTCAAGCGCCGCATCGAGCAGGCCGCCCGCTACGTCGACATCGACCAGCTGTGCCTGTCACCGCAGTGCGGTTTCGCCTCGACGAAGGACGGCAACTCCCTGACCTACGAAGAGGAAGTGGCCAAGCTCCGCCTCGTCGCCGAAACCGCCGCCGAAGTCTGGGGCTGACTGGAGTGGAAATCAGGCCGCTTCGAGGAAGCGGCCTGCTACCAGGCCGGGGTCTTCGGCTCCGTCGAAGCGGACCCACAGGACGGGACCGTCGAAGACTTCGGGGAGGCCGGTGGCGGTCTCCACGACCGTGCCGACCTTGTCGCGGAACCGGCCGAACGTGGCGCGGACCCGCGCGCCTGGTTCAAACGGGTTCGAGGACTGCTCCATGAGGGGGGACGTTACGTGGCCGCGGGCCACAACGGAAATCGCCGTCCCCCTAATGCCACCGCACCGCGTTGACCTGCGGCATTGCCACGGTGGGAGGATGGGGGAACAGCCCAGCGGGGCCGTGAGCAACGCCACCTTCCGAAGGGGACAGATGCGCACCATCACGCAGTCCGGTGAGCACGAGCTGGAGGTCAAGAAGTCCCGGTTCCGCTGCGCGCTGGCCCGGGTGACCGATGAGGCGCAGGCCCGGGAGTTCATCCAGCAGCGCCGGAAGCTGCACCACGACGCGCGCCACCACTGCTCGGCTTTCGTGCTCGGCGACCTCGGCGAGATCCAGAAGTCCAGCGATGACGGCGAACCGGCGGGCACCGCGGGCGTGCCGATGCTGGAGGTGCTGCGGCACAACGAGGTCACCAACGCGGTGGCCGTGGTGACCAGGTACTTCGGCGGTGTGCTGCTCGGCGCAGGCGGGCTGGTGCGCGCCTACGGCGGCGCGGTGTCGGCGGCGCTGGAGCACGTCCGGCTGGTCGAGCGCCGCCCGGTCCGGACCGTGACGACCGAAGTGGACTACCTGCTGGCGGGCAAGCTGGACAACGATCTGCGATCGGCCGGTTACCAGGTGGTCGACACCGAGTACCAGGACGTGGTCCGCTTCCACGTCAACGTCCCGGTGTCCGAAGTGGACGCCTTCGGCACCTGGCTGGCGGAGACCACCGGCGGCACCGCCGAAGCCACCCCCGGCGCCTTGACCTACGCCGAGGTCGCGTTCTGATCACTTACCACCGAACGGTCTAATACTTTCTATGGTCTAAGCCACTGGGTTTTTCACTACAAAACGCCCAGAGATCGGCTAGCGTCACCACTCGCTGTGATCGACTGATTCCGGGGGGAAGTGTGTCTACGGCTGTGTCCATGCTGGATCGGCCGCCGATCGTCCGGGAAGCGCTGCGGTTCCGCCGCGCCCTGGAGCGGCCGGAGGACCTGGTGGCGACGTTCCGCAGTGCGGCCGTGTACCTGGAATGCGTTTCCGAGCCGCCGACCGTGCCGGTGGTGCAGGTGGACGACGTCCCGTGGCTGCCGGTGTTCTCCGACCTGAGATTCCTGGCCGAGTACCGGCTGCAGCGTGGCGAGGCCGGCGAGGTCGAGTACCTGCTGCTGGCCGGTGCCCGGTTGCTGGACAGCTACCTGCCAGGAATGCCGCAGGGCACCAGTGTGCTGCTAGATCCAGCGCAGGCGCACTCCGTGGCGCTGCCCGCACTGCACGGCATCACACCCGCGTCGGTCGCAGTCGACCGCGACCAGCCGGAACGACCGGTGGCCGCGATGTCGCCGTATGAAAGACCCGTGGTGCGTGCTTGGGGAGGGACGCTGTAAATGGGGGATCACAACGGATTCCAGGTCGATCTGGAAGCGCTGGGCCAAGCAGCGCAGGGGGTCAACGACGCGATCGCCGCGCTGGAAGCCGAACTTCCGTGGCCGGTGAAGAAGCTGGGCAACGACGGCCACGGCGTGGCCATGATGACGTTGAGCGACAGCGATGCCGGGTCGGTGCTGCTGGCTTCTGCGCTGCGCAAGTTCTGCGGCAAGTGGAACTACGGGGTGAAGTTCCTCGTGGAGGAAGGTGCCGCGGCAGCGGCGGCGTTGTCGGACACCCGCTCCGGTTATGAGAAGGCCGAGCAGGCAGCACTCGACGCGTTCAAGAAGATCCTGGGCGCCGCGGCCGACGACCCGATGGCCGATCTCAACGCCGCACCGCAGAAGTCCATCGAGCAGTTCGCCGTGGACCTGACGCCTGAGGGGCTACCGCAGCAGGCGGTGTCCCAGGTCCTCGGGGTCGACACCAAGGCCGGTGGCTGATGGCACCGGACCCGAAGGCCGAGGTTCCCGGCGAGCTGCCCGCCATCGACGAAACCCTGACCACGATGACCAAGCTCGGCACCGCGTTCGAGAACGCCGGGCAGGGCTTCCAGAAGATCAGCACCGACGGCTGGAAAGGCGCCACCGCGGACGCCTTCCAGGACTACTACCAGCAAGAACCGCCCAAGTGGTTCCGCGCGGCCGACGCCTTCACCGACTCCGCGAAAGCGCTGCAGCAGTACCGGGACACGCTGGCCTGGGCGCAACGCCAGGCGGAGCAGGCATGCGCGGACATCGAAGCGGCGGAAAGGCAGAGCGAGCGGGCCTTGGCGCAGTACGAGAAGTCCGATGCCACCGGTCCGTTCGAAGACCCAGGCGCAGCGGCTCGCCAACAAGCCCAAGCAGCCCTCGACGACGCCAAGAAGCAGGTCGAGGAAGCAGCCAAGAAGGCAGCGGCCGTCCTGCTGAAGGCGGCTGACGAAGCACCACCGCAACCCGGCCTGCTGACCCAACTCGGCAGTGCGCTGGGAGACATCGGCCAGAACGTCGCCGAAGCCTACGGCGACTTCTGGCGAGGCAGCTTCGAAGGCGGCCTGGAGATGATCCAACAGCTCCGCGCGATCACACCGTTCGACCCGTACAACATGACGCACCCGTCCAAGTACGCGGAGAACATGAGCAACCTGGTCTCCAGCACCTTCGCAGCGGGCAAAGCCTTCATTACCGACCCCGTCGCCACGACCAAAGCAATGGCCAGCGCTGGCATCGAAAGCTTCACGAAAGACCCGTTCGGGTCCCTCGGCAAGCTGGCACCAGAAGCAGCCGCCGGCCTGGTGACCGGCGGAAGCAGCACAGCAGGCTCGGTCACGCGCAAGGTCCTCGGCGAGCTCAAAGACGGTCTCACCCCGGACACGCGCAAAGCCGACGACTGGAACTGGACCCCGGACTCACCCGCCTCACCGCCGAGCCCACCGCCCGCGCCGCGGCCCGAACCCGTGCCGCAGAGCCACCAACCCAACACCAGCACCCCCTCAGGGGGCTGGGACCACCCACCAACCCCGAACCACAGCACCCCGCCCCCGCCACCCCACCAAACAACGGGCAGCTGGACCGACACGAACCCCTCCCACACCGACTACAACCGGACTCCGGACCACACCACGTCGCAGCTGTCCTATGGGCACACGCCGGAGTCGGCCGGGCATCACATACCGGAAGCACCGTCAGCGGAGCAACGCGTCGTGAACGAAGCTCTGGCAGAGGTGCGTGAACACGGCGACGGCATCCAGAAGTTCGATGACCGCTATGGTTTCGAACCAGGCACGAAGGACTTGCCGGAAGGCTTAAGCCGGGACAATCCCGATCCATTCGGCAACGACGCCTGGCAGCGGCCTCGCGACTTCGACGCCCCGGAGTTCATCCACCGCAACGTCGACCCGTCCGACGAGGCGAACGCGTTGTGGCGCGCCGTGCACTCCCAAGACCTGGACCAGATCTTCCGGGAGGGGATCGCGCCCCGCGATCCGGATGGCAGGGCCGACATTGCTGCGCTGGATGGTCACGTTGGGGGAGCCACGAACTCCCGTTTCGTTTCCGCCACCGACAGCCTGGAGCACGCGCTCCAGCGCGGGCAGAACCGCCCTGACGACTACGGGGTCATCCTCAAGTTCCGCACGGGCGGCGGTATCGATGTGGACGCGACCATGCACGACTACCTTGGAAACAGCCGGTACGGGTACACCTCGCACGGGGAGCGCGAGTTCGCGCTCAAAGACGGCGCGCACCCCTCGATCATCGAAGGCGCTTATCGCCCGACCTCCTTCGGTCCTGATGGGAAACCGACCGGATATGAATGGGTGCCCAACCCGTACTTCGACGAAAGCATCCTCCGAAAGGGAGCACGTTGACCTCTCCTGATTCAGACACGACGTGGGACCGCGCCACGGTCCTCGGACCGTTCCCGCTGCCCGCCATCGATGACGCGATGCGGGACCGCGCCCGCAAGCTGGCGGGCAAGGCCCGCTGGCTGATCTTCGAGGACCCCGCGGCCCCCGTGGATCAGCCGGTGGCCAAGAGCGCGATCCAGGGCGGCTACGAGGTCGACGAGGCGGGTGAGCTGACCGGCAGGTACAAGATCAGCCCCTTGTACCGGCCCTCGGAACAGGTCGCCGGCCTGCTCCTGGACACCATCGTCGACACGGTGCTGTGGCGTGCTTTGCACGGCTACAACCCGCTGGGATACCTGGTGGACACGCTCTTCCGCACGGAACTGGCGTTGTACTCCTCGCACGAAGGAGACACCCAACTCCACATCACCCGCGACCGCCAAGGACTGCCGGAGCTGACCGCGTTCACCAGCCCCGCCCGGCTGCCCACCAGCTGGGCACACCACCACCTCGTACCCGGGTGGACACTGATCGACACGATGGGCGGCGGACCGGTATTCCTGAACCTCAATCCTGCTACACCACTGTCGCTGAAGATCATGATCCGGGACTGGGCTCTGCTGCTCACCGACCGGAGCAAGCAGGGGCGCGACCTCGGCCCCATTCCGTTTGGGGATCACTTCGGCTGATAACCGGAATCGACGTCGCACTCCCGTCCATCCGTGGATAACCCCTACCCCGACCGACAACCACCATGCGAGGACTAACACAAGGGAGTTAAGTCATGACCCCTGAAGAGATTGCAGCAGACATGGCAGAGATCTGTCGGCGCAAGTTGCCCAAGCGGGAGGACGTCGACCCGGAGATCAGAAAGGAGACCGAGGAGGCGATACGGTACATGAACGAAAAGATCGCTCGCGGTGAAGTACTGAAGTCGTGGAGCAAGGAAAACTTCCCCATCGGACTCGACAAGAACATGGAGCCGTTCCCCCTCACGAGCTCAGACCAAAAGGGGAAGGACGACGAAAGCAAGTGAGGCCGGGGCGCAGACGGAGCACGTACGAGCACTTATGCCTCCGAAGTCGTGGACGTCATGGAATGGCCAGCCCCGAGATCACTGACGACATGCGTGCACGAGCCCGGTCGCGCCCTGGTGCACGCCTGTACGTCACTGATTCGGAGTTCGATGCGCGCGGGGAAGTGCCACCGTGGGGGATCCGCGGCGCGTTTGAGACCGACCCCACCACTGGCACTATCGGGAACTGGGTCGCCAACCCCAACTACCGCCCAGGGCCGAAAATGCGCGGTTGGCCCGATCCCACGAATGCGGTGGAGCGCGCCTTGGAGCTCGCCGCCAGCGGTTACGGCCCCGGTACTGGAATCGCAGCCGCGCTGGCGACCGCCAGCGCGCACGTGGTGGTAGTCACGGATCACGCGGCACCAGACCAGCTCCCGGTCAGCACCGACACCAACGGGCGGCGAGCCTTGTACGCCTACACCAGTCCTCACCGCGTTCCACCGCACGTCACTGCACCGCGCGTAACCATTGCGATGCGCAGTCTGGCCAAACTGCTCGATCAGCCGGACATGCACCTGGCGCTCAACACCGACTCCGCCCCTGGCATCGTGCTGTCCGGCCGCGATCTGCTCACGGCAATGATCACCGCACGGCGACGCGAGATCAACGAAGGCGCATGATCCAGACCAGATCAGAAGGGTCGGCAAGCTTGGATCATCTACCGAGACCGGCTTTCTTCTCCGTCGTGCGACACCGTCGGGCAGAGCTAGTCCTTTGCGGACTTCGTGAAGACGCGGTCCAAGTGGTAGTCGATCGTGGCTATTGCTTCTTCTCCCGTCCGGTGGCCGAGGAGGAGGCCCACCGAGAGGCCGTCGGGGATCGACAGGAGGATTTCCGCCTCTCGGGCCGGGTCGAGGTCGGGCGGTAGCTCTCCGGATTCCTGGGCCGTTCGCAGCTCGCCGGTGAGCCAGCGCTCCAGCTCCGGCCACCACTCCCGGTACATCGCGGCCAGTTCGGGCGAGCCGAGCGCTCGCATGAAGAACGCCAAGTGCGTCAGGAACTCCATGCGGCTGTCCTCGGTGAGCGCCAGCATTTCGAGCATCACGGTGCGCACGATCTTTCGCGCCGACGGCCGCTCGCCCTGCCGGCTCAGCGCGGCCACGATGCGCTCACCAGCACGTTTGGTCACGTGGTCCATCGCGTGCAGGAGCATCTGCTCCTTGCTCTTGAAGTAGTGCTGCACCGCGCCCATCGAGATGCCGGCTTCCGCCGCGACGTCGCGCAGGCTCACCGCCTCCAGCCCGCCGCGGCTGGCCAGGCGCAGCAGCGCCTCGGCGATCTGGGTGCGCCGCGCTTCGTGGTCGACCTGTTTCGGCACGTCACCAACCTTTCCAATGCAACTGCATTGCAAAACCGGCGCCCGACTGTTTACCATGCAGTTGCATCGTAACCCTCCGTCACAGCGCCGGAGTGCTTCCGACAACTGGGGAACCCATGACAACACTGCAACAGGCGCCCACCTCGACGCGGATAAGCTCGCTCGACGTCATCCGCGGTGTAGCGATCCTAGGCACCCTCGGCACCAACATCTGGATCTTCACCAACCCGCAGGGCCCGGCAGCCGCCCTGAACATCACGCTCGACGGCGGCGCTTCGTACGTCGAAGCGGCGCTGCGCTGGCTGGCCAACGGGAAGTTCCTCGCGCTGCTCACCCTGCTGTTCGGCATCGGGCTCGAACTGCAGTACCGCTCCGCGAAGCGGCGCGGTGGCAAGTGGCCCGGCTGGTACCTGTGGCGGGCCGGGCTGCTGTTCACCGAGGGCCTGCTGCACTACGTGCTGATCTTCGAGTACGACGTGCTGATGAGCTACGCGGTGACCTCGATCCTGGTCGCCTACCTCATCGGCCGCAGCGACCGGGCGCAGCGCGGCTGGATGATCGCGATGGGCACCGTGCACGTGGCGTTCATCGGCCTGACCACCCTCGGGATGCTGCACGGCGACGTGTCGCTGTCCACTCCGCCGACCGACCTCTACACGCACGGCAGCTACCTCGAACAGCTCACCGGGCGCCTGACCGAGTGGGGCATCTACCGCGCGGAGGCCATCTTCGTCATCCCGCTGTCGACGCTGCTGTTCCTGGCCGGTGCGCGGCTGTACCGGGCCGGCGTGTTCAACGCCGACCAGCAGCGGCTGCGGAACCGGTTGATGCTGTTCGGCTTCGGCATCGGCGTGCCGCTGAACCTGGTCACGACCTTCGCCGGGCCGGAGTGGTTCATGGTGGACCGCTACATCCTGCCGCCGGTGATCGCGCTGGGCCTGCTCGGCCTGATCCCGACGGTGCTGGCTTCGCTGCGCGGTGAACCCGGTGTGCTGCGCCGAGGTCTGACCGCGGTCGGCCGGACTGCGTTGTCCTGCTACGTCTTCCAGAACCTGGTCGGCGCTGTGCTCTGCTACGGCTGGGGTTTGGGGCTGGCCGCGCAGTTCGACTGGGCCCGGCCGTGGTGGGTTGTGCTGGCCTGGGCGGCGATCTGCGCGACGTTCATGACGCTGGCCTCGTTGTGGCTCCGGCGCTTCGAACGCGGTCCGCTCGAAGCGGTGTGGAACTGGGCCTATCGCCTCCCGCAGCGCTCAGCGCGGTAAGGGCTTCGTGGGATCGAGTGCCCGGTTCCGCCGTCAAGAAGATCAGGCGGTGGGCGCTGTTCGGAGCGTGCAGGACCTGGGCCTCCAGGTCGAGCTCGCCCAGGTCCGGGTGCTCGATCCGCTTGCGCAGGGTGGGGCGGACCTGCACGTCGTGATCGGTCCACGACGCCGCGAACTGCGCGCTGAACTCGGCGTACTCGTCGGCCAGCCCGGTGATGCGCCGGTCGTCCGGGTGGCGGGCGGCGGCCAGGCGCAGGTCCGCCGCCGCCTGCCGCACGAACTCGTCGCCCGCTGAGGAGCACCGGCCGCCGCGCATCGCCATCCGCAGCACGTTGCGCTCCTCCGGCGGCAGCGCGGAGAAGTCCGCGATCAAGCGCACTGCCAACGCGTTCCACGCGACCACGTCGTAGCGCTCGTCGACGACGTACGCGGGGACCGGGCCCAGCCGGTCGAGCAGCCGCAGCACGCCCTCCGGCACCGGCTCGTCGCGCGCCGGAGGCGCCTGCCCGGCCAAGCGGGCCAGGTGCTCCCCCTCCGCCTCGGTCAGCCGCAGCGCGGTGCCCAGGGCCGCGAGCACCTGCGTGGACGGGCGCGGGGCGCGGGCTTGTTCCAGGCGCTCGTAGTAGTTCGTCGACACGCCGGCCAGCCAGGCGACTTCCTCGCGGCGCAAGCCCGGCGTGCGGCGACGACCGCTCACGCTCAGCCCGACCTCCGCGGGTCGCCGGGCCTCCCGGCGGCGGCGCAGGAACTGGGCCAGTTCGAGCTTGTTCACCGGACCAGCCTGCCACGATCCCGGCCTGCGCAGCCACGGACCGCTGGTCCGGGGCAACCGCGGCCCTGCCTGCCGCCGCGCCGGGCGGGAAACGTGGGTGGCGTGGAAGCTGCAGAACTGTTCCAGCGGGCTTTGGACCTGCTGCTGGCCAAGGACATGGCCGGATTCGTCGACCTGTTCACCCCGGACTGCACCGTCGAGTTCCCGTTCGCCGAGAGCACCCCGGCGCGGCTGACCGGGCGGGAGGAGCTGCGCGCGTACCTGGCGGACTACCCGGACCGGATGGACATCACCGGATTTCCCTCGGTCGTGGTGCACCGGACGACCGACCCGGCGACGATCGTCGTCGAGTTCAGCGCGCACGGGCGCACCGTGGCGACCGGCGAGGCCTACGAGATGCGCTACGTCTCGGTGTTCGTGGTGCGCGACGGCGCCTTCGCGGAGCTGCGCGACTACTGGAGCCCGGTGCGGGCGGCACGGGCGATGGGAGCCGGCGCATGACGCCCCTCGTGTCGAGTCCTGCTCAACCGCACCTCAGGGGAACGTGATGCAACCCAGCCACAAGAACCCGCAAAACGCGAGATCGATCCCGGACGCAACCACCGCTGAAAAATCTCGGAGAGGCGGGACAGTGCTGGTCACCGGCGGCACCGGGAACACCGGTCGGCCGCTGGCGGAGCTGCTGCGCGGGCGCGGAATTCCGGTGCGGATCGCCAGCAGGCACCCCGGTCCCGATCCCGATCACGTGCGCTTCGACTGGTCCGATCCGCGCACTCACGGCCCTGCGCTGGACGGCGTCGAGCAGGTGTTCCTGGTGCCGCCGATCGGTGTGCTGGAACCGATGCCGCTGGTCGAGCCGTTCCTGCGGGCCGTCGAAGGGCGCCGGGTGGTGCTGCTCGGGTCGTTGGCGGTGATCCCCGGGCTCACCGGGCTGCGCGATCACGTCGCGGCGATGCCGGACTCCACCGTGCTGCGCCCGTCCGGGTTCATGCAGAACTTCACCGGCCCGCACCCGGTCGCGGTGGACCTGCGGGAACGCGGGGTGATCCGCACCGCGACCGGCAACGGCCGGGTGGGCTGGATCGACGCCGCCGACATCGCCGCGGTCGCCGACGCGGTGCTCGCGGCGGACGAGATCGCCCGCGAGTACGTGCTCACCGGTCCGGAAGCACTGAGTCACGCCGAGGCCGCGGCGATCATCTCCGAGGTCACCGGGCGGCCGGTGCGGCACGAGGACATCACGCCGGAGGAGCGGATCCGGCAGCACTCCACGGCGGTGCCCGCGGACTTCGCCGCTGCGCTGACCGCCATGGACCTCGACATCCGCGCCGGATCGGAGGACCTGGTCACCTCGGTGGTGCCGGACCTCACTGGGCGCCCGGCGCGGGCGTTCCGCGACTTCGCGCGCGCCAACCGAGCCGAGTGCACACCACCGCCACCACCGCTCCCAGGATGAAGCCCGCGAGCACGTCGTGCGGGTAGTGCACCCCGATGAAGATCCTGGTGAAACCCTCCAGGACGGCGATCGCGAAGACCGGCAA
The DNA here is from genome assembly GCF_003635025.1 of Saccharopolyspora antimicrobica. Lineage (GTDB taxonomy): Bacteria > Actinomycetota > Actinomycetes > Mycobacteriales > Pseudonocardiaceae > Saccharopolyspora > Saccharopolyspora antimicrobica. Next base: position 3,179,529 of record NZ_RBXX01000002.1, on the reverse strand, counting down.
CGCGATCCGCCGCCACTGGAGGGCCAGGGCGACCGCGAGCGCCGCGGCGGCCGTCGAGTGCCCGCTGGGCAGCGACCAGACGCTCACCTCCGCGCACGCCCTGATCGTCTCGATCGGCATCGCGTTGCACGGGCGCGGTTGCTGGAACACGTCCTTGATCAGGCCGGCGAGCACCCAGCCGAGGGCACCGGCCAGCAGCGGGATCAAGTGCTGCGGGCGATGCCCCGCGCGCCACCACGACAGGACGGTCAGCGCGGCCAGCACACCGAGCAGGGCCTGCGTCGCGAACAGCACGACGTGGTGCACCCACAACGGGGTCCCGGCCGCCCAGCTCACGATCGCGCGGTACCAGTCCGCGCTGAGGTCGATCAGCACCAACCCGAGAATACCGGCGCGGGAGCGGTGGCAACGGGTTGCGCGGTGGGCAATACTGCTCCGCGGCCTGATCGTCGACCCGGAGGTTCGCCGTGCGATCGCTGCTCGTCACCGGTGCCGTCATCGTCGCGCTCGCCACCCCGGCGCACGCCGACCCCGACTCGCTCGACCCGCTGCTGCACGCGGCGGCGGAGCGCGTGGCCACCGCGGACCAGGTGGCCGCCGCCAAGTGGGGCACCGGCCAGCCGATCGACGATCCCGCCCGCGAGCAGCAGGTGCTCGACGCGGTGGCGCGCAAGTCCGCCGAGCTGGGCCTGGACCCCGCGGCGGCGCAGCGGATCTTCCGCGACCAGATCGAGGCCAGCAAGGTCGTGCAGCACGCCCTGCACGACCGCTGGGCCGCGAGCCCCGACGAGCAGCCGACCGAACGTCCCGACCTCGGCGAGATCCGGCCGGTCATCGACCGGCTGAACGACGAGATCCTGCTGGAGCTGCGCGACACCCGGCAGCTGCGCGAGCACCCGTCGTGCAAGGGCCGGCTGGCGGGCTCGTTCAACCGGACCCGCGCCGAGCTGGACCACCTGCACACCACCGGGCTCGCGCGGGCGATCCCGTCGGTGTGCTCTTGACCTCCAGCGCGCTCTAAGTCTGATCCTGGGTAGGAGCACCGACCCCAGGAGCAGCAGATGGCTATGGAGATCGGGATCTTCCTGCCGCAGATGGAAATTCCGGCGGTGGAGATCCGGGAGGCCGCCTACCACGCGGTGGACGTCGAACTCGACTCGGTGTGGTGCGGTGACCACCTCGCCGACGGAGTTCCGGTGCTGGACGGGATGCTGGCGCTGGCGACCGCTGCGGCGGTGACGGAGTGCATCGACATCGGCTTCGCCGTGTACCTGCCCGCGCTGCGCACGCACGTCTGCGCGGCCAAGCAGATCGCGACCCTGCAGCACCTGACCGGCGGCGACCGGCTGCACCTGGGCATCGGCGTCGGCGACCACGACAGCGGCTGGGACGCCGTCGGCGTCGACCCGGCCACGCGCGGCGCGCGCACCGACGAGTTCCTGCAGCTCCTGCCGTCGCTGCTGGCCGGCGAACCGACCTCCCTGCCCGACGGGCCCACGGTCCACCTCTCCCCTCCGGTGCCCGCGCCGCCGCTGTGGATCGGCGGAACCTCTCCCGCGGCGATGCGCCGGACGGCTCGGTACGGCGACGGGTGGTTCGCCGCCCTGCACAGCCCGGAGGAGATCCGCGCCAAGTCCAAACGGCTGCGCGACCTCGCCGAGCAGCACGACCGCCCGGCGCCCCGCCTGGCCACCGTGGTCCAGTGCGCGTTCGCCAAGCAGCCGGACCCGAAGCTGGGCGAGAACCTGGCCGGCGAGGTCGCGGCCACCTACGGCATCCCGGTCGAGGCGGCGCGCGGCGCCACCTGCGCGGGAACCCCGGCGCAGGTGGCGGAACAGCTGGCGGCCTACGCGGAGGTGGGCGTGGAGAAGCTGGCCGTCGCGGTGACCGGCGACTGGCACCACGGCTGCGAGTTCCTCGGCGAAACCCGCCGCCTCCTCAGCCCGGAACCCCGTCCCAGGTGCCGCACCTGACGGGCTCGCGCGTCCCGCTTCGGTGGGCGGATCCGTGAGTGCTTCGGGGCGCTGTAGCACCCCAAAACGCTCACGGGATCAGGTGAAACGGAGCCATTTCCGGCCGCGTCACTCGCGGCCCGCGGCGGTGAAGGACATGTCCGCGTAGCGGGTGCCCGCGACCTGAGCGGCGATCGGTTCCAGGTCCGCCAGGTCGGCCGGGGTGAGGGCCAGGTCCGTCGCGCCGAGGTTCTCGTCCAGGCGGGTGCGGCGGCGGGTGCCGGGGATCGGCACGACCGTCAGGCTTTCGTGCGCGTGCAGCCAGGCCAGCGCCACCTGCGCCAGCGTCGCGTCGTGGCGCTGCGCGACCTCGCGCAGCGGCTGCAGCAGTTCCACGTTGCGGGCCGCGTTCTCGCCGGAGTACTGCGGGAAGTTGCGGCGGAGGTCGCCATCCGGCAGGTTCTCCGCCGCCGCGAACGCCCCGGTGAGGAAACCGCGGCCGAGCGGCGAGTACGGCACCAGGGCCACGCCCAGCTCCGCGGCCGCGGGCACCGCCGTGTCCTCCACGTCGCGGTTGAACACCGACCACTCGCTCTGCACCGCAGCGATCGGGTGCACCGCGTGCGCCGCGCGGATCTCGTCGCCGGTCACCTCGGACAGCCCGAGGTGGCGCACCTTGCCCTCGGCGACCAGCTCCGCCATCGCACCGACCGTCTCCTCGATCGGCACCGACACGTCGCGGCGGTGCATGTAGTACAGGTCGATCTCGTCGACGCCGAGCCGCCGCAGGCTCGCTTCCGCCGCCGAGCGGACGTAAGCCGCATCGCCCCGGAAGCCGCGGTAGTGCGGGTCGTCGGCCTTGCGGACCAGGCCGAACTTGGTCGCCAGCACCACCTGCTCGCGGTTGGCCCGCACGAACGGCGACAGGAACTCCTCGTTGGCACCCATCCCGTAGATGTCGGCCGTGTCGAACAGGGTCACGCCGCGCGCCAGCGCGTGCTCCAGCGTGCGCCGGGCCTCGTCCTGGTCGGTGGGGCCGTAGAACTCGCTCATCCCCATGCAGCCGAGGCCCTGCGCCCCGACCACCGGACCGGAGCCCAGCCGAACCTGCCGCAACGTCATCTCGTCATCCCCTTCGTCGGTCCTCCGATGGTCGCCGGGTTCACCGCCGCGCGGCAGGTCGCGCTTCTCCTGGGAGTGGCACACCCAGGCTGGGCGCGTGGCAGCATCGAATGGTGAGCAATGAGCTGGGCAGCTTCCTGCGGGCGTGCCGCGACCGCCGCAAACCGGGCGACGTGGGCCTCCCGTCCGGTACCGGTGTGCGGCGCACACCGGGGTTGCGGCGCGAAGAGGTCGCCGCCATCACCGGGATCAGCTCGGACTACTACACGCGGCTGGAGCAGGGCCGCGAGCGCCACCCGAGCGATGCCGTGCTGGAGGCGCTGGCGCGAGGGCTGCTGCTCGATGCAACTGAGCGCCAGCACCTGCACAACCTCGCACGACACGCATCGGGCGCCCGGAACCCGGAGCAACCGGAGGCCGAGGCCGTGCGGCTGAGCGTGCTGCGCCTGCTCGACACGCTGGCAGGGCCCGCCTACGTGCTGAACCGCCGCAACGACATGCTGGCCGCGAACCCGGCCGGACTGGCACTGCTCGCCGACATCGACCAGTGGCCCGCGCACCGCCGCAACACCACCCGCTACCTGTTCCTGCACCCCACCGCGCGCAAGCTGATGGCGCCGTGGGCCGAGATCGCCGAGAACTCGGTGGCCGACCTGCGCGCGACCTTCGGCGACAACCCGGCCGACACCCGGCTGAAGGCGCTGATCGACGAGCTGGCGCTCAAGAGCGAGGAGTTCCCGGCGATGTGGGCGCGCCACGAGGTGCAGCCGAAGTCGGTCGGGATCAAGAACTTCGACCACCCCGCGGTCGGCCCGATGTCCCTGACCTACGAGGTCCTGGGGATCTCCGGCACGGACCAGCGGATCGTCGTCTACCAAGCCGAACCGGACACCCCCGACCACGACGCCCTGGAGCTGCTGAACCTGGTCGCCCGCCGCGACCACCCGGCGGTGCCCGAACACCGCACCTGACGGCCGGGCGGCGAACCGAGGCCGGTGACCGATAGGTCCACAGTGGACCTGCTCTTGCGGCTCAGTCGCCCAGTGCCTGGTAGGCGGTGGTGGTGAAGTCCTTGAAGCAGTTCGGGTAGCCGGATTCGTCCATCGCTCGTTGGGTGAGCAGGACGCCGACCAGGTCTTCGGCCGGGTCCGCGAACGCCGTCGTGCCCAGGCCCCCTGACCAGGTCTGGGTGCCGGGGGTCGACAGACCCGTGCGCCGGGTGATCACGGCGTGGCCGAAGGCCCAGCCCACATCGGCGTCCAGGAGCGGTTGTGCGGTCAGCTTCTGCTGCTCGGTGAGCTGATCGGTGCGCATCAGCTCGACGGACGCGCGGGACAGGATGCGGTGCGCGCCGTTGCGGCCGCCGTTCAGCAGCATCCGGTAGAACGCCAGGTAGTCGTCGACGGTCGACACCAGGCCGCTGCCACCTGCCGGGAAGCCCGGCTGCGCGTCGCGCGGATCGTCGCGCGGCACCGGCGCTCCCGATGCATCGGACTCGTAGCTGGCGGCCAGGCGGTGCGCCTGATCGGCGGGCACGTGGAAACCGGTGTCCCGCATGCCCAGCGGTTCGAAGATCCGCTCTCGCAGGAACTCCGCGAACGGCCGTCCCGATGCGCGTTCGACCAGCACGCCCAGGACGTCGGAACCGGTGGAGTACAGCCACCGCTCGCCCGGCTGGTGGGCCAGCGGGAGTTCGCCGAGGCGGCGCATCCACTCCGCCACCGACAGCTCCGAGTTGCCCGGCCCCGGCGCCAACCCGGCCTCGGCCAGCGCCTGGAAGATCGGCGGCTCGCCCGGCACGTAGCCGAGACCGAAGCGGAAGGTCAGCAGGTCGCGCGGGGTGATCGGCCGGTTCGCGGGAACCGTCTCGGTCAGCGGTCCGTCCAGCCTCGTCAGCACCCGGCGGTCGGCCAGCTCCGGGAGCAGCTGGTCGACCGGGTCGTCCAGCCGCAGTTCGCACTCCTCCACCAGGATCAGCACCGCGGCGGCGGTGATCGGCTTGGTCATCGATGCGATGCGGAAGATCGCGTCCCGGCGCATCGGTTCGCCGCCGAACTCCCGCGCACCGAGCGCCTCGATGCGCGTCTCACCGCGCCTGCTCACCGCAGCCACCAGACCCGGCATCGTCCCGCTGTCCACGTACCTGGACAGCACCTCTCGCAGGCGCGCCAGCCTGACTCCGGAAAACCCCACGACTCCTCCTGGACTTCGGCCCGCGAGCTTCCCGCGAAAGCTACAACGCGGCAGGCTCACGGGCCGAATACCGTTGGGGTCACATGTGGGTTCCGCCGTCGACGCGGAGCTCGGTGCCGGTGACGAAGGCTCCGTCGTCGGAGGCCAGCGCCGCCACCAGGCCCGCGACCGTCTCCGGCGGGGCCATGCCCTTCATGACCACCGGGTAGAGCTTGGTGAACAGGCTCATGTCCGCGTCCTCGGGCAGGCCGGGACCGCGGCCGGTGGTCATGCCGCTGCTGATCGAGCCGGGCGCCAGCGCGACCGCGCGGAGGCCCTGCGAGGCGTATTCGCTGGCCAGCACGTGGGTGAACGACTGGATCCCGCCCTTGGAGGCGGCGTAGGCGGCCATGTAGGGGTGCGCGAAGCTCGCCGAGGTCGAGCTGAAGTTGACCACCACGCCGCGGCCGGACTCCAGCAGCGCGGGCAGCGCTTCCCTGGTCACCAGGAACGTGCCGGTCAGGTTGATCTGCAGGATCGAGTTCCAGAACTCCAGCGTGGTCTCGTGGGTGTGCGCCGAGCGCAGGACGCCCGCCGCGTTCACCAGCACGTCGAGCCCGCCGAGCTCGGCCACCGCGCCGGCCACGCCCGCGCGCACGGCGGCCTCGTCGGCGATGTCGACGGTCATCGTGGTCAGGCGCTCGGCGTTGTCCGCCGCCGCGGCCTCGGTCGCCGCCAGCCCTTCCTCGCTGCGGTCCAGCGCGGCGACCCGCCCGCCTTCGGCGAGGATCCGCTGCACCGTGGCCTGCCCGATCCCGGAGCCAGCGCCCGTGATCAGCACCCGGCGGTCCGCGAAGCGTTCCATGACTGTCCCCTTCCCTCGTTGACACGACGTGTCGATATGGCACAACGTGCCACATCGGCAGTTTGTTCCTAGACTGGGGGTGTGAGCCTCACCGAACGCCGCAAGGCGGCCACCCAGCTGGAGATCGCCCGCGCGGCCGCCGCGCTGTTCGCCGAGCACGGCTCCGACGGCACGACGGCCGAGTCGATCGCGGAGCGGGCGGGCGTGAGCCTCCGCACCTTCTACCGCTACTTCCGCACCAAGCAGGACGCCGTCGCGCCCCTGCTGAACTTCGGAGCCCGCCGCTGGCAGGACCTGCTGGCCGAGACGCCCGACGACGTCCCGCTGCCGGAAGCCCTGGAACGAGCGGCGCAACGCGCGATGACCGTCCGCGAAGCGGACGAGGCCGGCTCCCTCGAATGGACCCGCGGCCTCCTCCGCGCGGCGGTCGACGACCCGGCCCTGCGCACGGTGTGGGCAACGGTGAACCAGGACTCGGAGCAACAGCTCCTGCCGCTCCTCGCCCAGCGCATCGGCGCGGAACCGACCGACCTCCGAGTCCGCCTGACAGCGGCGGCGGCCACCACGGCGATCCGCGTGGCGGTCGAGACCTGGGCGGCGGCGGAAACCGAATCGCCGCCGGTCGCGGACCTCGCCGCCCACTGCATGCGAAACCTCACCGCCGGGCTCGCGTGACAAGACGGTCGGTGGGGCGCTGCATACTCGGGTGGTGCGGACTCTCGGGGTGATCGGTTGCGGGGCTGGCGGGGTTGAGGGACTTCGGGGTGAGCTCGTCGAGCCCGCCATCGACCGGGGCTGGCAGGTCGCCGTCACCTTGACGCCGACCGCGGGTGAGTGGCTTCGGGCCATCGGTGAGGTGGAGCGTATTTCGCAGGTCACCGGGCTGCCTTGCCGGGTCGAGGCGCGGTTGCCCGGGGAAGGGCGGCCGCATCCGGACATCGACTGCTACGTCGCCTGCCCCGCCACCGCCAACACCGTCGTCAAGCTCGCGCTGGGGATCGCCGACAACCAGGCGCTGACCACGCTCGGCGAGGCCATCGGAACTCCGGAGGTGCCGGTGGTGGTGTTCCCGAAGATCAACGCCACGCAGGTCCGGCACCCGGCCTGGCAGTCCCATGTGGACACGCTGCGGGCCGCCGGAGTGCACCTCCTGCTCGACGACCAGTTCGCCGCGCACGGCCCGCGCAGCGGGAACGCGCCCGGGATCCCCTGGTCGGAGGTTCTCGACACCGTCGAGCGCATGACCGCCTAGGCGCCCCGCTCGAACTCCGCGAAATCGGACCGGATCGTGTTGTGGAACGCGGTGATCAGGCCGTCCTCGACGATCAGGCTGAGTACCTGCTGAACAGACATGCGCCGATCCTGCTACCTCGACGGCGCTGGAGGTCGAGCGCCGGTGAACCATCGGGGGCGCGGGGAGCGTGGATGTCTTGAGGGACTGCGCCGCTCCGACCAAGCAGAAAGGCTCCTCAGCGATGTCCCGGGAATCTGGGAGAACGGGCCCGACCGGGGACCGTCGCGACGTAAGCTCTTGATCACTTCCGGACACGCCGCCTCCCCGGACTGGCAGGTTCCGCGATGGCGGCGCGGGAACCTCAATCCTCCACTGAGGACATCCGCGATGGAATTAGCGAGGTAGCAAAGACCTTGACCACCAGAAAACCCCGCTGGTGGCGAGCTGCCGCGGTGACGGCCGCTGCCACCGGTCTGCTGGCCGGTGCCGCCCAGCCCGCCGCAGGCACCTCACCAGACGAACCACGCTCCACCGAGCAGCAGGCCTTCGAATCGGCCGCCGCCGAGTTCGGCGTCCCGGCGCCGCTGCTGCTGGCCACCTCCTACCAGCTCACCAGGTGGGAGGACCACCGCGGCGAGCAGAGCAAGGCAGGCGGCTACGGCCCGATGCACCTCACCGAGGTCGACTTCGAGCAGCTGCGCCGCGAGAACCCCAAGCTGAGGAAGCTCGCCGACAACCCCACCCTGCACACCCTGACCGAGGCCGCCGAACTCGTCGACCTCCCACCGGAGCAGGTCAAGCGCGATCCGGCGCAGAACATCCGGGCCGGTGCCGCGCTGCTGGCCGAACGCGCCAAGCAGCTCGGCGACGGGCAACTGCCCAACACGCTGGGCGGCTGGTACCCGGCGGTCGCGGAACTCAGCGGCAGCCCGCAGGCCAGCGGCGCGCGGTCCTTCGCCGACTCCGTCTACGAGGTGCTCGACAGCGGCCGCAGCCGCACCACCTCGACCGGTCAGCAGGTCGGCTTCGCCAAGATCCCCGAGGTGACGCCGGACCGCGACCTCACCGGCACCAACCTCGCCGACGTCCAGGCCGCCCGGGTCGAGCCGAAGGCGGAGTGCCCGGCCGAGCTGGACTGCAAGTACATCCCGGCCGCCTACGCGCCGACCGACCCGGAGGACCCCACCGGCGGTTACGGCAACTACGACACGGCGAACCGGCCGAAGGACGTCCGGATCAACTCCATCGTCATCCACGACACCGAGACCTCGTACCAGTCGACGATCTCGCTGTTCCAGAACCCGGCGCACGGCTCGGCCTCGCACTACGTGATCCGCTCCTCCGACGGTGAGGTCACGCAGATGGTGCCCACCAAGGACATGGCGTGGCACGCGGGCAGCTGGGACCGCAACATGCGCTCCATCGGCATCGAGCACGAGGGCTGGGCCGCCGAGGGAGGCACCTGGTACACCGAGCAGATGTACCGCTCGTCGGCGCAGCTGGTGAAGTACCTGGCGGACAAGTACGACATCCCGCTGGACCGCGAGCACATCCTCGGCCACGACGAGGTCAGCGCCGACAAGCCGGAGCAGGCAGGCGGCGAGCACTACGACCCGGGCCCGTACTGGGACTGGGCGCACTACATGAACCTGCTCGACGCCCCGCTGGACGGCGACACCGGCGGCGACGACGTGGTGACCATCTTCCCCCGGTTCGACACGAACCGGCCGGTGGTGACCGAGTGCCCGCCGAAGGAGGAGTGCCGCGAACTGCCCTCGCAGCCGGCGAACTTCCTCTACCTGCGCAGCGCCCCGCGCGACGACGCCCCGCTGCTCAGCTCGGCCTCGGTGCACCCGGACGGCTCGCCCGGCACCACCAGGATCGAGGACTGGTCGGCCAAGGCCACCGTCGGCCGCCAGTACGCGGTCGCGGAGCGCCGCGGCGACTGGCTGGCGCTGTGGTTCGACGGCAAGAAGGCCTGGCTGCGCGACCCGGGCGGCGTGAACACCGCCCCGGCCGACGACGCCGAGCTGGTGACCCCGGTGCGCGCCGACGTCCCGACCTACGGCATGGCCCTGCCGGACGCCGACGAGTTCCCGAACGGGCTCGACCCGCTGGTGATCAAACCGCTGCCGTACAAGCTCCCCCAGGGCCAGGTGTACGTCGCGGGCCGCGCGAGCCGGGCGATCTACTACAACGTCGGCTACGACGGCGTGAACGACCCGAACAACCACAAGGTGGTCCTAGGGGGCGAGACGTACGTCCCGATCTCCTACAACCACCGCTGGGTCTACGTGAAGGAATCCGACCTCGAAGAGGCCTGATCCCGGCACGACGAGTGGGCGCGAACGCTGCGGCGTTCGCGCCCACCGCTTTTTCAGCTCCCGACGGTGCTGTGCCAGTATGCGGCGTTCTCGCTGCTCTGCTTGAGGACCCGGTCGGGCGCCGGTGGCGCCGGCCAGAACTGGAGCAGGTAGCGGTCCACCAGCGGCTCGTCGGCCGCCCGGGTGTCCAGGTCGTTCGCCTCGTCCATCCGTACCGCGTGGTAGCGGGCCCGGTACTCGAACCCGTCCAGGTCGAGCGGCCAGCTGCCCTCTCCGCCCCAGCAGACGAGCTCGACGTCGCCCAGCGGCTGGTACGAGGCCTCGACGATCTCCTCCCAGGTGTCGTCGACCGGTGGGGCCTGCTCGTGGAGTTCGACGGTGAAGCCGACTTCTCCCGTGTGCAGGCCGGTGATCAGGAACAGCCCACCGCGCTCAGCCGCGCCGAGCAAGCCGTTGCGCTGTCCGGCGAAGGACTCCTGCAGGTCTAGGTGCTGACCTCCGCTCTCGACGTATATCTGCCCGTAGTGGACCCACACCTCGCCGTCGAACAGTTTTCTCGACATGGCGGGATCATCGCTTAGACCCCTGACGTTCGTTGGCGGCGTCGGGGTGGTCGATGTCTTTGGCTGGTTTCGTCGTGTTCGGTGGGGCTGTGGTGCGCCGCTTGCCGTATTGCGGGTGGTTGGGGCTTTTTCTGTTGTGTTGCGGTGGGGGTCATCCCCGTGGTTTGGGGGATTGTGGGGGCTGTGATCCGGATGTCAAGCCCGGCCTGGCGGCCGCCCCTTCGGGGTTGGCAGGCTTGACATCCGGACCACAGCCCCGTTTTGGCTTTATGTCACGGGGATGACCCGGTATGGAACGGACCCCGCCATCTTGGACACCTTGCGGGGAGCGTGGTGGCCGAGTCCTCTGCCGGTTTAGTCGTGGGTTGCTCCGCCACCGGCAGGTCGTGTGCCGGGTCGCTGTGGTGTGCGGGCTGGCGGTTTGGGCTTCTGGGGTCTGGCTGTCGACCGACCGACCGGCCTTAGTCGTCGACGCAGCAGCGAAAACCAGTGCAGTCCTAACAGGACAGTAGCGAATTCACGTTTCTGTGCGGGCAAAGGCCACCGACACGCCGATCATTGACCTTCCAATATTTGCGGCTTCTGGTACCAGCTAAGGATTTTCGTGTTTTAGCCGTGTTGTGATCACCTGATTGTGCGACGGTTATTCGCTCGAAACCACGTTCGATTCTTGAGAGAATTGATGCATGACACCGCTGATGACCACCCAGGACGCGACGCCCGCCGCTGGCGCGGGTGCGGTCGTGTCCGCCTTGCCCGCGTGGGACATGCCCACGCCGGGCGGGTCGTGCCCGCCTGCGGTGACCTCCCTGACCGATGAGGAACTCGCGACCCGGATCGGTGAGGTGGAACGGCAGATTCGTCAGGCGCGGATGGAGCAGCTGCGGTTGATCGCCGAGGCCGACCGCCGCCGCCTGCACGCCGCTCGTGGTGTGCGCTCCACGCAGGTGTGGCTGAAGAACCTGCTCAACATCGACGGCCAGGACGCCACGAACCGTGTCCGTATCGCCACCGCCACCTTGCCGAACACCGGTGAGGACACCGACAACGCCGCTGGTGTCGCTGGGCCGGAGGTTGCGCTACCGGCGACCGGACAAGCACTCGGTGAGGGTGTGATCGGGCTGGAGCACGCGCGGGTGATCTCCCGCTGTGTGTCCCGGCTGCCTGAGCACGCCCAGCACCGTGCCGGTGAGGTGGAACGGTTGTTGGTGGAGAACGCCTGCCGTCAGTGCCCCCGTGATCTGGCCAAGCTGGCCGACCGGGTGCGCTACATGCTCGACGCCGACGGTGCCGTCGCGGACGAGCAGGCCCAGTTCGAGTCCCGAGAACTGCACTACGCGACCGCTCGTGACGGGATGCTGGTGATCAAGGCCCGGCTGGACCGCGAGACCGGGGCGAAGTTCGTCACCGCCCTGCGCCCGCTGGCCGCGCCGCGCCCGGAGGCCGACGGGGTCAAGGACCCGCGTACGGTTGGGCAGCGCAACGCCGACGGCCTGGCCACCCTGCTCGACCTCGTGCTCGACACCGACGGGATGCCGCGTACCGGTGGGCAGAAGCCGCACCTGACGGTCACCATCGACTACACCGACCTGAAAAACCAGCTCCCCACCACCAACGGCGAGGTCATCACCGCTGGTGGGGCGGGGATGCTGGAAGGCACCGGCCAGTACCTCAGCCCGCAGACGGTGCGCAGGATCGCTTGTGACTGCGAGGTCCTGCCCATGGTCCTCGGCGGCGACAGCCTGCCTCTCGACGTGGGTGCTTCGCAGCGGACCGCCCCGACGCATATCCGTGCCGCGTTGCTGGCCCGCGACGGCGTCTGCGCCTTCCCGGAATGTGACCACCCGGCGGGAACGCCGCAGGCCCATCACATCGTGCACTGGGTCGACGGCGGCCCCACCAGCCTCGACAACATGGTGATGCTGTGTGCCCATCACCATCGCACCATCCACAACCACCACTGGCACATCCAACTGGAACGTGGCCGCCCGGTATTCACACCACCGGCGAGTGTCGATCCGGCACGCACGCCCAGGCCTGGCGGGAGAGCTCAACCCGCCACGCACCACCACGCCCTCCGCCGCCTGAACTCATCACCGGAGGGCGGGCCGCCAGCGGCCAGACCGCTGGCGAGCACCTGACGACCTCACCCGACCCCTGGGTGGGGCACTCCGCCCTGCCCAGGGTCGGGTGAGCCGACAGTTTCGGAAGCACGGCACGCCGCCAGGCGACCTCAACCCACCACCAACACCCGAGCACCACACCAACCACACCACAAAACCTCGAAAACCAAAGAAAGAAAGGAAACCCGCCGATGACGAACCGACCCACCACCGCCCAGCCCGCAACGGCCAGCACCACTGCTCTCCGCCGCAACTCCGCGATCAACGGCCAGCCCGCGCGGCACGGCAACCCCGCACACCACCTGCCGGTGGCGGAACAACCCACGACTAAACCGGCAGAGGACTCGGCCACCACGCTCCCCGCAAGGTGTCCAAGATGGCGGGGTCCGTTCCATACCGGGTCATCCCCGTGACATAAAGCCAAAACGGGGCTGTGGTCCGGATGTCAAGCCTGCCAACCCCGAAGGGGCGGCCGCCAGGCCGGGCTTGACATCCGGACCACAGCCCCCACAATCCCCCAAACCACGGGGATGACCCCCACCACAACACAACAACATCAGTAGTTCGCACCTTGAAAACTCAAGAGTGGAAACCAAAAGAGTCGCCCGGCTTCCTGAACTCCGGCCCGAATCGCCACGCAAGACGACAGGACCCCACGTCCCGATGCTTGCAGCGACCAAGGGCCGGAGTAAACGCATCGTGAGCGGCGCTGGTACCGCCAAGCAAAGCCCACCAGCGCCGCTCACGACCCGAGACGATCAGTACAGCTCGATCACGAGTTTGTCAGTCAGCGCCCGTGAAACACAAAGGGCCATCTGATCACCGGCCGCCTTGTCCGAACTGGACAGACAGTTGTCGCGATGGTCGGGAACACCGTCGAGAACTCCCGACACGCAGGAGCCGCAAATGCCCTCCTCGCAGGACTTCGCCACGTCGATGCCGCCCTCTTCCAGCACCGAGAGGATCGAGCGGTCGGCCGGGACCTCGAAGACCTCCCCGGTGTCGAGCTCCACGGTGAACGGCGCATCCGCGCTGGTATCGACCTCGGCGGCGGTGAAGTGCTCGACGTGCACGTGGTCCGCGCCGACCGAAGGCGCGAACGCTTCGGTCACCTGCTCCATGAATCCCTCGGGCCCGCAGGTGTAGACGTGCGCGGCCGGGGTCAGCTCCGCAGCGATCCCGGCGAACAGGGCCGGTTGTTCGGCACGGGGCACACCGAAGTGCACGTTGGCGCCGAAGTCGCTTTCGAGCAGGTCGACGAAGGCCGCCTTGGCCCGGGAACGGGCGAAGTAGTGCAGTTCGAACGCGGCCCCGGTCCGGCGCAGCTCGTGGGCCATGCTCAGCAGCGGCGTCACGCCAATCCCACCGGCGACGAGGACGTGGTGGTCCGCATCCTCGGCGAGGGCCAGCAGGTTCCGCGGGGGTCCGACCTCCAGGTGGTCACCGACCGCCACCGCGTGCAGCGCGGCCGAACCGCCCCGGGAGTCGGGTTCCCGCTTCACCGCGATGAGCAGGGATTTCCGGTCGTCGGGCGGTCCGCAGAGGGAGTACTGCCGCAGCACTCCGGTCGGGCCCGTGACGTCCACGTGCGCGCCCGCTCGGTGAGCCTCGAAGGGCGCGCCGTCCGCGCGGGCCAGCCGGAGCGCGCGGATCCCGGCGGCCGCCTCGACGATCTCGACGACCTCGACCTTCATCGCAACTCCCATCAGCGCAGGTAGAGGCCGCCGTTGGCGTCCCAGCAGGCACCGGTGACCGAGGCAGCTTCGGGCGAGACCAGCAGCGCCACCATCCGGGCGATGAACGCCGGATCGCCGAGCCTGCCGACCGGGATGTTCGCCGTGAAACCCTCCAACGCCTCCTCGCCGACGATCGACCGCACCATCGGGCTGTCCAACGGTCCCGGCGACACCGCGTTGACGGTGACCCCGCGCGGCGCGAGCTCGCGGGCGAAGACCTTGGTCGCGGACATGATCGCGCCCTTGGAGGACGCGTAGTGGCCGCCGGTCGCGGTGCCGCCGTTCTGCCCGGCCAGCGAGGCCATGTTGACGATCCGGCCGTAGCCCTTGTCAGCGAAGTGCGCGCCGAAGACCTGGCAGGCCGTGAAGGTGCCGGTGAAGTTGACCGCCAGCACGGCGTCGAGCTCCTCCGGAGTGATCTCCAGCAGCGGCTTCGCCTGCGTGCGGGCGGCGTTGTTGACCAGCACGTGCACCTCGCCGAAGTCGGCGACCACGTCGGCCAGCAGCTGCTGCAGTGCCGTGCGGTCGCTGACGTCCACGCGGTAGCCGCGTGCGGTGGCGCCGGTGCTGTCCAGCTCGGTCGTCAGCGCCTCGGCATCGGCCACGTCGGCCACTGCGACGCGGTAGCCGTCGGCGTGCAGGCGGCGGACGATGAACTCGCCCAGTCCGCTCGCCCCGCCGGTCACCACCGCGACCTGCGCCGCGCTCACAGCAGGAATCCAGCGGCGGGCACGGCTTCTTCGCTGTCCACCAGCCGCACGACCTTCTGCGCGATGCGGTCCTCACCAGCCTCCGAGAGACGGATCCGGTGCACCAGGTCGCCGGCCCAGATGTCGTGGCGGCCGCGCTTGTAGGCGATGAGGATCTGCGCCGACCGCAACACGACCTCGTCGTCGGCCACCGACTCCGGCACGAAGCGGGACACCGTGCGCACCGTGCGGGCGGCGTCCACCGCCGCGATCGCGTAGCCCTCGATCATGCGGGTCACGCGCATCTGCCGCATGCGGGCATCGTCGTAGACCATGTTCAGCGTGTTCGCGAAGTCCTCGGTGTGCGGGTCGATCGGGATGATGTAGAGCCCGTCGTCCGCGTAGAGACCGTTCCAGGCGGTGTAGTCCTTGCGGTCGAGCAGCTCGGCCTCTCGCCAGATCAGCTCGATCGCCCGGACGACGCGGGGATCGGTCGTCGACAGCACGGTCGTCGCGTCAGTCATCGCCCATCATCTCCTTCCACTTGCCGTAGGCCGCGCGCATCCCGGTCTCGTCGGTGACGTGCGCGGTCGGCCAGCCCTCAGCGCTGCGCGTCTCGCGGCCGATGCCGCGGTTGACCAGGATCGGCATCTCCGGTGCGCCCTGCGCGCCGCGCTGCACCCGGTCCCAGCCCTCGGCGTCATCGGGCGTGCCGAAGCCGAACGGGCCCTGGAAGTGCTCGTGGATGCGCAGCCGCTCGCGGTTGACGGCGTCGACCTCGGGCGGGCCGTCCGGGCCGATCGCAACGTGCTCGATCCAGGTCTCGTCGACCGCGACCGGGCGCAGCACCCGGAAGAACGCCGAGGACATCGAGACGTTCGGGAACAGGTTGAGGTTGAACCCGGTGCCGTGCATGGCCCGGACCAGCTTGCGCACCTGCGCCTCGTCGAGGGTCTTCGACAGCTCGGCCACGAGGTCGTCGAAGCGGCCCTGGAGCGGTTCGGTGCCGTCGTCGGCGTCGAGGTCGGAGTGCTCGGGCACCATCTGCATCACGCTGTGCCCGTTGCCGAGGTCGTGGGTGATCGCGGCCGGGTCGGTCATGAACGACATCATGTCCGCGGTCTCGGCGTCCACCGACGCCATCCACGACCGGTGCACGATCGGGAAGTGGTAGCCGTCGGTGGTGTTCTCCAGCTGGATCTTCCAGTTGCCGCGGAACTTGAACTGGTGCTTGCCCAGCACCTTGATCGGGTAGCCGCCGCCCTGCTTCATGAACCGGTCGATCCACAGCCGGGCGTCGCCGAGGAACTCCTCCAACGGCTCGGCGTCCTCGTTGAACGTCGCGAACACCAGGCCGCCGTAGCTCTCGGTGCGCAGCTTCTTCAGCGACAGCTCGGACTTGTCGATGACGCCCTCGTAGCCGTCCGGGTACGGGATGCCGCGCAGCTGCCCGTTGAGGCCGTAGGACCAGGCGTGGTACGGGCAGGTGAAGCCGTTGGCCTTGCCGCTGGGCTTCTCGCAGATGCTGGCGCCGCGGTGGCGGCACCGGTTGAGCAGGGTGCGCAGCTCGCCCTTGCGGTCGCGGGTGACGATCACCGGCTGCTTGCCGACGTGCGTCGACTTGAAGGTGCCGGGCCCGGGCAGCTCGCTCTCGTGCGCGACCCACACCCAGGTGCGCTCGAAGATCCGCGTCAGCTCCTGGTCGAAGATGTCCGGGTCGGTGTAGAGGCGGCCGGCGACCCGGTCCCCGGCGGCCAGCCCGGCGGGCGCGGTGGTGTTGTCGGTCATCGGGTTCTCCCTGGTCAGTCGGGCAGCTCGACGTCTTCGCGGACGGTCAGCGCGCGGCCCATCCGGGCCTCGACCCTGGCGAACCGCCACAGCTTGGCGCGGCCGTCGGCGACCTGCGTGGTGCGGAAGAGGTTGCAGGCGGCCTTGACGGTCTCCTGCGAGTCGACGTCGGCGAGGATGTAGCAGGTCCACGGCCAGCCCTCGGACGGCCCGACCATGTGCGAGTCGTCGTCCATGTCGCCGATGAAGTCCACCCCGGGCAGCGCCTTGAGCTGGTCCATCATCGAGACGAACGCCTGCCAGACGTCGCCGATCTCGATGCCGTCGGTGGGCAGGTCGAAGAAGTTCTGGTTGATGCCGATGCAGAACAGCACGCGGAGCGGCTGCGCGGTCATGCGGATCTCCTTCGTCGTGGTGTCAGCGGAAACCTGGGGTGGTGGGCGGCATCCCCATGAGGACCGCGCCTGCCGCGTCGTACATCGACGGGCCGAGGAAGGCGTGCTGCTTCGGGACGAGGGCGTCGCCGTGCAGCAGCTGGAGCGGGTGCGAGGTGTTGATCGGCGCCGTGCCGGAGATCTCCAGCAGGCGGCCGACGACGTCCGACGACGTCTTGGCCAGGTGCGCGGAGGCGAGCCGCAGCCGCGCGTTCTGCTCCGCGGTGGCGTCGTCACCGGCCAGGACGGTCTCCCAGACCTCGTTGCTGAGCTCGTAGAACCACGCCCTGGCCGAGTGCAGCGAGGCCTCGGCACCGGCGATCTCGGTGCGGTAGTAGGCGCGGTCGGCCAGCTTCGGGGCACCCGTGACCCCGGCGTAGCCGGCACCGACTTCCTCGGCGTAGTCGAGCGCCGCGCGCGCCACTCCGGCGCCGACGACGGCCAGCACCTGGGCGGCGTAGGCGATCGTCGGGTAGCGGTAGAGCGGTTCGTCCACAGTGGGCGTTCCGCCGCGGATGAAGGTCCACTCGCGCGGGACCTCGACATCGCGCACCACCAGGTCGAACGAACCGGTTCCGCGCATCCCGACGACGTCCCAGTCCTGGACGATCTCGACCTGCTCGGGCCGCAGCACCGCGGTTCGCGGTTTGCCGCCGGTGCTCTCGTCGCCCGGGATGCCCACGCCGAGCACGTCGGCGCCCATGCAGCCGCTGGCGAACTTCCAGCGGCCGTCGACCCGGAACCCGGTCTCGGTCGGCGCGGCGGGCTGGACCGGGAACAGTCCCCCGGCGAAGGCCACGTCCGGGCCGTTGCGGTAGAGCTCGGCCTGCGTGTCCAGCGGCAGCGCCGCGAGGTACACGAGCGCGGACCCGAAGCTGGCGACCCAGCCGGTGGAGCCGTCCACGACCGAGATCCGCTCGATGCGCGCCAGGAAGTCGGCGGGGGCGAGCGGTTCGCCGCCGAACCTCGTCGGGGTCGCGGCGCGGTAGAGCCCCAGCTGCTTGAGCCGGGCGATGAAGTCCTTCGGCACGTAGCGCTGCTCGCGGAACTCGGCACGTCGTTCGGCGAGCTCCGCCAGCACGTCCTCGAAGCTGACACCGTCGCTCTGGTGGGTGTGCACCATCTCAGCTCCCTCGTCGTTGCTGGACGGCTCCCGACGTTACGAACGCTGCCACCGCCGCGGAAATTGGTATTGCCTCTGCCCCCGTAGGGGATTCCTTCAGTGCGACCCCCCGCGCACCCGTCTTACGCTGGGCAGATGCAGGTCGACCCGCGCGCGCCCGAGCTGACGGCGCAGGACTTCGTGACGATGGCGCACGCCACCCGGATGTGCGTGCTCCTGCACGACGCCGCGACCAAGGACATCCTCTGGGCCAACCCGGCGGCGTGCGAGATGCTGGAGTGGAGCGTCGCCGAGCTGCGCCCGCTCAAGGCCAACGACATGAGCAGCTCCGCGCAGCAGTACGACCGGGTGATCGGCCGCGCCTGGCTGCAGGAGGCCGTCGACCGGGGCGCGAGCCGGATCGAGTGGCACTACCGCGCGAAGTCGGGCCGGGTGATCCCGACCGATGCGGTGGCCGTCCGGGTCGAGCTGGAGCGCGGGCCCGCGGTCCTGGTGCAGTTCCGCGACATAGAGCGCGAGCAGGAGGTCGAGCGGCAGCTGCGGCTGACCACCTCGTGGGTCGACGCACTCGCCCACCACACCTCGACCGTGGCGCTGATGCTGGACGCCGCGGGCACCATCCGGTTCGCCACCAACACCGCGCTGCCGCTCATCGGCGCGACCGCGGGCGAGCCGCTCGGCCCGCTGACCGATCACGCCCGCCTGCGGCTGCGCGGCCGGGTGTCCACATGGGACGAGGTGCTGTCCCGTGCCGATCCGGTCACCTCGGTCCAGCTGGAGGTCGACCGGCCCGATCAGGAGCGGGTCTGGCTGGAGGGCAGCCTGGAGCGGCTGCAGGAGAGCGATGGGCTGCTGATGATCCTGCACGACGTCTCCGAGCGGGTCCACGGCCAGGTGCGCCGGGAGCGGGAGATGCACCGGGAGAACTACCTCGCCCGCTACACCGCGATGGGCGACATGGCGATGGCCATCGCGCACGAGCTCGGCCAGCCGCTGGCCGCGGCGGCCAACTTCCTGGCCGGTTCCCGCGCGACGGCGCCGGCCGATTCCCGCGTCGGCTACGGCATCGACAACGCCGTGCGGCAGATCGAGCGCGCGGCCACCATCGTCAGCTCGGTGCGCGCGTTCGTCGGCCACCTCGAACACGTGCAGCAGGTCGCTGACCTCAACGACATCCTGGAGGAGTGCCTGTACTTCGTCGGGTTGCGCGCGGGCCCGGCAGGCGTCGAGGTGCGGGTGGACCGCAGCCCGGAACCGGTGCTCGTCCGCTGCGAGCGGGTGCTGACCGGGCAGGTGGTGCTCAACCTGTGCTTCAACGCGATCGACGAGATGGCGGTCTGCGACCCGCAGCGGCGGCAGCTGACCGTCACAACCCGCATCGACGGTGACGCGGGCGTGCTGACCGTCGACGACCTGGGCCGCGGGCTGCGCCACGACCCGTTCGAGCGGACGTTCACCGACAAGGAGCACGGCAGCGGCATCGGTCTGGCCCTGAGCTACCGGATCATCACCCGCCAGCACGGCGCGATCTGGGGCGAGTCCCGGGACGAAGGCGGCTCGCGCTTCGGCTTCTCGCTCCCGCTCGCTTCGTAGGGGAAATCCTCAGGCGGGCGCGGGGAAGTCTCGATTCCCGGTCGGCGAGTGCGTGCGTAACGTCGGAACGGTGCCGGAAACCGCCGTCCTGCCCCCTGGAGGAATCGTGCCCGAGCTGACCCCGGCCCAACGCGACTTCCGCGCCGCGATGGCGAACCTCTCCGCCGCCGTCAACGTCGTGACCACCGACGGCGAGCACGGGCTCGCCGGGATGACCGTCAGCGCGGCCTGCTCGGTGACCGACTCGCCGCCGACCGTCCTGGTGTGCGTCAACCGGTCCAGCCGGTCCCACGACGTCCTGGTCGCCAACGGCCGGATCTGCGTCAACGTGCTCGGCGCCGAGCAGGAGGACCTGGCGATGCACTTCGCCGGGGCCACGAAGGTGCCGACCGCGCAGCGCTTCACCGAGGACTGCTGGGACCTGGAATCCGAGGGCGTCCCGGTGCTGCGCGACGCGCCCGCCTCGCTCATCGGCCGGATCATCGCCGAGCGGGCGCAGGGCTCGCACTCGGTGATGTTCGTCGAGGTGGACAAGGTGATGACCCGCGAGGACAGCGGCGCGCTGGTCTACTTCCAACGCCGGTTCCACAGCCTGACCGCCCCGCCCCTCAGCGCCTGAGCCCGCTCGCGGAAAGGAGCTCGCCGGATGCCCACCCCATCGGACGCCGAACCCACGCGGATGACGTTGACCTGCTACAACGACACCCACGGCTACGGTTGGCGACATGTCGACCTGTTCGTGCACGACGCCAACGGCCAGGAGCTGAACTGGGTCCACTGGGCGGTCGCGGAGGACGGGCCGGACGCGGCCGACGCGGTCACCGCGGAGGTGGAGCCGCTGCTGCGGCGGACCTCGGAGTGGCGGCACTCGGTGAGCGCCAGCGGCATGGACTACTGGGTCGCCGACGCAGCGTGGGAGCAGCCGTGAACAACTGGCAGCCCTGGTCGCTGCGCGAACTCGTCGGCGATCTGACCACCGGAGCGACCACGCCCGCCGAAGCTCTCCAGCGCTCCCGCGCCCGGATCGCCGAGACCGATCCCGAGCTGCGGGCCTGGGTGGAGCTCGGCGCCCCGGCCTCCGCCAACGGCCCGCTCGGCGGGGTTCCGCTCGCGGTCAAGGACATCGTCGACGTCGCCGGGCTGCCCACCAGGTGCGGCTCGCAGCTGCGCGCGGACGCGCCGCCCGCGGCGGCCGACGCGGCGATCGTGACCGCGTGGCGGAACGCAGGCGCGATCCCGGTCGGCAAGTCGGTCACCACCGAGTTCGCCTACTTCGCTCCGGGCCCGACCCGCAATCCGGCCGCACCGGAGCACACGCCGGGCGGATCTTCCAGCGGTTCGGCCGCGGCGGTCGCCGCCGGTCAGGTGCCGCTGGCGCTGGGTTCGCAGACGGCCGGATCGGTCACCCGTCCCGCCGCGTTCTGCGGCGTCGCGTCGCTGGTGCTCACCCGCGGCCGGTTCTCCGTCGAAGGCGTCACCGGCCTGAGCCCGAGCCTGGACAGCCACGGCTTCTTCGCCGCCGGCGCGTCCGACCTGGCCCTGGCGTGGTCCGCGCTGACCGGCGAACCCGATTCCGGTCTCGCCACCGGCCGACCGCCACGTCTGCTGCTCTGGACACCGCAGGCCCTCGAGCCACCGATGGCAACCGCGCTGACCAGCGCCTGCGCCAAGCTGCGCGCGGCCGGTGCGGTGATCGACGAGTTCCCGGACGGCCGGTTGATCGCACAGCTCACCGCCGCGCACCCGGTGATCATGGCCTACGAAGCCGCGCGCGAACGAGCGGTGGAGCTGGCGGCGGCGTCCCAGTTGAGCGAACAGCTGGCAACCCTGCTGAGAACCGGAGCCGCCACCTCGGAGCACGACTACGAAACCGCCCGCCGCACCACGACCGAGGCCGGCGAGCGACTGTCGGAGCTGCTGGCGGACTACGACGCCGTGCTGGGCCCGGCGGCCCTCGGCCCGGCGCCCGCCGGAATCACGGCCACCGGAGACCCGGTGCTGAGCCGCCCCTGGCAAGCACTCGGCCTCCCCGCCCTCTGCGTCCCGGGAATGCGAACTGAAGCAGGCTTGCCCCTCGGTCTCCAGCTCGTGGGCGCCGCACTCTCCGAAACGGAGCTGCTGGCAACAGCCTGCTGGTCCGAAGCAGCCCTGCGGGCCTGATCAACGCGCCCTCGGTCAGACATCCACCCGGTGCAGGAGGATGTCCCGGACCAGGGCCGCGAGGCTCTCCGCCGCCGCCTTCGCCTTGATGCGGGCCCGGTGGACGTCCACGGTCTTGACGCTGGTGCCCAGCTTGCCCGCGATCACCTGGCTCGGCAGGCCCTCGATGACCAGGCGCAACACCTCCCGCTCGCGCGGCGTCAACGCCTCCAGCCGGTCCGCGACGGCGCGGCGCTCGGCGTGCTCGGCGAACCGCCCCCGCGCCACGTCGAGCTGGGCCTGCACCAGCTCCACCATGCGCTGCGGCTGGTAGGGCTTCTCCAGGAAGTCCACCGCGCCGCGGGTGACCGCGCGGACCGACATCGGGATGTCGCCGTGGGCGGAGCAGAACACCAGCGGCGCCGGGTAGTCCATCTCCAGCAGCCGCTCCTGCAGCTGGAAACCGCTGATGCCCGGCATCCGCACGTCGACGATGACCACGGCGATCTCGGCGGGGTCGAACTCGGCCAGGAAGGTGGTGGCGTCCGGGTAGGTCAGCGCCTGCACGCCGATGCTCTCCAGCAGGAACACCAGCGACTGCCGCAGCGCCGCGTCGTCGTCGACGATGTGCACCACGGGTTCCGAATCCTCGAAGGTCACCGGACCTGCCTCCTCCGCGTCGCCACCACCCGCCCGCCTACGGCTTCATCAGCACCGACGCCGACGGGTGATCGCTGACCCAGTCCGCGGCGAGCGGGGCGATGAACACGTTCTCCGTGCGCGTGCGTGTGATCCTCCAGGTATCGCCGGTTTTTCGGAAGGCGTTGTTGAGCCGGCTGGAGCGCAGCAGCGCCTTGCCGTCGGAGAACAGCCAGGGCTGCACGTGGATCCACTGGCCGGTCGCCTCGTCGCCGTCGACGTGGATCTGCTCCGAGGTGAGGTAGTGCGCGTTGAGCAGCAGCGCCGGGTCCTGCTTCTGGCCCCAGAACGCCTCGAAGTGCGCGCGGATCGCGGCGGCGCCCTCCGCGCGGCCGAACTGGCCGTCGTAGTACTCGCCGACGCCCTCCCACACGGCGTCGTCGGTGTAGAGCTCCATGATCAGGTCGATGCGGTGCGCGTCGTCGCGGACGCCGTACTCCGGGCACGGCGTGTCGCACAGGAACATGTAGCGGGCCTGGATCCGGCGGATCTCGGCCTCGGCCTCCAGCACCTCGACCCGGCGGGCCAGCTCGGCGACGGTCTTCTCCAGCGACATCGGCGGTGTTCACCTCACAGGGCGTTGGGTCCGGCAGGAGCATCCCGGCGCGCGGTTCGGCACAGCGCTTCTCGGCGTTCCGCCCAGAGGAGTGCACAGTGGACGGCCAGGAGCTCGCGACGCGACGGGATTCCGGTTCTCCGCGCGGACTTCGGCGATCGGGCCGCAACGGCCCGCGAGATGCATCCTGCACCAACCGACGGCCGCAGCGGAACCCCCGCACCGCGAAAACCCCCGAGCGGTCACCGATCCAGCCCAGCAGCCGCTCCACGACCACACTCCACGCCATCACCGCAGGTCAGACGCCTTCGGAATCGGTTCACCCCGGCAGCCCGCCTGAAGGAATCCCCTACGCCCGCAGGGGCTCTACCAATTCCGGGCCCGCAGACCGGCCCCTACCCTCGGCAACCACCCAGGCAGCGGCGCGACGAGGAGGCCGATGTGATCCCGTTCCGGAGCAGCCGCCAGGGCGGAGCGCCGCAGCCGCGCACCTCACCCCATTCCACAGTGGACGAATCGATCACGCTGCGCGACCGGGCAATCACGCGCGCGGCCGAGACCCGTGCGGGAGGATTCGCGTGAAGATCACCGCGGTGGAGGCGATCCCGTTCGCCATCCCGTACGCCAAACCGCTGAAGTTCGCCTCCGGCGAGGTGGCCACCGCCGAGCACGTGCTGATCCGCGTGCACACCGAGGACGGCATCGTCGGCGTGGCCGAGGCACCGCCCCGCCCGTTCACCTACGGCGAGACCCAGGCCGGGATCGTCGCCGTCGTCGAATCGCTCTTCGCGCCGCAGGTCACCGGGCTCCGCGTCACCGAACGCGAGGTCGCCCGCGCCCGGCTCGGCCGCACCGTCGGCAACCCGACCGCCAAGGCCGCCATCGACATGGCGATGTGGGACGCCTTCGGCAAGACCGTCGGGCTCGGCGTCAGCGAGCTGCTCGGCGGCTACACCGACCGCCTCCGGGTCAGCCACATGCTCGGCTTCGACGAGCCCGCCGCGATGGTCGCCGAGGCGGAGCGGATGATCGCCACCCACGGCATCCGCACCTTCAAGGTGAAGGTCGGCCGCCGCCCGGTCGACCTGGACATCGCCGTGGTGCGCGCCCTGCGCGAGGCGTTCGGCGACGGCGTGGAGCTCTACGTCGACGGCAACCGCGGGTGGACCCCGGCGGAGTCGATGCGGGCGATGCGCAGGCTGGCCGACCTCGACCTGCTCTTCGCCGAGGAGCTCTGCGCGGCCGACGAAGTGCTCGGCAGGCGCTGGCTGGTCGGCCACCTGGACGTGCCGTTCATCGCCGACGAATCCGCGGTGACCCCGGCCGACATCACCCGCGAGGTGCTCGGCGGCTCGGCGACCGCGATCAGCATCAAGACAGCCCGCACCGGCTTCACCGGTTCGCAGCGCGCGCACCACCTCGCCGAGGGGCTCGGCGTCGAGGTCGTCATGGGCAACCAGATCGACGGTCAACTGGGCACTGCCTGCACGATCGCCTTCGGCGCGGCCCACCAGCGGACCTCGCACCGCGCGGCGGAGCTCTCCAACTTCCTGGACATGACCGACGACCTGCTCACCGAACCGCTGCTGATCACCGACGGCGAGCTGCGGGTCCGGCCCGGTGCCGGGATCGGGGTCGAGATCGATCCCGACAAGCTCGCCCGCTACCGCACCTCGTGAGAACCGGAGGAACCCAGATGAGCACCACCGACGAGACCGCCACCGCAGCCGCTTCCGGAGCCGCCGCGACCGAGCGCTTCCACCACGACAAGTCTCCCTACGACGCGGTTCGCGACACCCCGAAGGAGCGCGTCGACCTGCTGGCCCGCGAGGTCCTCGGCGCGATCCACGAGACGATCCGCAGGCACCAGGTCACCTACGACGAGTACAACGCGCTGAAGGCGTGGCTGATCCAGGTCGGCGAGGACGGCGAGTGGCCGCTGTTCCTGGACGTGTGGGTGGAGCACGTGGTCGAGGACGTGGCCACCGCCGACCGCCAGGGCAGCAAGGGCTCGATCGAGGGCCCGTACTACGTCCCGAACGCCCCCGAGCGCGGCGCGGACGCCGATCTGCCGATGCGCGACGGCGAGGCGGGCACCCCTCTGCTGTGGGAGGGCTCGATCACCTCCGTCGACGGCACGCCGCTGGCGGGCACCGTCGAGCTGTGGCACGCCGACGCCGACGGCTACTACAGCCAGTTCGCCCCGGGCATCCCGGAGTGGAACCTGCGCGGCAGCTTCACCACCGGCCCGGACGGCAAGTTCCGGATCCGCACGATCCAGCCGGCGCCCTACCAGATCCCGACCGACGGTGCGTGCGGCAAGCTGATCGCCGCGGCGGGCTGGCACGCGTGGCGTCCCGCGCACCTGCACGTGAAGGTCTCCGCGCCCGGTCACCAGGAGCTCATCGCGCAGCTGTACTTCCCCGGCGACCCGCACAACGCCGACGACATCGCCAACGCGGTGAAGCCGGAGCTGATCCTCGCGCCGGTCGGCCAGGACGACGGCAGCGCTAGGATCGACTACGGATTCGCGCTCGACCGGCAGGAGGACTGACCGTGCTGTTCCAGGTCCGAATGGACGTCCACCTGCCGCACGACCTCGACCCCGAGGCCCGCACCGAGCTGCTGGCCAGGGAAAAGGCCTACTCCCAGGACCTCCAGCGCGCGGGCAAGTGGCCGCACATCTGGCGCATCGCGGGCGAGTACGCGAACATCTCGATCTTCGACGTGGACTCCAACGACGAGCTGCACACCCTCCTGTCGGGCCTGCCGCTGTTCCCGCACATGAGCATCCACGTGACGCCGCTGGCCACCCACCCGTCGGACATCAACGCCTGACGCTCCACTGAGGACGGACGGGGCGCTCGAGCCCCGTCCGTTCCCGTGAAACCCTCCCCGCGGCATGCGTTGCTGGCCTACTGTGATCGAGTTCCGGGAATTCGATCTTCGGGGGCATCGGTTGCGCAAGCTGCTGCGTCGGGCGCGTTCCAAGGCCGACCACACGTGGTTTCTGGCGGTCCGCGAGTGGCCGGTGCTGGTCTCCGCCCTCGGCGTGCTGCTCGGCGCGATCACCATCCTGCCCAGCGCGGTGGGCGTGGTGATCTCGGTGATCGCCCTGCTGCTGGGCACGGCCACCTTCGTCCGCGACCTGCGCAACCTGCGCAAGCGCTGGTCCTCCCACGAGTTCTCGCTGATCGCCGCGCCCTTCCCGCACGAGCAGATCCCGCCGCCCGCCGCGTACCCGGAAGCCGGCTACAGCTACCTGCCCAACCGCGGTACCGCGCTGCTCAGCGACGAGATCGACCGCGCCTTGCGGGAGCGCACCTTCGCCGTGCGGGTGGCCGACGAGCCCTACCGGCTGCCACCGGTCCTGCGCGCCACCGCCCCGCACGTGCTGCCCATCCGGGCCCGCGGGCGCCTGCTGTTCAACGGGCCGGTCGTGGGCCTGCGAACCGATCCGCTGCCGGGCGACGGCGAGACCGAGCTCCAGCTGCACAAGGCCCGCTTCTTCGACTTCCAGTGCTCCAACGAGCTGTGCGCGATGCGCATCACCAACCGCGAGACGGGCGAGGACTTCGACCCGCGCCGCCGCCTGCTCACCGACGCTTCCGGTCGTGCCCGAACCCTGGCGGCCAGCGTCCTGTCCGACGTCGTGGGGATCTCCACGCTGGCGATCACCACCGACGGCCGGCTGCTGCTGGTGAGCCAGTCCGACCGCAACACGGCGAGCCCGCTGCTGCTGGCCCCGTCCGGCAGCGGCTCCCTGGAACCCCGCGACCTCGTCGACTCCGACGGCAAGGCGCGGCGCACCCTGACCGACGTCGTGCGAACCGGCATGGAGCGCGAGCTCTGCGAGGAGACGGGCCTGCACCCGGACACCATCGCGAGCACGGAGCTGACGGGTTTCGCGCGCTGGATGGAGCGCGGCGCGAAACCGGAGTTCTTCGGCGTGACGGAACTGTCGGTGTCGAGCGAGGAAATCCGAGGAACGGGACCACGCGGCGCTGAACGCCTGTACAGCTCGGACGTCACGGTGCTGGAAATCGACCTCGAAGCGCTGGGAACCGAACTCGCAGCGGGAACGGCCGTCCTCGACGCCCCGAGCCTCCCGCCGATGATCCGCGACGTCGGCTCCCTCCCGCTCCTCCTCGCCATCCGCGCAGCAGCCCGCCACCGCACTGCCTGACTGGCGCGAACAGTCCGAACGGAGCACACGTGGAGAACACCGAGCCGGATCACGAACCGGAAGTGCGCAGCTACTACCTGCTCGAATTCCTCTACGAGGAAACACCGAACGCCTTCGACATGGGCTACCTCTCCGCCGACCCGGCCGAGATCCGCGCTGCGCTGGAGGACCAGTACAACGGCGAGAGCCCGACCACCGGCCCGGGCGAGCAGGTGTGCCTCTGGGTGGTCCAGCGCGGGGTGCTCGCGCACGGCCTGGACCTCAACCCGCTCATCCGCTCCCGTTGCGAGGACGGAGTCGTCCGAACCCTCACCGAGATCCGGAACCTGAGCGGGAAGACCTCACCGGCGACGAGCTACACCATCGACTGGGACACCATCGCGGCCCAACTGCCACCCCTGCAGAACCCGCTGGCCACCTCCGACGACGAGGACCTCGTCCTCGACGTCCCCGACCCGTTCCCCGCACCGGACGTGCCCATCACGATCGGAGACCAGGAGGGATGGCTGAACCACGGTTGGACCGACATCACCGGCGGCTAGCGGCGCACCAGCGCCTCGACGGCCGTTGATCACGATGTCGGCCGGTTCTGCCATGCTGCGCCGCGATGATCCGATTACAGAAAGCAGCGACATGACCGACCAATCCCTGCTGGACACCCACGGGATGCCGCAGCCGCTCCCGCCGGACCCGTTGAGCCCGATCCCGGATGCGGTCGAACGCGAACTGGCGGCCTACCGGGCGGGCGATGCCGGGAACGCTAAGGCCGCGCTGAGCACGATCGCCGAATCGGGCCGCACCGCCGTGGCCGGGCACGCCGCCATGGCGCTGGCGGGCGTCGAACTCGCCGAGAACGGGCTCGGCGAGGGATGCGAGAAGTGGCTGGAGCAGGTCGCCGCGGGCGAAGACCCCTGGCTCGGTCCCCTGGCCGTGGTGATGCTCTCCGCAGATTTCGATGATGGCATCGCGGGCCCCGAGCCCGTGCTCGACCACCTCGCCAGCCAGCTCACCGGGGACCTGCCGGCCGCCCGGGAGGGATTCGAACGATCCCTCGCCCGCCTCGAAGAAGCGTGGGAGAACGAGGCCGAGTACGACGACGACGCCATCAGCACCATCCTGAGGCAGCGAGACATCACCAAGCTCATCCTGGGCAATCTCCTGATCCAGGTCGGCGACTCAGCGGCCGCCCTCGAACCGCTGAGCAGCGCGCGGTCGCATTGCGACGGCCTGCTCGCCGCCTACGCGGGCCACCTCGAAGCGCACGTGCTCATCGAGCAGGGGAAGAACGAGCCCGCGAGCGAGGTGCTCAGCTACGCCTTCCGTGAGTCCCTCCCGGCGAACAGCCGTGCCGACGGACTGACCCGGTGGGTCGGCATCCGGTACGGCGAGCACCTGGCGGGCAACCCGTGGATGGACATCGTCGCCGACCAGGTCGAGGACATCCCGGCCGTGACCGAAGGCACCGTGATCCGCGACCCGTTCGAAACCGCCTGCTACTTCGAGCGGTTGAGCCGGCCCGCACTCGCCGACATCGGCCTGGAGCTGTTCCCCGCTTCCCCGGACTTCGAACCGGTGCACGCGGCTCTGGAGCGCCTGAAGACCTGGAGCGACGAACGGTACGAACGAGCCCGCAGGCTGATCTTCGTGCTCCACCAGTACGTCGAGGACTGGCGCGACGTGGAGAAGACGCAAGGCCTGGCAGACCTGCGCAAGCAGCTCGACCTCCCCAAACCCCGCTGATACCCACCCCGGCCGGGGCGCGGTGCGGGTGAATTCCCGAACCGGCCCCGCCCGGGCCCTCAGCCCGACCCGATCTCGCCCAGCCCGTCAGTCGTGTCGATGTGCCGCCGTCCGGCGCTCGCGGCGGGTCCGGTGGACCTCGGTTTCCAGCGCGTCGAGGCGGCGCTCCCAGCCGACGGGCGGAACGAACGGAGCGAGCCATTCGATCAGCTCGGTGAACCGCGCGGCGTCGAGCACGTAGAGCCGCCGCCTGCCGACGAGCTCATCGCGCACCAGCCCGCTCTCCCGCAGAACCCGCAGGTGACGACTGACCGCCGGGCGACTGATCTCGAACCGCTCCGCGATCTCCCCCGCGGACAACCGGGCGTTCCGCAGCATCTCCAGGATCTGGCGCCGCACCGGATCCGCGATCGCCTTCGCCACCTCGTCCACCACACAAGAGTAACCAACTGGTTACCCTTTGCCAAGGTGCCGCTCCCCAGGCCGCCACGAGCTTCAGAGTCCACAGTGGATTCGGGCGGCACTGCGTCCCTTTACTGGGACCGGTGACGAGCATCTCCCGGGCGCCCCGCCGTCGGTGCCATCTGAGAAGGTGGACGCATGATCAGCATGCCTGGCATTTCGGAAATCATCGTGGTGATCGCGGTGCTCGCCGTCATCATCGGCATCGGGGCGCTGCTCGTTCGAGCCTTCAGGAAGTGAGCAAATCCACATAGGACTAATCAGCCGATAGCCGGGCCGCACGAGCACGACGAGGCAGTGAACGACCGAACCACCGCCGCCTTCGAGGCCGTGCCTTCGCCGCGACGCCCGAAATACCCGTTCCGCGAGGAACCGGGCGCATCGGACCATTCCGCACCGACCTGAACTCCGGCGGCACCGACGTACGGCGGTGGGTGCCGCATTCTCACCCGGATCGCCCTGGTCACGGGTGGGGTCTGCTCTGGCAGACTGAGCCGTACCGGCGTCTGACGGGGCGTCCGGGCAGCTACCGCAGGAAGGATCGGGCCTGTGCAGGATCTCGGTGCCAGTGCGTTCGACCTGGCGTTCCGCGGCCGGAGGGTCGTTCGCGACCGCGCGCTGGTGATGGCCATCGTCAACCGCACACCGGACTCCTTCTACGACCGCGGCGCCACCTTCGAGGAGGACGCCGCCAAGACCGCCGTCGAGCGGGCCGTCACCGAGGGCGCCGACGTGATCGACATCGGCGGGGTGACCGCGAGCCCGGGCGCCGAGGTGGACGCCGACGAGGAGATCCGGCGGGTGCTGCCCACCGTCGAGTGGATCAAGGCCACCTACCCGGACGTGCTGATCAGCGTCGACACCTGGCGGCACGAGGTCGCCGACGCGGTCTGCCGGGCAGGCGCGGACATCATCAACGACGCGTGGGGCGCCGCCGATCCCGAGATCCTCGACGTCGCGGCGACCTACTCCGCCGGCTACATCTGCACCCACTCCCCGCGCACGCCCCGCTCCGTGCCCGTCCGCTCGGACTACGAGGACGTCGTGCGGGACGTGGTGACGGCGACCGTGCGGCTGGCCGAGCTCGCCGAGTCCCGGGGCGTTCCGCGCGCGGGCATCCTGATCGACGGCACCGGGTACGGCAAGAACACCACTGACCACCTCACCCTCGTCGCCCGCACCGAGGAGATCGTCGCCGCGGGCTGGCCCGTCCTGATGGCGCTGTCCAACAAGACCTTCGTCCGGGAGAGCCTGGACCTCGACGTGGCCGATCGCGACGAGCTGCTCACCGGCACGCTGGCGGCCACCGCGCTCGCGGCCCGCGCCGGTGCGGCGATGTTCCGCGTGCACCAGGCCTTGCAGACCCGGCGCACGCTGGAGATGGTGGCCTGCATCAACGGCACCCGGACGCCCGCGCGGGCGCAGGAGTGGATTTCGTGATCAAGCAGATCTGGCCGGAGCCCGCCGACATCGACGACGAGCGGCTGGAGCAGCTCTACACCTATCCGGAAGCGCGGCGCTGGCTCGCGGTCAACTACGTCTCCAGCGCGGACGGCGCCGTCGAGGTCGGCGGCCGCGCGCGCCGGCTGTCGAGCCCGGCGGACCAGAAGGTGCTCAAGCTCGGCAGCGACCTCGCCGACGTGCTCATCGTCGGTGCGACCACGGCGATGGTCGAGGAGTTCCGCGGCGTGCACCCGGACGAGGCCACGCTCGAACGCCGCCGCAGGCACGGGCTGCGCGATGTGCCGCCGACCGCGGTGGTCACGACCGGCCGGTCGCTGCCCGCCGACGCACCGGTGATCACCGAGGCGGCCACGCCGACCCTGGTGATCACCTGCGCTTCCGCCCCCGAGTCGAAGCAGAAGGCGTGGGAGGCGGCCGGCGCGGAGGTGCTGATCACCGGGCAGGACGAGGTCAACCTCGCCGCAGCGGTGGAAGCGCTGGTCGAGCGGGGCCTGAACCGGATCGACTGCGAAGGCGGCCCGCACCTCTTCGGCGGGCTGCTGGCCGCCGGTGTGGTCGACGAGCTCCGGCTGACGGTCTCCCCGCTGCTGGTCAGCGGCACGCACGAGCGGATCGCCACCGGCCCGTCGCTCGACCCGGTGGAGATGGATCTCGCCTCGGTGCTCACCGAGGACGGCGCCATGCTGGTGCGCTACCTGGTGCGCAACCGCCCGTAGACCTCCTGACCAGTTCGGCCGATGAACGACACGCCCGAGCTCGACCAGGTCGCCGCGGCACGGCGTCAGCTCGCGACCCCCCGCCCAGTACCCCGCCGCCTACTGGGCGATCTAGAGAAGTCCGGCCGGGACCCGATCTTCGAAACCGGCCCGAGGCTGACGCTGTGCGCACTGCTGCAGGCGCGGAGTGGGGCGACTTCGCGACGGCCCGGGACATGCTGGGAGCGGCCGATTCCGCGATCTCCCGGCACAGCCGCGCGCTCGCGGACGCCGGCTACCTGGAGGTCCGCAAGGGCTCGGGGCCGCCGCCCCCGAACCTGGTTCCGCCTCATGAAAACCGACCAAACAGCGATCCGGGCCCACCTCGACTGGCTCACCCACCTACGCCAAACCCTCGATACCCGAGCCCCGCCAAACGCGAAACTCCAGGTTCCTGCGACCTAGTCCTGTCGTTCATACCCGACCACGCACGAATCTGTCCACAGTGGATCACTTCCGTCGTCGGCGAGCTGCGCTTCGTAGAGCGCCACCTTGCGGGAGACCAGCGCCAAGCAGCACTGCCTCGGCAGGTATTCGTTCTCTGCCATGGTTTCCGGCATGACGATCCGCGTGTGGGTGGACGACTGGCAGATGCAGTGCTGCGGCACCGCTTTCCGCATCGGGGACGAGGTGGCGTGGACGCTGGTTCCCGAGAACCGCACGGACGGACTGACCGAGCTGGTCGGGTTGGACATCGGCGCGCCGGTCACGCACGTCGAGGAGCACCACGGCCGCCTTCCCGAGGAGGCGCCGACGACTCGCGGCGTCGTGACCGCGATCCACGCCGTCTTCGGCCGATCCGAACCGCGCCCTGGCGGTGAGAAGAACGTGCGCTATCCGGTCCCCGGCTCCGGCCGCCTGCTGTGGCTCCACGAGGCGGACGGGCGGGAAGACGAATCCGCTGTCGACGCGGAGCACTTCTGCGGATACATCGTCGACCTCGACGTGCGCCGCTGAAGAACCTCGCAGCATGGAACGCGGCGCTTCTTCGTCGATTGGCGATCAAGCCGACGGCCGGTTCTGCGAGGCTGCTCTGCAACGCTCCAGTGGCAGAAAGCGACGACATGACCGATCTCCCTCTGTTGGACGACGACGGGCACGCACTGCCGCTTCCGCCCGATCCGTTGAGCCCGATTCCGGACATCGTCGAACGCGAACTCGCGGCCTACCGGGCAGGCGAAGCCCAGCAAGCGCGGGCCGCGCTCACCACGATCGCCGAGTCCGGCCGCACCGCCGTTGCCGGACACGCGGCCATGGCACTGGCTGGCATCGAACTCGCCGACGACGGCCTCAGCACAAGTTGCGAGAAATGGCTGGAACAGGTCGCCAGGGGCGAGGATCCCTGGTTGGGTCCCTTGGCCGTGGTGATGCTCTCCGCGGACTTCAAGGCGCACGCCGCAGCACCCGAGCCCTTGCTCGGCCACCTCGCCAAGCAGCTCACCGGAGATCTCGCCGCAGCTCGGAAGAGCTACGAACATGCCCTCGCCGAACTCAGAGGAACGTCGGCGAGGTTCGACGAGGACGAGATCAACGGCGAGTACGACGACGACTTCGCGCGCATCGTCTACGCCCAGCAGTACATCGCCAACATCCTCCTGGGCAACCTCCTGCTCCAGAGCGGTAACTCGGCTGCGGCCCTCGAGCCGCTGAACGATGCGCGATTGGGCGGCGACGGCCTGCTCGCGGCCTACGCCGCCTACCTCGAAGGACACGTGCTCGTAGAGCAGAAGGACGCGGAGAAGGCGGCCAGGGTGCTCGGATACGCCTTCACCGAGTCTCTCCCGCACAAGTCCGGCACCGAGGGTGAGCTGCTCCCGTGGACCGCCATCCGGTACTGCGAGGCCCTGGCCAGCAACCCGTGGATGGACGAGGTCGCCGGCAACGCGAGGAGAAGCGCCGTGGATGCGGGGACCGTGATCTTGGCGCCCTTCGAAACCGCGACTTCGTACATGAGGTCGAGCAAGCCCGCGCTCATCGACGTCGGCTACGGCGTGTTTCCCGGTGACTGGGAACCGGTGTACCCAGCGTTGGGGCGCCTGCGTGCCTGGAGTGACGAACGGTACGAACGCGCTCGCAGACTGATCCTCGTGCTTCACGAGTTCGTCGAGGATCAGCGCAACGAGGAGCAGACGCGAAACCTGGCAGAACTGCGGAAGAAGCTCGATCTGCCAGATCCCCGCTGAACACCCGCGGGTCAGCGGACACGCCCACCTGTTGGAGCTACGGTTCGGAATCCCCGCTTCCCCGGCGCAGGCGCCTGCGGATGGCTGCGGCGATCATGAGGAGCGGGACGATCTGCGGGAGCAGGGCCAGCGGCCAGAACAGGCCCATCAGGGCCGGCAGCGCCATCAGGACCGAGCCGAAGCCCATGGTGAAGGTGAGGTCGCCGTCCTGATCGTCGTGGGGATGCCGGACGAACACGGCGATCAGCCCGGCGACGGCCAGGACCACCAGCACCCGCAGTCCCCACAGCCCCACCCAGGCCGTGACCGGCGCCAGCACGGCCACCGGCAGGAAGACCGCCAGGTACACCCACGGGGCGACGACGCACACGCGCGCCGCGACCAGAGCCCGACCATCGGGCCGTCCCTTGGCACTGGGCGGCTTGCGCCACCACACGATCATCGGCATCTCGGCCCTCCCGGCGCACACCCGACGACCCCAAGGCCCCACCAACACGAACCCCAGGTCTGTGACCTGGGGTTTTGGTGGGTCGCCAGGGGATCGAACCCTGAACCCGCGGGCCTAGTTTCTCTGATCGACATCCTCTTCCGTTTGCCAGCACCTTTGATTACCTGCGCGAAGTCGATCTGCCGTCCACTCCGCACACGCCATCGGTCGCTGTCGTTTGCGGAGGACTTCTTGGCAACTGGTTGGCAACCTCTCCTGCTCCGCTCCTCGGGAGCGCGGTGTGCTCAGCCGCCAGTGCCGCCCGTGTTGCCGCTGTCGCTGCTGCCGGTACCGCTGCTGTCGCCGGTACTGCCGGTGTCGCCGGTGCCGGTACCGCCACTGTGACCGCCGGTGTCGCCGCTGCCGGTACCGCCGCTGCCGCCGCCAGTGTCGCTGCTGCCGCCGGTGCCGCCGCTGCCGCCGGTATCGCTGCTACCGGTACCGCCGCTGTCGCCGGTGCCGCCGGTGTCGCTGCTGCCGCCGGTGCCATCGGTGTCGCTGCCGCCGCCGGTGTCGCTGCCGCCGCCGGTGTCGCTGCCGCCGCCGGTGTCGCTGCCGCCGCCGGTGTCGCTGCTGCCGCCGCCAGTGTCGCTGCCGCCGTCGGTGCCGCCGGTGCCGCCAGTGTCGCTGCTGCCGGGGTCGCCGCCGGGGTTACTGCCGTGCTGGCCAGGCTCGAACGGATTCGCGGGTGCGGGTACTGCCGGGGGCACCGCTGGCCCCTCACTCCCGCCAGGCTCGAACGGGTTCGGGGGCACGCCTTGCGGAGCGTGCGGGGGTTCGAACGGGTTCGGCGGCGGGGCTTGGGGTTCGAACGGGTTCGGCGGGGCCGGCTCCGGTCCGCCGAACGGGTTCGGGGGCACATCTTGCGGAACTGGTTCGAACGGGTTCGGCGGCGCAGGTTCCGGCGGTGCCGGTGCGGGCGCTTGCACGACCGGGGGGTTCGGAGGTGCGGGTTCGGAACCACCGGTCGGCCAGAACGTCCATAGAAGCGCGCCACAACCGATCACGAGAGCCGCGCCGAGGGCCACGCCGATCACGCTCGACACCTTGTCCTCGACCCACTCCCATCCCGCCCGCACCACCTTGCCGAACGCGGTGTCGGCCAGCCACCCGCCGAATCTGCTCAGCAGGCCCGGCCCCTCGGCAGGCTCCGTCCCACCCGCCGGCCCAGGACTCGGCTCCGCCGTCGACGGCTCGGAAGGTGGCGCGGGGCTCGGCTGCCCCTTGAGGGTCCCCGACCCCGCGTCCGGGCCCGGTTCCTTCTTACCCGTGCGCAACGTGCCAGGCGTGCCCGCGCTCGCACTCGGCGTCGGCAACGGCTCCGCAGGCTCAGTGACCGGCAGCTCCGAAACGTCATCACCGGTCGGCCGGCCCGGTTCGTAATCCTCGATCGGCCCCAGGCCGGAATCTTCAGGGGGCCTTACACCGAAATCATCCAAAGCGGTTTGGTCCGCCCAGTTGTCGCCTTTCCATTCGTTCAGGAAGTCCTCGCTCGCGCGGGGCCCGTTGAGGCGAGCGTCCCGCGCCTCCTCGAGGCGTTGCCTGATCGCCTCGACCTCCCGCTGACCGTCCTGGACTTCGTCGCTGACTGTGCGTTCCTCCTCATCGATCCAAGGGGGTCCGCCCTCCTGCACCTCCGCCCGACGCATTCTCTGGTGCATCGCCAGCGCCTTCTGAGCGACCTCCAGGCCCCTCTCCTGCGCTTCGATGTAGTTGTCCAGCGCCTTCTGGACGACCTGCTGCTTGGTGACGACCATTCCTCTCACCTCCGGAGCCTCCACGTGCTCGTCCGAAGGCTGCGCCAGGCGACGCGATCAGATCGGGCACCATGTGGTGCAGCAGCCCCTGACATGCCGGGAATCTCCACTTCCCATCCACCACATCGATTCGTGGACCAACAGAGCAGGAAGTCCCGGAGCGACCGAGCACGCCGTTCGCCTGACAGGTCTTCGGTCGGGACCACAGGCAACCGTTCAGCGGGCGACGGCTCGGCATCCTGCTGGAGTGGCAAGGTGACCAGCTCGGCGACAAGCCCAGCGCCTTCCACACGCTGCGGAAGACGATCGCCACGCTGCTCGCCGATGCCGGACCGACCGCCGGACAGGCGGCCGACCTGCTGGGTCTCCCGCGTGTGTCGATGACGCAGGACGTCCACTTCGGCAGGGGCCGGCAGTCCCGCGCGAGCGCTGAGGCGCTGGCCTTCGTGGACGTCGAGGGCCGCTGAGGAAAGTTGGCGATTTTCTGGCAACCGGCCCCACCAATGCGAAACCCCAGGTCTGTGACCTGGGGTTTTGGTGGGTCGCCAGGGGATCGAACCCTGAACCCGCGGATTAAAAGTCCGCTGCTCTGCCAGTTGAGCTAACGACCCGCGTGCCCCAGGTTACAAGGTCCGGACGATCTTGTGCGGTACCGGTGGGCGGTTCGTGCCCGGATCAAGGTCACATCGCGGCCGCCGGAGCCGGTGGGGCGCCGCTGCCGGTTCGCGTTTCCACAGGTCGCGGACGAGTTCTGAGCAAGACGCAACCCGCTGTGGCAGCAGACGTCTTCTGAGCAAAGGGTGTGGGACGCACCCACCGTCCAAAAAGAGGGGACAGAATCATGCTGAACCGGACTCGCGTGCTGGGTACCGTCGCTGCTCTCGCCGGCGGGATCGCCATGCTCACCGGGTGCGCCCAGGGTGCTGCGACGACCTCGCCGGTCCCGGGCAGCAACGCCGCTGTCGTCGGCCAGCCCGGGCAGGGCGAGCGGCAGCAGGCGGACGGCACGCAGCCGGGCATCTCGACGGAAGGCCCCTGCGCCGTCGAGGACGTCGCCGTGACGCTCACCCCGCAGCCGGACCGGCCCGGGATCTTCCTGATGACCGCGGTGAACAACTCGGCGGAGGCCTGCTACGTCGACGGCTGGGGCGGTGTGGTGCCGCTGGACATGACGGGCGCGGCGTTCGAGGTGCCGACCGAGCACGTCAAGATCCCGGGTGAACCGACCAACATGCGCCTGGAGCAGGGCGAGACCGCCTTCGCCGGTGTGAAGATGGAGCTCGGCGACAAGAGCGACCCGAACGTGCGCGTCGCCAACGGCTTCAACGCCTTCATGCCGAACGTGGAGGGCACCACGAACGCGAAGGTCGCCGGGGCCGACTACTACGAGTACCCGGTCGTGTCGATCCAGATCGGCTCTTACCAGCCCTCGGCCCAGGGCGTCACCGTCTTCTGATCCGGACAGCCTGAGAGCCCCTCTCCGCTTCCCCGGAGAGGGGCTCTTCGCGTGGTCAGGCCGGGGTGCAGGTGACGCGGATCTGGGTGGCCGCGACGTGGGCGCCGTCGCCGTCCGCGCCGCCCTCCCAGTCCTCACCGCGGTTGTGCAGCTTCACCGAGATCTTGCCCTGGTCGATGCGGTGGGCGCCGAGGTCGACCCACTTGCCGCGGTTGGCGGTCTGATCGATGTCCTTGACGCCGATCACGTTCGTGGCGGCCTGGTCGAAGCCGTTGAAGATCG
Source organism: Saccharopolyspora antimicrobica (assembly GCF_003635025.1). Taxonomy (GTDB): domain Bacteria; phylum Actinomycetota; class Actinomycetes; order Mycobacteriales; family Pseudonocardiaceae; genus Saccharopolyspora; species Saccharopolyspora antimicrobica. The sequence continues at coordinate 3,141,645 of NZ_RBXX01000002.1, read as the reverse complement.
AGTAGTGGGCGGCGGTGGCCCCGACGTAGCGGCGGTCGCTCTCGTTCGGGATGTAGACCGACATCGCGCAGCTGGCCGCCGTCATCTCGGCGGAGACGTCGAAGGTCCACCTGGAGAACACCCTGGAGTCCGAGGTCTTGGCCTTGCCCGACATCGGCATCGAGTCGAAGCTGCCCCGGCAGCCCGCCTCGGTGCTGCCGCCGCTGCGGGTGTACCAGCCCTCGTCGCCCTGCTCGTAGTAGCCGACCGCCTGGTACTGCTGCTTCGCGTTGTTCGCGCAGCCCGGTCCGCCGAGCAGCGAAACCTCACGGGCGGGCGCCTCGGCGGGCGGCGGGACGGGGTCGAGCACCGGCGCTCGGGGCTTCGTCTCGACCGGCTTCTGCTCCTCCGGGGTGGAGTTCGGGATCTCCACCGGCTCGCCCGCGGGGAGGGCCGGTTCCGGCGCTACGAGCGCGCCCTGCTCCTGCGAGGCGTTCATCCCGATCGCGACGCGATCGGTCTCGCGCTGGCCGGTCATCAGCAGCGCGACGACGAACGGCACCGACACCAGGACCACGGCCGCGCCCGCGAGGGCGATCAGCGAGAACTTCGACGGCAGGCCGACGCGCTTGGCAGGCCGGGGATCGGCGGGCGGAGCGGGTTGCGGCTGGGCGGTGCCGGACAGGGATGCCAGCGGGACTTCTTCGTAGGACGGCTCGGCTGGCTTCTCCGGTTCGGCCGGTCGCACCGGAGTGCCTTCGGCCGGGGCGTAGATCCGCAGTTCCGGCGGCAGCGAATCCAGGGATTCGTCCTTCGGGCCGTCATTCCGGTCAGTTTCCGACGTCACTCGTATCACTAACTCCAGAAGTCCGGCCCCGGTGCTGATCCCGAACGGAGCACCACTTTCGGTTCAGTACCTTATACTTTGCGCCGTTCTGGGGGAAACCTGCGCGGGGGCAACCTTCATCGAACGTGAACAATCCGTTGCCTCGAAAAGAAATGAAGGCCATGCAAGACCTGCTCTTCGTCGCGCTCGTCTCGCTCTGGTGCTCGGTGGCCGTGGGCGTGCTCGGCGCCGCAGTCCTCTGGATGATGCGCCGGGGCTCACTGGTCGTGATGATGATGGTGCTCTCGGTGGTCACCGTCATCGAGATCGCCTTCACCTTCGTGGCCCTGGGCTTCCTCGGGGTGTTCACCGAGCAGGCGATGGTCGCGGTGCTGCTGGCGTGCATCCCGACGACCGCCGTCTCGCTCGCGCTGTGCCTGCTGCTCGGCGCGCGGATCCTCAACGGCAGCCGGAGTCTCGCGCGCGCCACGCGGACCATGGGCGAGGACGGGAGGTTCGCCGCGCCGGCGCACTCCGGCTCGGCGGAACTGGCGGTCCTGACGCAGGAACTCGCCGCCACCAGCGCGGCGCTGACCGCCTCCCGCGAGCAGGAGCGGGTCCTGGAGGCTTCGCGGCGGCAGCTCATCGCCTGGGTCTCGCACGACCTGCGCACCCCGCTGGCCGGGTTGCGCGCCATGACCGAGGCGCTGCAGGACGGCATGGCCCGCGACCAGGACCGCTACCTCGGGCTGATCCTGCAGGAGACGCAGCGGCTGGACCAGCTGGTCGGGGACCTGTTCGACCTGTCGCGCATCCAGTCCAACTCGCTGACGCTGTCGCTGACACCGGTGGCGCTGCCCGATCTGATCAACGACGCGGTGACCGCCATCGAACCGCAGGCCCGCAACCGCGGCGTGCGGCTGGTGCCCGGCGGCATCGAGTCCATCGAGGTGCGGGTGGACGTCCGGCAGATCAGCCGGGTGCTGGGCAACCTGCTCGGCAACGCCGTCCGGCACACCCACCCCGGCGGCGCGGTGACGGTGTCCGCGCACTCCGCCGGCGGTACCGCCGTGCTGTCCATTTCGGACGCTTGCGGCGGGATTCCGGTGGAGGACCTGGGCAAGGTCTTCGAGCCCGGGTGGCGGGGAACGCCTGCGCGCCCGGCCGGCAAGGACGTCGGCGGCGGGCTGGGACTGGCCATCGTGCGCGGCATCGTCGAGGCGCACCACGGCGCGGTGGCGGTGGACAACATCGAGGGAGGCTGCCGGTTCACAGCCAGCCTCCCGCTGGCCTGAGCAGGCGGGGCCTCAAGCGGCGAAGCTGCTTGGCCCACGCTCGGCGCTTGCACCGCCGCGGGTTCTCAGCGTTCGCCTGGCACGGCCCGGCCGCCGTGTATTGGTCATACATCAGGCCGGGCACGCGGAGTCCAGGCGGACGCTGAGGTTCCGCTACCGGCACCGCCACGCAGAACGAGATCGTCAGACAGGTCTGGTCACGCAGCCGTTAGAAGGGGTTCCCGTCGGACCACGCCCAGCTCGATGGCCTTGCGGGTCAGTTCGGCCTTGTTGCGGACTTCCAGCTTCGCGCGGATCCGCTTGACGTAGGTGTCCACGGTCGCCGCGGACAGGCCCATCCGGCGGGCCGCCTGCGAGTGCGTGTAGCCGTCGGCGATCCAGCGCAGCACTTCCTGCTCGCGGCGGGTCAGCACCTGCTGCACCGCCTCGTTGTTGGTGCTCACGCCGGTCAGCGCCTGCCGGGAGCCGGAGGTCACGTAGACCGCGCCGCGGGCCACCACGGCCAGCGCGTCGTGGAATTCCTGCTGGTCGCAGCCGGTGCCGAGGAAGCCCAGCGCGCCGGCCCGCAGCAGCTCCGGGACCTGGTCGAAGGCCTGCTCCGGCAGCACGACCAGCACCCGGTAGGAGCGGCTGAGCCGGGAGACGCAGTGGTGCAGGGACTCGATCGGGGTGGCTCCGCCGAAGGCGAGCACGGCGACGTCGGTGAGCGACCGCTGCGGGGCCTCGCCCAGCATCCGGGTGACCTTCTCCTGCAGTTCCGGTTGGTCGGCGAACACCGTGACTTCCGACAGCACGCGCATCAGCAAGGCGATTCACTCCCACACTTCGCCGGTTCGCGCCGCGGCACAGGCAGCATCGACTGTTCGTCGCGATACGGCGGAAATAGTTCGGGCCGGCGCTTTTTCCCGGCCCCTTTCGGACACCAGGAACGCTACCTGCGGGATCGCTGTCCGCGAAGAGTTGCCGACCAGCTGTAAGGGATGGTCGTAAACGTTGTAAGAAACTGTAAGAAGGGGTCGTGAGTTCGCAGCGACGAATGCTGCTGCGAACTCACGACCCCTTCGTGCGACCGCACCGCGCGCCCAGGGCGCGGGAGTTAGGGCGCGCGGCGCGGCGCGAACCCGGTCCGCGGGAAGGACCGGGGGTTCGGGTCACCTGATGGCGGGCATCAGGAGCGTCTGCGCGGCCGGGTCGACCCGGGGGTCCGGGCGGTGGGCCGGCAGCGGGACGGTCGGTCGACCGGTCGCGTGCTCGCGCCGGACGGGCTGGCCGGAGCCCGAGCGCGGCGGCGCGACCTGCGGGGGAACCGCGGCCATGACCCGCGTCGCGGCGGCCGCCGGGATCTGCGGCGGGGCGCTGGAGCGGGCACCGGCGCGCCGGTCGAGCTGGTCGACGCAGGCGGTGTCGCCGCGGTGGGCCTCGATGGCCTCGCGCAGCGTTCGGCGGTCGTTGTTGGAGACGAGCAGTTCGCGGCGGGCGGCGAAGGACGCCAGCCCGAGGGCGGCTCCGAGCACGTCACCGCTGTCCAGCTTGTTGCCGATCATCGTGGCGAGGCGGTCGGGCATCTCGGCGGCGAAGTGCAGGAGCACTCCGTCGAGCGCCTCGAACCCGGCCATCGCGTCGGTGTCAGCAGGCATGAACACGCCCTGCTCCCAAACGAACACGGTCTCCTCCGTCAAGATCGATGTGCCGACCTCACGCGCCGCAGGCGACCTTGATCTGCGCCGCGGCGTGGCGTGCGTAGGTCGGGCCGTCGTTGGTCCAGTCGATTCCGCGCGAGTGCAGCTTGATGGTCAGACGTCCCTCGCTGACCGGGAAGCGGCCCGCGTCCACCCAGCCGCCCTGCTGCCGGACCTGGTCGATGCGGAAGTCACCGACCGGGTTCGACGTCTGGTCCGTCCGGTAGACGGTGTAGACGCTCGGGTTGCCGCCGACCCGGGTGAGGCCACCGCGGGGGACGAACACCGACACCTGGCAGCTGCCCTGCCTGACGTCACCAGTAGTGAACCGCCAGACCGCGGCGTTGTCACCGTCCTTGTTCGGGTCACCCGACATCGGCAGCGAGTTGAACGAGCCGTTGCAGCCGTCGGCGGCGTGCCCGCCGCTGCTCGCGGTCTTCCAGCCCGCTTCGCCCTTGGTGTAGTAGCCGGGCGTGCTGAAGCCGCCTGCCGCGCAGCCGGGACCGGTGACCGCGGTGAAGGACGGGCCGGCGGGCGGCGCGGGGTTCTCCTGGACGCGGTTGGGCTCCTCCCCGGCAGCGGGCGGGGGCGGCGGGGTGCCGCCTTCGGCCGGCGCCTGCGGCTGGTTCGGGCTCCCGACCGGCGGTGCGGGCGGCGGCGGCACCTGCCCGGGGTTCGACTGCTCCTGCGCCACTCCCGGCACGAAACCGGACTGGGCCTGCGCGTCGTCCTCGAACGCGGCGGGCACGGACTGCACCTGCGTGGGGCCGTTGTCCTTGGACAGGCCCATGACCAGCAGCGGAACGGACAGCAGCACCAGTCCGGCCACCGCGGCCGCGGCGATCACCGGCTTGGACACGCGGTTGCCCGGCCGCGCCGGGACCTTCGAGTCCTTCGCGGGCTTGGCGGTGGCGACGGGCGTCACCTTGGTCTCGGCCTTGGCCTCCGCCCTGGTCGTGGTCTCGGTGGCGGCCTCGACCTTGCCGCTGGTGGCGGCGACCGGATCGGCCAGCGCGGATCGCTGGACGGCGGGCATCACCTGGGTGTCCGCGGCCGCGGCCCGCATCTCGGTCTCCGCGGCCTCGGCAACGGCGTTCACGCTGACGCCGGATGCCTTCTCCCAAGGGTGCTCGCCTGCTGTGGACGCATCTTTGCCACTCGGGCTCATCTGTCGGTTCCCATCGGTTGAGTCGTTCCAGCCGCGACATCGCCAACTGCTCCCACCGGCAGGGGACGCGCGGTCACGCGCAGCGGAGGCGGGTGCGCATCAGCCACCGAGCCCCTGCTCAGAGCCTGGTGCGCGGGGAGCGCCGGAACAAGTAACCGAATACGGGGACAAGCGGGAGCGGTCAGGCCGCGACGGCGGTGGTCGTCAGGGCTTCGGCGAGGCGGCGGAGGTGGGCCGGTTGCGGTTCCTGGAGCGGGAGTCGGACCGACGGGTGCGGGATGATGCCGAGTTCGGCGAGGGCGGACTTGGCCATGATCGCCCCTTGGGAGGTGCGCATGATGGCTTCCACCAGCGGGAGCAGTCCTCTTTGGACGGACCGTGCCGCGTCGAGGTCGCCGGTGCGGACGGCGCGGATCAGCTCGGCGTTGCGGTCGGCGACGACGTTACCCACGACGCTGACCACGCCCGTCGCGCCGGAGGCGAGGTAGGGCAGGTTGAGCTCGTCGATTCCGCAGTAGTAGGCCAGGGAGGTGCGGGCCATGACCGACATCGCCTCGAACAGGTCGCCCTTGGCGTCCTTGACCGCTCGGATCCTGGGGTGGCCGGCGAGTTCGAGCAGGGTGGGCATCTCCATGGCGATGCCGGTGCGCGCCGGGATGTCGTAGAGCATCACGGGCAGCTCGGTGGCGTCGGCGACCGCCACGCAGTGCGCGATCACGCCGCTCTGGGTCGGCTTGGAGTAGTAGGGGCAGACGAGCAGCAGCGCGTCCGCGCCCGCTGCCTCGGCCTCGCGGGCCCGGCGAACGCTGGCGGCCGTGTCGTAGGTGCCGACTCCCGCGATCACCCGCGCCCGGCCGTCCGCTCGGGCCACCGCGGTGCGGACGATCCGGGTCGCCTCGGCGTCGGACAGGGTGGGCGCCTCGCCGGTGGTGCCGTTGACGACGATGCCGTCGCAACCGGTGGACAGCAAGTGGTCGACGAGGTTGGCGAGCCCGGGTTCGCTGAGCGCGCCGTCGGGGTTCATCGGGGTGGCCATGGCGACGAGGTTGGAGCCGAAGAGCAGCTCAGCGGGGTTCATGATTCGATCCTGGCGCTACCGACAGGTGCGGTCCAGCGATGGTTTCTTGCCGATATTGCGTAGCATCGGTTCATGATCGAGGTAGGCGCGTTGCGCGCGCTGCGGTCGGTGGCCGCGCTGGGGACGCTGGCGCGGGCGGCCGACGAGCTCGGGTTCACGGCTTCGGCGGTGTCGCAGCAGATCAAGAGGCTGGAGCGGCAGGTCGGTGTGCCGGTGCTCGCTCCTGCTGGACGGGGTGTCGTACTCACGCCCGCCGGGCAGGCCATCGTCGACGCCGCACCCGAGGTGTTCCAGGCGTTGGAGCGCTGCGCCGAAGCCGCCCAGTCCGTCGCGGAAGGGGCACCGCGCGGCACGCTACGCGTGGTCGCGTTCTCGACGGCCATTCGCGGGCTGCTGGCCCCAGCCATTCCGGGCCTGTCGGCGCGTTGCCCGGAGCTGCGCGTGGAGATCGTCGAGCAGGATCCCGATGAAGCCCTCCACAGCGTCGACGCCGGGACTGCCGACCTGGCGCTCGCCCACGACGCCGACGGTCTGCCGGTCCCGCTGCCCGCGTCCCTGAACCGGTGCCTCCTGCACACCGACATCGGCGACGTCGTCATGCCCCGCGCGCACCCGCTGGCGCAGCTCGACCGGCCGCTCAGGAACGCCGACCTGATCGGCCACCGCTGGGTGACCAGCCCGCCCGGCACGGTCTGCCACCAGTGGTTCCGCCGCCTGTTCGCGGACGTGCCCGAAGATCCCGACGTCCGCCACTGGGTGGACGACTTCTCCACCCAGCTGGCGCTGGTCGCGGCGGGCGAAGTGCTCGCCCTGATCCCCCGCCTCGCCCGGCCGCCCCTGCGAGAAGGCCTAGTCCCCCTCCCGCTGCACCGGCCGCCGCAGCGCGAGGTCCACGCGGTCTGGCGGAGCAGCGCCGACGCCAGCCCAGCGATCCGAGCGGTTCTCACCGAACTCGGCGCTGGCTAGGTGTCCAAAGCCCGTGAGTACTTTATGTTGCTATAGCCACACAAAGTACTCACGGGACCATCACCACTGAACGAACCGGTCGGCCTTCACAGCTGAACGCCGACCACTGCTCGCGATGGTCAGGCGGGTTGGTTCTCCAGGGCCACCATCGCCACCCATTCCCTGCGGGTGGGTGTGCGGGCCTTCGGGCCCGATTCGGCGATGTGGGCGCGGAGTTCCGGCGGCAGCGCGATGCCGTGGTTGGCCAGGTAGTAAGTCGTGAGGTCGGACCAGATCCAGGTGCCGTCGGTGCGGAGCGTCACCGGGACCACCGGCTCCTCGTCGTCGGACAGGAGATCCGGGAGAAGCTCGTCCTGCTCGGTCAGCGGTTCGCCGGAGGCGAGGTAGGCGACCTGGGCATCGCGGTCCGGGCCCGCGGGCTCGCGCTCCGGGTTCGTCTCGTCGAACCGGGCCAGCGAGATGTGCGGCGCGGGGCCGGTCGCGTGGATCTCGCGCGCCGCGACCAGAGCTGGTGCGTGGTAGTAGGCGTCCAGCGGGCTTTCCGGGGTGAACACCTCGACCTGGGGGCTGGCCAGGCCCGCGCGCCAGAGGCGGTCGGCCAGTTCTGCCGCGATCACTGGGGGTTTCACGCCGCCCTGGGTTTCCACCAGGTGCAGCGGGCGGGCCGTGAGCGGAGCTCCGCCCGCGGGAGCGCGCCAGGCCGACCAGGCGGTGTGCGTGCCGGGCTGGTCCGCCAGGTAGGCGCGGACGATCTCGGCGTACCGCTCGGAGATCTCGTCCTCGCGCGGCTCGAAGTCCCACAGCTGCACCGAAAGCTCGTCGGCGTCCTCCAGCTGCTCCACGCGCTCCGCGGTCGCCGGGTCGACGCCGTCGAGCAGGACCTCGCGGGCATCCGGTGGCAGCGGCTGGTTCCACTCGAGGAAGACCTGGACGACAAGTCGCGCCGCGTGCGGCCACTGGTCGCTCGCCGACCAGCTCCGCGCCTGCCACACCACGTCGTCGGGCAGCCTCGGCGCGAGTCGCAGCAGCAGCTCGTGCCTCGCCCGGTCCTGCTCGTCCATCCCACACCTCGAAGCCCTCGGAAGTACTCCACGCCACCCTCCCCGCGCTCGCCGGGAGGTTTCAAGTAGCCGAAACGTGGGCGGTGCCCATCACTTCACGGTGCTCTTGAGCGCGCTCGCGAGCAGGCGCATCGACGCGGTCGAGCCGGGGTTGATCAGGACGTCGACGCCCTCCTCCGGCAGCGCTTCCGCCAGCTCCGCGGCGGTGACCTCCTGCCAGCCGGGCACCTGCACCCGCTGGCGGTGCACCGGGGCCGTGGTCACCAGCACTGACGGGACGTCGTCCGGGGCCGGGGCGACCACCGGGTTGCCCTCCTCGTCGACGGCGACGCCGAACACCGCTTCCCGCACCGTGGACAGCAGGGACTCGGCATCGGCCTCGCCCTCGTTCACCAGCCGCAGGGTGGCGTCCACCGGGTCGGTCGGCGAATCGGGGCTGGACGGCACGTAGTCCGGGTTGCCGTGGAAGCGCCCCGTCGTGCCGTCCGCTTCGACGTACCAGCCACCGACCACCGCTTCGACCGGCGGCTGCTGCGGATCGCCGCCCTGCGCCTGCCAGGCCGGGTCGATCAGGAACACCCACCGGTCCTCGTCGGGCAGGCTCGTCTCATCGCTCATTGCGGAATTCTCCCAATTCCTACTCGTGCACACCTGGTGCGGGGGGACCGCCGGAGAAGATCCGCCAGGTCCCGCGGCTGAGGACGCCTCGGGTACCGGAGACCTGGTCACGACCGGTTCGGGCGTGCAGCGCCCAGAAGTCGGAAAGACCAGTTCACCGCTCGTACGAACTCATTTCATCCCGAGCAGAAGTCGCAACGGATCGTCCTTGTCCTCGTACGGACGGAAGTCACCCGTCCGCCCATCGAGCATGGCCATGTCGTCCGGGTTGCGACGCACCTTCACCGCGTCGAACAACTCCGGCGGGATCAGGAGCTCATCAGCGCCGTACAGCACCATCGCCGGTTCCCGCTCCCCGAAGTCGATCGAGCTGTCGTGCGCCGACTCGACCGGTATGCCCTCCTTCACGTACACCGCGACCGTGAACTTCCCCCACGTTTCGGTGTTTTCCCGTGCTTCACGATTCTTCGGAGCTCGTTTTCCGGGCTCGCTGACAACCGGAGCGATGTAGAAGCCCTCCCCCTTGCCAACGCCGTTCTCACTGCCGATCCGGCCGCGATTCGGTCCGTACTTGATCAGGCTCCCGACTTTCTCCGCCTGGGTTCCGTGGAACCCCACCAGCTTGTAGCCCTTCAGATCCCTCCGCGTCTCGCGCAGCAGAGTGGCCAGCTCACTGTCGCTGAGCTTCAACTTGAACTGGAGCGGAGCAGGTAGGCCGTACTGGTCCTGCCCCCACTCGCCGTACTTCCAGCCGCGGTACTCGTCCGATGGCCCGCCGTCTCCGACGCTGCTCGCATCGTCGCTGAAACCAGAGCTGGCGTCGTCATCGTCATCGGCCTTGGGCCTGGTGAAGAACCCACCACCCGATTCACTGTCGCTGTCGGACTCACTGCCACTGCCCGACTCACTCCCGCTGCCGGACTCACTCCCGCTGCCCGACTCACTCCCGCTGCCGGACTCGCCGTCGCTGTCCGACTCGCTGCCAGTGTCGCTGCCGGACTCGCTGTCATCGGCCCGGTGCTTCCTGAAGAACCCACCACCCGAATCGCTGTCGGACTCGCTGTCACTGTCGGGCTGAGCAGCCTTCTCCTTGGCCAACGCGACGCTGTTCACGGCTTCCCAAACGGCTTCGTGGTCAACGACACCGTTGTGCTCCTCCAGCTTCACCAGGACCTCGCACAGCGTCTCCGGGACCGCGAAGGATTGGGGCGTCTTCTCAGGCGTGGCCGGGTTGCTCACCAACCACACGAACAGGTCCGATGCCGACCGGAGGGTCATCTTCGCTCCGGTCGCGCCCACCACGTCGAGCTGCTTTCCCGTCCCCTGCAGTTCCTCGTTCAGGACCTCTTGCCCGGTTTCCTCCTCCGAAGAATCCGAGCTGTCGCGGCCCTCGTCGTCGGTGCCGGGCGAGCCTTCGATCGTGCGCTCTGCGTCCTTCGGGAACGAAGCGGCCTGGTCGACCTTCGTCGTGGCCGGGGTGGCCGAGGTGCCGTCGAACTTGTGCCAGTCACCACCGTCGAGGACGCCGTGGGTGCCGTCGTTGGCCACCATCACGTCTTCGGTGCTCGCGTAGACCGCGTCGGTGTCGGGGAATTGCTCCGAGATCGCTTGCCGGAAGTCGAAGGCCGCTCCGCCCGGACCGTCGCTTCGGCCCGCCTTGCAGACCAGGAGCTGGAAGGACATCAGCTCTTGCTGGTGGTTCGCGCGGTACTCCGCCAGCGCCTGCTGGAAGACCGCCGAATGCTTGAGCACGTTCGCGAAGACCTGCCCGCTGACCTGGACCGCGCCTTCCGGGCTGTTGATCTCGAAGGTTCCCGGGCGACCATGGGCGTTGATGTAGAACGGCGCCGATTCGCCCTTCGCCGCCCATTCCATCAGCGCGTGCTTCGTCGTGGCACTCGCCAGCTGGTCCTTCGTGGTGACGCCTGCATCGTAGAGCTTCGTCCCGCCACGGCCATCGGTGTTCTCGGCGAACTCCTGCTTCACCTTGAGATCACGCGGCGAGGTCTGGAACGTGACGCCGATCGACTGGCCGGTGCTCGCCAGTAGCGGGGTCACCTGAACCTCGGCCGGGCTGAAGTACACCGTCCGGCCGTGCGAGTCAATGCCCGGCAGCTTCTTCGGTGGGTTCAATGCCTCCATGAACATGTCCTGCAGCCCCGAGCCGCTGGATTCCGGTGAGTCCTGGTGCTGCTGCTCGGACTCCTCGTTCGCTGGCGTGGGCGTATTCGCCCGCTCCTCCGCACTGGACGACTCGTTGTCCTCCGCGAGGTTGCCCGAGGCTTCTTCTGCCACGGACTCCACCGAAACCTCGTCATCCGACTGGATCACGCCGGTGACCGAATTCGGCTGGTCGTCCTCCGAGTTGGGTCGGCCTTCGCGGACTGCGTCGCCGAGCGCCTGGTAGGCGCTGTCGGTGTCCTGCTGCTCGTGGCGTTTCGGGCGGGTCTGCTCGAAGGTCTCCGGGTCCTGTTCGAGGAGCTTGTACGAGCCGTACTCCGCCAGGTTGTCGAAGGCTTCTTCCTTGAAGGACTCACCGAGCGTTTTGCCCCGGTCGCCGAACGGGCCGTCAGCACCGAGGGACACGCTCGTGAACCGCTGCTGCCACTGCGCGCGCTGGGCGCTGCGCTCCGAGCCCCAGTTGTCCGCGAGCCACTCCCACAGCGACCGGGCTTCCCGGAAGGTCACCGGCACGGCGGCCTGCGAATAGGTCTTCTGGACGTCGCCGCTGTTGATGTCCTGGTGCATCGCCAGTGCGTGGACCTGCACGTCCGGGCCGAGGTGCTGCTGGAGGTGGAACTGCGCCGAGACCAGCGACAACGCGGTCTGGGTGTAGTCGATCAGCACGATGTCGCGATCCGGCGTGCCCACGAACTCCTGGAAGTGCGCCCGCAACATCCGCCACTGCGCATCGGTCAGCGGCGTCGTGTCGACCCCTGGCCGGTTGAACACGCGGTCCAGGATCGAGTTCAGCTCCGACGGCGGCCCAGGCCGGAAACTCGACAACGGCACCGAGACCGCCTGGTGGCGGAGGGATTGCAGGGCGGCCATCACCGGGGCCGGGCTGCGGCCGAGGCCCACGTAGCTGTACTGGTCCGGCGGGTACTGATCGGTGACCCAGGTCGTCAGCTCGTTGACCGCGGTGATGACTTCCCGCTGGTCGTTGAACCACGAGTCGCCTCGCCGCTCGCGCAGGTCGGCGATGAACTCCTCGCGCTGGTCGAGGCGGTACTCCTTGCGCACCTGGTTGCCGTCGCCCGGCCGGTACAGGTGCTCGTGGAGGACGGTGCTGCCCCGCCCCTCGGTCAGCAGCGCGAGATCCGGCGAGTCCGCGAACCACTTCTTGACCATGAAGCGGGTCATCCCGGCGGTGCTGCCGTCGTCGAGGCGGAAGACGGCGAACTCCGACGGCTGGTCCGAGACCCACACCGCGTGGCCGCTCTTCAGCGCCTCCAGGTCGTAGCCGCCTTCTTCCTTCTCGTTCGGCCCGGGGCGGAACGACTCGACCAGCTGGGCATCGGAGAGCCGGGATTCCGCGTCGTAGTACGAGGAATCGGAGTCGGAGTCCGCGTCGTGGTACACGGAGTCGGAGTCGGAGTTCTCGATCGTCTGCTCGGCGTTCGGCCTGGTCGGCGAGGCGGCATTCGGCTTGGCGCTCGATGCCGGGGTGACCGCGCCGTCGTTGAAGTTCCGCCACTCGCCCCCGTCGAGGACGCCGTGCGTTCCGTCGCTGCCGACGGCCACGTCGGTGCTGCTCGCGATGATCCCGGCGACGTCGAAGTGCGCGCGCAGCGCTCGTTCGAGGTCGAACGCCGCGCCGCCTTCGCCGGTGTCCTTGCCCGCGCTGCAGACGAGGAGCTGGATCGCCGGGGGCCGGTCGCCGTTCTGCTGCTGGAGCGCATCGGTGAACACGCTCGACTTCGCCAGCACCTCCGCGAACGTCGTGCCATCGACCTGGAGCACCTTGTCGCCGACGGTGATCTCGAAGGCGTTCCGGGTGCCGTGGGCGTTGAGGTAGAACGGCGGGGTTCCGCCCTTGTCCGCCCAGTCCATCGTGGCCGGCTGCGGCGTGGCGTCGGTGACCTGCTGCTTCGCCGTCACGCCGGGGCCGTAGACGGCCGTCTCGCCGCTGCCGCCGTTGTTCTCGGCGAACTTCTGCTTGACGTCCAGGTCGTGCGCCGCGGTCTGGAACGTCACGCCGATCGGCTTGCCGCCCCGGTCCAGCAGCGGCGTCGCCGTCACCTGCCCCGGGTCGAACGACACGGGAGCGCCGGTCTTCACGTCGACGCCGGTGAGCTCCACGTCGTCCTGCGTCACCGGGGAGTCCGGCCGCAGGGCGTTCTCGAAGAACGAAGCCAGATCCAGCGATCCGGAGCTGCTGTCGTCGGTCGGCGCCGAGCTCTCCTGCGGCCGGTCGTCCAGCCAGCCGAGAGCCCTGGCCTCGGCTTCGGTCACCGAGGCCCACAGGCCGCCGCGGCGGATCGCCGTGTTCTCGTACGTCGTGGTGTTGCCGCGGCGGGAGGTCGCCGAGGCCGTGGCCGTGTATTCGACGTCGAGCTTGAACAGGTGGCGCGTCTGGTCGTCGCCGCGGGTCCGGTTCTGCTGGTCGATGCCGTCGTTGGCGTCGCTGGTGTGCTTCTGCTTGGTGCCGGACGTGGCGTCCGGGGCGGCCCAGGCGATGCCGTCCAGGGCCGTGACACCCGTCGTGGCCGACGCCGTCACCGGGTTCTTCGCGTCGGTGACCGATTCCGAAGTGGACCGGCCCTGCATCCGCTCGTTGCGGCTCGGGGTGTGCCGGCCGATCGGTTCCGGGTTGAACACCTTGTACTTCAGCTCGACCCGGTAGTCGCTGGCGAAGGTCTTCTCCGCGAGCGTCATCCGGTGCTCGTAGCCACCGTCGTCCTGCATGAGGAGCTTGGCGTTCGGGCGCAGCAGCTGGTCCGACAGCATGTTCTCCAGCTCGGCGCGGTGCGGGTTGGCGTGGCCGACCAGGCGCTGCGCGGGCTTGTGGACGCTGTTGTCGGTGTTGGCCGCGCGGCTGATCACGTCGGCCACGAAGGGCACCAGGCCATCGCGGAACTGCTTGGTCACCAGCAGCGAATCGGCGTTGCGCGCACCTGCCGTGACGTCCTGGCCGGTCAGCTGCTCGCCGACTTCGAGCGGTCCGGCGGTGGCCTGGACGTTCTGCAGCTCGGCGGGCATCAGCAACGTGGCGTCGGCGGTCATCGTGGCCTGGTCGCCGAGCGGCACGTTGCGCTCGCCGACGTCGCGGAAGCTCTTCGAGAAGCCCCAGCCGTTGGTCAGGGTCTGCAGCAGGTGCGAATCAGCGCGGTAGACGGCGAGCTTGAAGCGCAGCTGCAGGGGCACGTCCATCCGGACGCCGGGGCCGGTGTGCTCGGTCCGGTCGCCGTGCTGGGCGGCGGTGCCGGTGCTGACCTCGGTGGCGCTGCCCTTGCTGAAGCCGATCGCCGGTCCTGGCCCGATGAACAGGCTCGGGTCGCTGGTGGGCGGCATGATGTTGAACGCGCCCAGGAGCGCCGCGGAAGTGCTCAGCGAGTGCTGCTGGTCATCGCCGAAGACCGCGTGCTGCTCGGCGAAAGAACGCCCGCCGGCGGGCAGCGGCGTCACCGACGCCGGGGCGTCGGGCACCGGCACGGCCTCGACGTGCAGCGCGGTGTAGTAGTTGCCCTCCCAGGTGGGGTACTCCTCGTAGATCGTCACCCCGCCGTTGAGGATCTCCCGCTGCGCCGCCTTCTGATCGAGGAACTTCAGGCGGTGGATCGCGTCGTAGAGCGGCCGCTCCGGCGCGCCCTCGCGGTTCGAGGTCGGCACCAGGTCCGGCACGTGCGCCTGGTAGATCGCCGCCGCGTGCTCGGACAGCGGCACGTCGGTGGTCAGCTTCTCCAGGCCGACGCCGGAGTCCAGCGACTGGCCGATGTCGGCGGGTGCGGGGACCTCCTGCGCGGCGGGCGGGTCCGGTTCCCGGTTCGCCAGCAGCGCGTCGGCTTCCGCCTCGGTCATCAGCAGGACGGTCGATTCCCGCATCAGGTAGCTCTGCTGCTTCTGCGCGCCACCGAGCGGGTACGGGTTGAGGGCCTTCCAGTGCGTCGGGTGACCGCGGAAGTTCTGGTAGCTGTCCACCTGCTGGGTCAGCACCGAGTCGACCACGACCAGCGCGTACTCGACCTGCTTCCCGGACTCGTGGGTGATCTTGTGCGAGCCGGCTGCGGACTCGCCCTGCCCGGTGTCCCGCGACGCGGACAGCGACGCGTACCCGTCCAGCCCGATGGCGCCCAGCTGCAGGGTGCCGCCGCCGGAGAGGCCCGAGCCCTCGCCGGACTGCAGGTTGCGGCCGAGCTTCGCGATCTCGCTGACCGTCAGCGAACCGGCGTCGACGGTGCCGAGCTTCTTCGGGTTGTAGTACTCGATCGCCGCCGTCTCCCGCACCGCGCGGCTGAACAGCTGCCCGCTGCGGATGCCCTGGGCGGTGATCTGCGGGTTCCGGTGGCTCTGGGACAGCGCGTTGCCGACCTTGTTCGGGTCGAGCTCGGCCCGGAACCGCGGTTGGTGGGTGAAGGGCAGCTTGAGCCGGGTCTTCTCCCACGCCGCCTTGACCTCCAGCGACGCGTCCTGCTGCAGCCTCCCGGACGCGGACTGCAGCAGCTCGAAGGTCGCGTCGCCGGGTGAGGTCAGCACGTGCCCGAGGCCCTTCGGGACGTGCTGGCCGAAGCCGGCGGATTCGTCCTCGACCACCTGCACCACGCCGGTCTTGAAGCCGTCCGCGTGCTGGGCGAGGAACTCCGGGACCAGGTACTCGGCCGCGCTGTGCACGGTGTCGGCGGTGCTGCTGCGCAGCTCGCCCTGGTGCTTCACGTTCACCGAGAAGTCGAGGTCGAACGCCTGGTTGATCCGCACGGCAGCGCCCTGGTAGGTCACGTCGGTCTCGTCGTTGGCGGTGACGCCCGAGCCGGAGGAGGTGCTGCGCGAGGAGGAGAAGTCGAAACCGGCGTTGAAGTTCGCGTACAGGCCGCTGCCGGGGCCGGTGGCGAAGTTCTTGATCCGCGACCGGAACCGGCCGGCGAAGCTGCCGGACAGGCTGTCCGAGGTCGAGGTGCCCACCTTCGTCTCCAGGCCGCGGTTCCCGGAGATCTTGGCGTTCTGCACGGACTGGGCGGTCAGCACGTCCTTGGGCGTGCCGGTGACCGCGACGTCGAAGTGGTAGTCGCCAAGGTCGAACCTGACGGTGTAGGCGTGCTTGCTGCCGCCGTCGCGGCGGTTCTGCTTGTCCTGCTTGAGGATGTCGTGGACCTCGGCGACCTGGGCGGAGTCGAGGCGGATGCCCTGCTTGCCCAGCTCGTGGGCGAACTCGGCGGCCGCGGCCGAAGCGGACTTCGTGCTCTGCACGTGGTAGTTCTTGCCCCGCACGTGGACGGTGGTGTCGATCGCGTAGGGCTTGCCCAGCGCGTTCTCGGCGCGGATCGCCGCGTTCGCCTCGAACTTCGCGAGCAGGTCGTCCTTCTCCTGCTGGGTGAGCTTCTGCTCCAGCTTGGCGTCCATCTCCGCCACGAAGTCCGCCAGCGCGCCCGCGGCGTCCTTGGCGCTGTGCACCGCGTACTCGTCGCCGCGCACGTCGACCTTGGTGGCGATCGCGTTGGTGCCGATGTGCGCGAACTGGCGGATCAGCTTCGCCGGGCCCAGCTGACCGAGCTTGTCGTCCAGCTCGGTCAGCAGCTTGGTGCGCTGCTCCAGCGTCAGCGACTCGTCGCGCACGATCGCGCCGCGCGCGATGTCCCGGACGCGGTCGGCGACCTGCTCCGAGCCGGTCAGCTTGCTCAGGTCGGAGAGCCGGGTGTTCTTGGCGATCTGCGAGTAGGACTGCTTCTGCTGCGGGGTCAGGCTGTTGTCGGCTTCCGGCAGCGGCGTCGGGCGCTGCACGCCGTCCAGCGCGGCCTGCAGGACCGCTTCGAACTCCGCCGCGTCGCCGTCCCGGACCCACACGTAGGCCGCGGTTTCGGCCGTCCCGGAAGGCGTTTCGCTGCTCTTCTCGCCGTCCGCGGTGACCGACATCGCGTAGTCGTACCCGAGGTCGATCCGGTACAGGGTGCTGCCGGACTCGTGGAACGACTTCTGCTTGAGGTGCTGCTTGGTCTTGCCCTGGACCGTCGTGGTGTGGCTCGCGCCCGCCTTCAGCGCGCCGCTGCCGCCGACCTGCACCGGCAGCTTGCCCCGCTCGCCCACCTGGCCGACGGCCTTGAGCCCGCGCACCTCCACGCCCAGCTCCGCCGTGGACGTCGTGCTGGTCTCGAACACCAGCTGCTCAGCGCGGCGCCGGTTGGTGCCGGACTGCATGGTGGCGGTACCGACGGCCTGGAAACCGCGCAGCTTCGGCCGCATGGTCACCTCGGCGCTGTACTTCGCGGTGTCCGAGGTGAAGAAGTCGCGCACCGCCTTGCCGATGCCGTCCACCGCGCTCGGCAGCCAGTTCGTCACCGGGTTCGACTTGTCGCGCAGCTCCACCGTCTGCCGCGCGATCTTGACCGGGTCGGTGAGCGCGGGGGTGAAGTTGTCCAGCAGGCCGTCCTCGGAGAAGTTGGCCTCGAAGTCCTTGTGCAGCTTCGGCGCGTCCGGGGCCAGCTGGACCAGCTTCTGCAGCAGGTCCTGCCGGAGGCCGCTGAGGTCCCCGTAGCCGGCGACCTTGCTGATCAGGTTCTGCACCGCGGTCGGCACCGCGGGCGGGTTGCGGTCTCCCCGCAGCGTGTGGTGCTCCCCGTGGGACAGCGGAGTGCCCAGCGCTTCCGGCGGGTAGCCGAACTGCATCCTGTCCGGCAGCTGGGAGATCACCTCGGCGTGCTGGACGCCGTTGTCCACCAGCGTCGAGCGCAGCTCGAAGTCGAAGTCGAAGGCCGCCAGCTGCTGGCCGAGCTTGCGCTCGTGGAGCAGGCTCTCCGAGGTGGACTGCCCGTGCTTGACCGCACCTTCCTTGCTGCTGGAGACCGCGGGCCACACGTAGAACGGGCTGCCGGAGAGCTCCATGAGGACGCCGCCGGTGAAGTTCAGCTTCTGCTTGTGCGCGTGCTGCTCGCTGCTGCCGGAGCTCGGCCCGGTCTCGAACCGGACCTCCTGCCGCGGCCCCGGGCCCTGCTGCCCGTGCGCCACCGAAGTCGGCGTCAGGTGCAGCCACGCGTTGCGGTTCGGGCCGAGCGGGACGAGGTGACCGGCGTTGAGCTTGTGCACCAGGTCGACCGGGGTGAGCTCGTTCAGGTGCTCGGTCAGGGCGGTGAGGTCGGCCTGGGTCCACGTCGCGCGATCGGCGCCCGGGCCGTTGAGCGGGTTGCTCGCGATCGCGTCGACGACCGAATCGACCAGCTTCGCCTTCGCGGCGCCGACGTCCTCGCCACCGACCGCGAGCAGCTTCGCCGACGAGGAGATGACCTTGTCGCCGACGCCCAGCGGGGTCGGCGCGGCGGTGCTCTCGATGGTCGTGTCCGGTCCGGGCAGCAGCGCGTAGTAGTGCGCGATCCCCTCGTTGCCGGTGCGGCCCAGGACGACCGCGCCCGGGCGGGAGGCGATCAGATCGTGCTGGCCGGTCCGGCCGAGCTGGTTGAGGCCACCGCGGTCGAGGTCCAGCACCTGCAGGTCGAGGTCGTAGGCGTTGGCGAGCAGGAACGGGATCTGGTCCCCGGCATCCGGGCCGTAGTAGCCCGGCTGCGCGATCTTCTTCGCGGCCGTGTCCAGGTCGAGACCGGGGAAGAAGTCCGCGTAGTCGGCCCAGTTCGCGCGGAGGTGATCGGCTGTCGCGGCGCGCAGCTCGGCCACCGACTTGTCGGCCAGGCCGGGACTGGCGATCTTGAGCGCGTTGAACAGGCAGTCGCCGTCCCCGCCCACGAAGACGGGCGTCAGGCTGTGGGGGCGAAGTTTCGCGGCCTGGGCATCGGTGAGTTCGGCGTAGGCCTGGGCGATCGCCTTGTCGTGGACGGTGGTGTTCGCGGGCGGTTTCGGCGCAACGGACTTGGAGTTCTCGGGAGCGGGCGACTCGAAGGCGGCGAAGATGTTCCCGAGCCTGTCCGCCTCGGACTGGAAGAAGTCGTCCGAATCGGGCTGCTTCGCCTTGGAGTCCTCCGGAGCGGGCGACTCGAAGGCGGTGAAGGTGTTCCCGAGACGCTCCGCCTCGGACTGGAACAGCTGATCCGCGTCGGGCTGCTCGGTCTGCGGATCGGCTTCCGGCTGAGGCGTCGGGCCGTCGTCGAGCAGGATGCCGGACAACCGCGCGGCCTCCGCGGCCAGCTCGGCCTGCGCGTGCGCCTGCTCGGCCGCGGTGAGGCGGACGTGGGCCTTCGAGTCGAACTTCGCCGCGTCCGCCACGTTCACGTCGAACACCACGCTGTTCGGGTAGCGCCAGGACGAGGTGTGCGGCTCGGTCCAGCTTCCGCCGCGCAGCTTGGTGGACACCTCGATCACGTGCACCGCGTCCGCGCGGTAGCGGTTCAGCTTGACGTTCGAAGCGCGCTCGCTGACCTCCAGCTTCGTGCTGCTGTTGTCGCCGGTGCGCTCGCCGGTCTTGCGGTTCACCGGCCGGGCGTCGGAGTTCTGCTGCACGTGCGGGCTGGTCGCGCCGTAGCCCAGGCCTCCGTAGTAGCCCGTCTCCGCCGTCTGCGCGTAGTCCTCGGAGCGCACCTGCGTGCTCTTCTGCTGCCGCTGCGGCATGTTCCAGGACAGCTCGTACTGCGGTTCGGACAGCCGCGTGTTGATCTTGATCGAGATGTCTTCGCGGCGGGTGCGGTCGGGCACCCGGATCTCGATCGTCGCGCCGTCCTCGCTCAGGAACAGCTTCGCGTTGTTGGCCAGCGAATCCGGCGAGAGCGTGGTCTCCAGGACGCCCCGGTTGAACGTGCCCGGGCCGGTCGAGCGCTGCGCCGGGGTGTCGATGCCGTTCCCGCGCGCCTCGACGATGGTCTGCACGACCTTGTCGACCAGATCGCCCGGCAGCGCCTTGACCACCTCGAACGACGTGGAACCCGCCACCTTCCCGGTGATGTCCGACGGGCGCAGCGGGCCCGGGGCGATCCCCTTCGAGGAGGTTTCGGCGCCGCCGCTGGGCACCACGTCCGTCGGCACCTCCAGGCGCACCGCGCCCTGGTAGGTGCGCTCGTCGGTGACGGTGCGGCTGTCGAGATCGCGGAAGGACTTGCCGCCGAAGCCGTTGGTGATGGTGCTCAGCAGCAGCGGCGGCCGGGTGACCTGGGTGAGCT
Source organism: Saccharopolyspora antimicrobica (assembly GCF_003635025.1). Taxonomy (GTDB): domain Bacteria; phylum Actinomycetota; class Actinomycetes; order Mycobacteriales; family Pseudonocardiaceae; genus Saccharopolyspora; species Saccharopolyspora antimicrobica. The sequence goes on along the minus strand of NZ_RBXX01000002.1, from coordinate 3,121,726 downwards.
CGACCTTGAACCGCACCGGCTGGTCGAACTGGGTGTTCTCGCCCGTCCGGGAGCGGTTCTGGCGCTGGTCGGTCACCGAGTCGCCGACCTCGGTGCCGGAGGCGGTGTGCCCGCCGAGCAGCACCGTCGGTCCCGCGGTGTTGCCGTTGTGCGGCAGCATCGGGTTGACGGTGAGGCCGCCGGTCGCCTTGGTCGACCGGTTGCCCTGGTGCTCGGCCCCGGTGCTGCCGGTGGCCTCCGTCGAGCCGCCGGTGTTCGGCTTCGGGTGGACCACCTGCTGGGTGGTGCCGACCGGCTCGGCGGTGATCTTCACGGTGTAGTGCTCGGTGCCGAACCAGCCCGAGCGGTTGAACTGCCGCGTCCAGCCGCCGTTGAGCACCTGCTGGATCGCCCCGCGGTGGTCGAGCCCGTCCAGCGCGCGCACCGCGTCGAAGGCCGGCGGGCGGGAGCCGCTCTTGGGGTTCCAGTGCGGAACCAGCTTCGAGAACGCCTCCGCGACCGCCCCGGTGGCCCACTCGGACAGCTTCTGCTTCCCGCTGTCGGCGTCCGGCGTGAAGTCGACGACCTTGACGTGCTTGTCCAGCGCCTTGCCCAGCCCCGTCAGCACCGGAACGCCCTCCGGCACCGGCACCAGCTCCGGCGGGGCCGACTCCCAGCCGTCGGGAGCGGGCAGCCCCTGCGTCGCCCGGTTCTCCTCGGAGACGCCCACCAGCGCCCCGTTGGGGAACAGGACCTGCACCTGGCCCTGGGTCGCCGCGATCGGGAAGGGGTTGATCGCCTGCCACTTCGTGGTGGGCTGGCCGAACAGGTTCTGCCAGGTGTCCCAGCTCATGGTGGCGAGCACGTCGACGTTGTAGAGGTGCATCGGCCCGGCCTGCTTGCCCGCGGTGAGCTTGTTCGCCGCCGACGTCGTGCCCCGCTCACCGGTTTCGGCCTGCCAGCCGTAGTTCGCGCCGAGCTCGCCGACGCCGAGCAGCACCGAACCGCCCACCTCGCCGGAACCGCTGGTGGCCCGGCCCTGCTGGGTGGCCCGGTCCGCGGTGGAGGTGGGCTGCCAGGAGAGGTCGTCGCGGACGTCGACGTGCTTGGGGTTGAACGCCTGGAACTCGATGGTGCCGACCCCGGCCCGGTCGAACACCAGGCCCTTCTCCAGCCCGTCGGTGCGCCGCTGGCCGCCGCTGAACATCGATTGCTGCGCCGGGTCGAACCAGGCGTGCAGCAGCTCCGTCGGGTTCTTGGGCACGCTGCTGCCCGGCGGGCGGAACCGCAGCCCGGACTTTCCGACGACCTCCTTCTGCAGCTGCTGGAACTTCTCGTCGAGCAGCGAGAACCGGTCGGTGGCCGAGATGACCGCGCCGTCGAGCCGGACCGGGTTGCGCAGCGGGTTGCTGGTCAGGTGCTGCTTGAGCGCGTCGCCGTGCAACGGCTCGCCGGGGCGCAGCTGGGATTGCAGGTCGATCAGGAACTTCGGCACCAGGTGCGTGGTGGTCGCCTGGACCTTCACATCGCCGAGATCGGTGCGGACCGAGCTCTTGCCGAGCTCGGCCAGGTCGGTGGGCCGGTGCACGCTCGCCCACCGGTCACCGAGCCCGCGGTGCCGGGTCTCCTCGATGTGCGCGTTGAACGTGATCTCGCGCCGGACGCGGCTGGCCGGGCCGCTGTACTTGTGCTTGTCCTCCTGACCCGATCCGCTCTGGTAGCTGCTGTTCTTGCTGAACTCGCCCTTGCCCTGAACGCCGACCGTGCCGCCCGCGTACATGGCGCGGTACATCCCGTCGCCCAGCCGCTTCCGCGCGTAGGCGGCGAGGTTGCCGCTGATGCTGAAGGCGTTCTTGGCGCGCGTCCGCCAGCTCGCGCCGGTCGTGCTGGTCTCGGTCAGCACCGCCTTGTCGACCTGCTGCTCGCCGACCACCTTGCCCAGCACGCCGTCGACGGTGACGGTGAAGGTCCGGTCGCCGACCTGCACGGTCACCTTGTGCAACGCGGCAGGAGCGTCGTCGTAGCGGTGGGCCAGGCCGCGGTACTTCGCCGCGAGCTCGAACGGGTTGAGCGCCTGGAGCTGCCGGTCGATGCTGTTGCGGGTCTTGGCGTCGAGCTCCACGCCCGCGCCCCGCAGCCGCTCGTGCAGCACCTGGCGCACCCCGTCGAAGACCTTCGAGGCGTTCTCGATGTGCGTCAGATCGGTCAGCAGCCCGCTGTCCGCGGCCGACTGCAGATCCGCGGCCCGCTGTGGGTCCAGGCCTGGTGCCGTGACCGTCGGCTGCTGGGCCGGGCGGTCGCCCAGCGCGGAGGCGAGCAGGTCGCGGAACTCCTGCGCCTTGGACTCCTCGACCACCACGTGGTGCGCCGCGCCGTCGACGGTGCCGAGGTCCTGGTAGGTCAGTGACTTGCCGCCGAACTTCTGCGACTCCAGCTCCAGCTTCAGGCTGGTGTCCAGCTCGAACACCACGACCGGGCCCTCGACCCTGGCCTTCTGCTTGAGCGCCCAGGACTCCTTGCCGGTGCTGGTCTCCTTGTACGACGGCCCGGCGTAGACCTGCAGGTTCGGGCCCAGCTGCACGTCGTTGCCGAGCCCGTCCAGGTAGCGGGCCCGCAGCCCGGCCTCGAAGGCCGTGGGAACGCTGGTCTCCTGCAGGTTCTCGTAGCCCTGCCGGTGGTCGGTGCCGGTCAGCGCGGTGAAGCCGCCGACCTCGCGGTAGCCGGCGAGCTGCGGTCGGACGTGCAGCGAGACCTCGGCGGGCTTGGTGCCCGGCTTGATCGACAGCGGCGGCAGCTTGCGGCCGTGCTCGGAGTGGTGGGTGATGGTGACGCCGTGCACCAGGCCCTGCACCGACGCCTCTTCGAACAGCGCGGGGTTGAGGCTGTCGCCGAGCTTCTTGCGCAACGCGCTGTCCTGCTTGACGTGGTCCGGCAGCTGCGAGAGGACCTTCTGGACGTCGCCGAGCACCACGGTGTCGACCGCGGCCACCAGCTCGGTCAGCTTGGTGGGCAGCGCGACCGGCGTGGTGTGCGGCCGCTCACCGGTGGGCAGGTCGGCGCTGTCGACCAGGTGGTTCTCCGGGAAGGCCAGCCGCCCGGTGCCGAGCTCGGCCTGCCCGGTGCGGCCGTCACCGGTCTCCCAGTGCAGCCCGAAGTCGACGTCGAAGGCGTGCTTGGCCGAGCCGGGCTTCATCGAGCCGACCACGGTGTTGTACTGCCGCGCACCGGACTTGGTGGTGACCTCGCCGCCGAGGTTGAGGGCCGGGACGACGGAGGCGAGGTTGTTGGCCAGCGAGATGAGCCCGCCGACCACGGTGTTCACCGGGCGGCGACGGCCGATCTCGGTGCTGTGCTCCCACTTCTGCGACGTCTCCTGCTTGAGCTTGTCCTGGACGTTCAGCAGGTCCGGCGTCTTCGGGTCGACCGAGCGGATGTCGCCGGCGGGCAGCTTCAGGAAGACGTCCAGGTGCGTTCCCGTGCCGGTGGTCAGCTGGAACTGCTTGCCGTTGCCCGCGAGCGCGTGCAGCAGGCCCTGAACGCCCTTGGTGTTGGCGTAGTCGGTGAGCTGCTTGCGCAGGTCGGCGGTCGCCGTGGCGTCGTCGAGCCGGACGTGACCGGCGACCTTGGCGGCGAACTGGTCGGCGTGGTGCGCCCAGTCCTTGCCGCTGAACGGGCCCATCACCTGGCCGTCGAAGGAGAGCAGCACCGTGCTGGGCGAAAGCGCACCCTTGGTGGCCAGCGCGTAAGGCACCTTCGCAGGCAGCGGACGCGGCGGCAGCGGCTTGTCCGCAGGATCGTTCGAGCCCTGCGGAATCCCCGGCAGCGGCTTTTCCTCAGGACCGGTCGAATCCTGCGGGACATCCGGCAACGACTTGTCCTCGGGCCGATCCGAATCCTGCGGAAGCGACTGCAGTTCCGTCGCTTCGGGATCGGTGTCCGGCGTGCCGTTCCCGTGCGGCTGGTCCGATGCGCCGTTGAGGGCCTGCGCGAAGGCGACCGAGCTGGCGGATTCCAGCGTCACCTCGCGCTGCCCGCCCCGGTCCGACGAATCGTCGAACGGCTTTGCGCCGCTGCTGTCCGGCTGGTTAGCCGTCGGGTCGAGGTGCGGTCCGCCCTGATCGGAGTAGTCCGGCAGGTCGTCGAAGAGGCTCGACGGGAGCGTCGTCTCGGTGTTGAGCTGCGGGCTGTAGTTCTGCTGCGCGCTCTCCGCGGTCGGATGCGTGGTCGGCTCGGAGCTCGTCGTGACTGGTGTCGGCGGGCTCTGATCAGCGTGGGTGGTCTGCGAATCGGTGGGCGCGCCGGTGCCCGATTCGGAGACGACCGGGGTCGGCTGCGCCGGGGTGGACTCGGTGTTCGACGTGGACGGGTTCGCCTCCGTCGACACCGGGGACGGGTTGTGCAGCGCGGTGTTCGGGGTCGCGCCGGGGCCGCTCGCAGCGGGGTTCGGACCGCCGCTCTTCGGCGCGGTCTGCGTGGTCGGCGTCGTGGTCTGGGTGGGTTGCGGGCTCGACGTCGTCGGGACCTGGGTCGGCGGCGCGACACCGGTCGGCGTGGCCACGGCGTGCTGGCCGTTGCCCTGGACCTCGGACTGCTGCTGGTCGGCGCCGCGGTTCTCGGGCTCGTCCAGTTCGAGCAGGTCGCCGTCGAAGTCGTCGTCCTTGCGGTCCTCGCCCGGGCCGCTCTCGGTGACGACCGTGTCCGATGTGGACTCCTGCGTGCCGGAGGTGCTCGGGAACTCGCCGATGCTGGTCGGCTTGTCGTCCGGTACGTCCAGCCAGTTGAGCGGCCCGTCGTCATCGGTCGAGTAGCTGCTCACGCTCGACGAGTCGTCGTCGAGCGTGGAGCCGCTGTCCGACGACGAGTCGTCGACGAGGGTCGAGCTGTCGCTGATCGTGCTGTCGCCGCTGGTGGGCGATCCGCCCAGCTTGGTGGCGTCGGACTCGGTCTGGATGTTGGCGGCCGTGGGCGCGTCCGGGAGGGACATCGTCGGGTTTCCCCACACCGCGTTCTTGACCTTGTCCGACAGCGGGTCGCCGACGAACTGCTCGCCCAGGGACTCCGCGGCACCCATCACCGCACCACCGGTGAAGCTGTACCAGGAGACCTTGAACTCCTTCTCGTCGCCGAAGAAGAGGTTGTTGAAGCCCTCGCTGAGCACGCCGTGCACGCCGTGGACCGGTGAGCCCAGCACGGAGGTGCTGAACATCATCAGCTTGCTCGGTTTGGCGTGCAGGTTGACCGCGTCCTGGATGGCCTTCGGGTACTTGCTGGCGAGGTTCTCGACGGTCTCCTTGCCCAGCACCTTCGTGTGCGGGGCGAGCACCTCGTCGAGCTCCTTCGACAGCACCTGGATCGGGTTCTTGCCGATGTTCTTGGTGATCGTCTCGGCGACCTTCTCGCCCAGCTCCTTGGCCTGCTGCTTGCCAGCGCTCTCGCCGAACTTCTCGCCGAAGTTCTTGGCGAACACCTCGCCGAGCTGGTTCTTGAAGTTGTGGCCCGCGCCGGCGCTGAGCTTGCCGAGGCCCTTGATGCCGGCGAAGTTGGCGATCTTGCCGTTGCCGAACCCGGTCATCATGTAGGTGGAGAAGTTCTTGGTCGTCGAGGCCATGCCCGACCCGAACTTGCCGCCGTTCTCCCCGAACGCGTCCTTGACGCCCTTGCCCAGGAAGTCGTCGAAGTCCTGCAGCTTGCCGCCGATCTTGTTGAACGGCGCCAGCTTGTTCATGAAGTTGCTGTTGAACGCCTTGCCCAGCAGCTTGCTCAGGCCCTTGCCCAGGTACGCCGCGCCCAGCGAGGCGATACCGCCGAGCGCACCGGAGATCGCCGCGCCCTTCAGCGCCGCCTCGGTGAGGTTGTTGTCCCAGCCGTCGCGCAGGCCCTGGTCGATCTGCCACTGCTGGGTGGCGGCGTCCAGGATCGCGGCGAAGAGCACCTCGACGACCAGCGAGATGATCGTCGCGATCAGCAGCTGCAGCAGCAGCTTCAGCACCGCCTGCGCGATGGCCTTGATCAGGCCGATCTTCGCCAGCGAGAGCCCGCCGGTGGGCACCGCCAGGGCGATCGCGATCGCGATCTCGATCGCCATGAAGATCAGCTGCGCGATGGCCTGGATCTTCATGTACTCGACCTGCGCGGCCACCTTGCGCAGGTACTTGTGCATCGCGCGGGCACCGTCGACGGCCGACTGCAGCGGGATCTGGCCCTCTTTGCCGGGGCTGATGTACTGGTTGGCGTACTCGCCGAAGGCCTTCGCGAAATCGCCCTCGGTGGAGTTCTTGATGGCGTTGACGAAGTCGTGCAGGTGCGCCTGCAGCGAGTCCAGCTCGCCAGCCAGCTCCAGGTACTGCTCGGCCAGCGCGCGCAGCCGGTCCTCGTCGGCCTCCGGCCACTGCGAGCCGGTGAGGCCCGCGAACGCTTCGGCGTGTTCGGGTGGGATGTACAACGCCACGGCCGAGCACATCCCCTTTCCCGATCCGCCACCCCGCCGCGGGGTGGTGCACTGCTGGAGCCGTCAGTTACCGGTGTCGATGCTGTTCGCGGAGTGCGAGTTGTAGTCGGACTGCTTGTCGTGGTTGTCGGCCGCTTTCTGGCCCTTCACCGTGGTCAGGTTGAACAGCTGGCTGAGCGAGTCGAGCATCCCGGTGATGTTGCTGTTGAGGTTCTTGGCCTCCTTCTTGATGGACCGGGCGGTCTCGTCGTCGTTGCCCGCTGCCACCTGGAGCTCGGCGTCCATCCCCTCCCAGATCCGGCAGGCCTTCTTCAGCGCCAGCTCGGACGGGGCGAGAGCGGCGAACTTCTGCTTCAGGTCCGGCGGGATGGAGACGATCTCGTTCTCACCGGCCATTGCCGTTGCTCCCCTTCAGCCAGGACGCCGCCTCCTGCTGCATGTCCAGCAGCGGCGCCAGGAAGTCGCCCCACGGCGACTCGTCGCGGAACTGCTTGCGCAGCTCGGCGGTGTCACCCAGGTGGGGCTGGATCGTCTCGTTGACCTCCGACTGCAACTGCTGCTGGGCCTCGGTCACGACCTTCACGATGGCCGCGGCCAGCTCGGCCCTGGGCATCGAGCGGTAGCGGTCGTCGTGGAACTCCAGTTTGGACAGTTCGCCGCCGACCCGGACGGTGGCCGTCACCATCCGGTCCTTCGAGCGCACCGAAGCGGTCTTCTTGGCCAGGTCGTCCTCGACCCGCTGCAGCTCCTCGCGCTGCTTGTTCAGCTCGGCGAGCGTCTCGTCGAGCTGCGCCTGCAAGTTCCCGAAGTTCATCCCGCACTCCTCACATCCGGCGACCGACCGCCCGGAATCCGCAATTTCAATTGAAATCAGACGTCTGATTTCAATTGAAATTGCGAAACCGATTGGTCGGTCGGCTGGTCGTCAGCGGCCGATCGCGCCGGTGAAGCCGCCCGTGGCGCCCCAGGTCTCCTCTTCCTCGGACAGCCAGGTGGTCTTCTGCCGCTCGCGCTCGCCCTGGCCTCCTGCGCCACCGCCCGCCATCGGCGGTGGCATCATCGGCTGCTGGCCGTTCTGGCCACTGCGGCCGCCGGGGCCCATGGACTCGGTTCCGATCGAGAACGGCTTGCGCAGCTTGTCGTCGAGGGCCGAGGAGTTCACCGTCGACCGCTTCGCCGGATCGCCGATCTCCGCGGGCCCCAGGTTCAGCTGCTTGCCGGGACCGGTCGCGAGCTTCGTGCTGTTGTGCACCGCGTCGGGCACCGTGATCGGCTTGCCGCCCGGACCGAAGATCATCCGGCCGTTCGGGTCCAGCAGGTGCCCGGTGGGCGACAGCGAGGAGCCCTGCGGCCCGTAGATCGGTCGCCCGTCCGGGCCGAGGTACGGGCTGCCGCTCGGGCTGAGCAGCGAGGTGTTCGGCTTGATCGAGGACCCCTGGGGCAGCACGAGCGGCTTGCCGTCCGGGCCGAGCACCTTCGAACCGTCGGGCTTGGTCACCGTGCCGTCGGGGTTGATCACCGATCCGTTGGGCACCGAGAGCGGGGTGCCGTCGGGGCCGCGCATGACCTCGCCGTCGGGCGTGAAGATCGAGCTCGTGCCGAGACCGTCCGGCCCGCCGCCCTTCATGCTGGAACCACCCAGCCCGGAGGTGATCGGCCCGCCGCCGAGTCCGAGCGGCCCGCCACCGAGGCCGAGCTTGTCGTCGTTGAGGCTCGAGTTGCCCAGTCCCAGCGACTCCGGTGTGTTGTTCTTGGCGAGCGTCTCGTTCTCGTCCAGGGCATCGAGCTCCGGCGCGTCGATGTCGGTGTCCTCACCGAGACCACCGCCGGCACCGCCACCACCGGTCAGGTCCGAGTTCTCCAGCCCCGTCGCACCACCCAGACCGCTGGTCTGCTCCTTGCTCTGGTTGAGCTGGTCGTTGAGGTCCTGCTGGCTCTGGTTCAGCTTGTCGTCGAGGGAGTTCTGAACCTCGTCCTGGCTGTTCTTCAGATCGTTCGTCGTCTTGTCGAGGTCCTTCTTCAGATCCTCGATCTGCTTGTTCGCCTGGTCGTCCTTGTTCGCCGAGTAGCTGGAGGCGAACGGCTGGAGCTTCGGGTTCTGCTTGATCCGGTTCGCCGTGGTCATCAGGCTCGTGTACAGCGGCGGGTGCACCTTCTGGGCCTCCCCGTCGAGGTGCTCGGCGAAGTGCGCCTTCCACTTGTCCTTCGCGCCGTTCTCCAGGTGGCCCCGCAGGGTCTCGCTCCACGAGGAGTCGCTGACGTCGAAGGTTCCCCAGTTCGTGACGAGCTTCGTGACCGAACCGTTCACGTGGACGATCTGCGTGACGTTCTCGTCGAAGACCGTCTTCGTGGCGATGGACGGGGACATCAGCTTGCTGGGGTGGTCCCGCCAGTTGATCCAGCCGTTCAGCAGCCCCACGGCCTCCGCCAGCTGCTTGTCCCGGCTGTCGGCGAGGGATTGGAGCACCTGCGGGTCACCGACGAGCTTGGCGAAGTCCTTCAGCGACAAGCCGGCGTTCTGCAGCAGGCTCTGGAAGGACTTGGCCGTCTCGCCCTTGAAGTTGCCGCCGGTCTCGACCTCCTTCGCTTCCTGGCCGAACCGGTCGGCCCAGGCCTCGACCTTGGCGGCCATCTTCGTCAGCGCGTCGATCGCGTAGTTGAAGCTGGGGATGCTGACGACCGTGTTCTGGTGCGGCGCGTGGACGAGCGGGTCGAGGATGGTGCTGCCGGTCTTGAGGAGCTTCGCCCAGGGACCGTCGGTCTTCTCGAACTCCGCGTTGTTCATCCTCAGCCCGACGCCGACGGTGCCGCTCGTGGTCGTCGTGACGGGCATGCTGCCGGCGGGAGTGGCCACCACGTGCGTGGTCGCCTGCGTCGCGTCGGCGAACTTCTTGATGTCCCAATTGCCACCGGCTCCGAGGCCGCCGACCTCCACGCCCGAGATCCACTGCAAGCCGGTCACTTCGTCGCGCGATGTCGGCGCGCTCTCCGCGATGTAGCTGAGAACCTGCTCCCAGAGCCCTGCCATCGCCCGAAACCTCCACGATCTAACCGAATCCGAGCCGTCACGGCCCCATGGTGTTTTCCGGCCGACCGGAGCCGACCGGAAAACCCGCCTCAGAAGGCGACGTTGACGCCGTCCGCTTTCTTGCCGTTCTCGTCCGACTGGTTCTCGACGTTGGTGTCGACCCGGTCCAGCTTCAGGTTCAGACCGGGCAGCGTCGTGTTCGCCAGTTCCAGCAGCTGCCCGGTGATGGCCTCCCGGCACCGCTTGAAGTGGATCTTCACCCACTCGCCCTCGGTGGTCTTGCCCGCCAGGATGTCGAACCTTCCCTGCAAGTCGTGCATCTCCTTGCAGCTGGTCAGGTCGGCTGTGCACTCGTTGAACAGTTGGCGGTAGTGCTCGGTCGCGGACTTGTCGTGGGCGATTTCACCCATGGTTCACCGACCACCCGTCCTAGAAGCCGGCGGCGTTCTTGAAGTCGGTGTTGATCTGGCCGTCGCTCATGTCCTGGAGGATCAGGGTCGCCTTGCCGAAGGACTCCTGCATCTTGCCCTTGGACGTGGTCACCTTGCCCTGGGCCTGGGCCCAGGCGTTCTTCCACTCACCGTCCGAGACCTGCGCCAGGCCGTTGCCGTCCTGGACCACCTGGTCGATCAACTGCTGCATCTTGTTGTTCTCCTGGTGGAACCTGTCCAGGATCTCGCGCACCTTGTTGGTGTCGATGTGCAGACTCATGGTTCTCCTCCCTCAGCCCTGAAGCCCGTTGTACGAGGACACGTCCAGACCGCCGGCCGTGACCGAGTTGTGGTCCGACTGGTTCTGGGTGTTCTTCTGCGTCGTGCCGAGCGCCTGGACGACGCGGTCGAACTCCGTCTGCACGATCCGGTAGTTCTCGACCCACTCCTGGATCTTGCGGCCGAAGATCTCGGTTTCCGGCCCGGTGTAGGCGGCACGCAGTTCGGCCTCGAAGCCCTGCACCGTGGTGGCGATCGTCGACATCTGGCCGATGTGACCGGTGAAGGCCTGGGTCTTCTGCTGCAGTACAGCGGAGTCCTGATTGATCAATGGCGCGGCCAAGGCTCACTCCTGAAGTTCTGGTCCGAAAAGCACTGCTGGACAACACCGAAACTAGAACCGGCACCCGATCCCGGCCACATCCCAGAACAGGGACGTGGCCGGGTGTTTCAGCACTGCGCGGGCGTCACCGGCGGCAGTTCGGTCACCGGCAGACCGGCCTTCGCCGGGTCCAGCGCCGGGCCGGTGGGCAGCTGGTCGACGAGCATCGCGGGCATCGCCACCGCGGCCGTCGCGTAGCCGAGCCTGCCCGCCACGTCGCTGGACGGGACCGGGTACTTCACGCCGTTGTCGGCCACCAGGAAAAGCGTCGGCGTGGGCACGTCCCCGGTGGACAGCACCGAGACCAGCACGCCGCTGCCCGGCACGACTCCCACCCGGTCCGGGCGCGGGCAGGACACGGTGATCCCCGGTAGCGGGACGACCGGGTTCGCGGTGTCGGTGAGCTCCTTCGGCAGCAGCGACACGCTCGTCGACACCGGCGGGCCGGGCTCGGTGGCCACGCACAGCGCCTGCTCGTCGTCCTGCACCAGCACCGGCGGCGCGTCCGGGAAGGCCCCGTTCCGCGTCAGCTCGCTCTTGGCCGCCGACGGCGCACCGTTGGCCGTGAGGTCGTTGGCGCCGATCCGCCGCGGCTCCACCGGCTGCCCGCCGTAAGCGGCCGCCTGCGTGCGCGGATCACCGCTGATCAGCTTGAACAGCGTGTCGGTGAGCGGCACCAGCCCGGCCTTGGTCAGCAGGTACGGCTCGCCCGAGGCGTCCTGGAACAGCTGCCCGATCACGCTCGGCGCACCGGCCAGCTGCGGCCCGGCCTCGCCGCGGCCGTCGATCTCCGGGGCGACGAGGTCCGGCCCGGTGGGCAGCGCGTTGAGGAATCCGGCGGGCACCGCGATCGGGTCGGTGGTGCCGTAGCCGAGGGCGGCCGGACCCGCCGAGGCCACGTCCATCCGCAGCTTGTGCCCGGACCACACCAGGAACACCGTGCCGTCCGGGCCCGCCACCAGCGCGCCGTCGGTGGCCGTCAGCGGCTCGCCGTCGAACTCGCCGACCAGCATCGCGAAATCGCGCCCGCCCTGCGCGGGCGAAGCGCAGGACAGCCACGGATCGCTGCTCAGCGCACCGAGGGTGGGCAGGCCGTCCGGCGCACCGGGGATGCCGATCGGCAGCCCGCGCGGCGTCCCGGCCAGCGAGTTCGCCGACACGGTGTGCACCTGCATCTCGGCGCCGGCCAGCAGCCGGGCCGAGGCCTGGTTGAGCACCGGGTGCAGCACGCCGTTGACGTACTGCCACCGCGCGCCGGTCTCCTTCTCCACCACGACGGCGCCCGCCACCTGCCAGGACGTCGCGCCACCGGGCTTGATCAGCCCGAACAGGAAGGTCCCGAGCCCGAGCAGGACCGACACGACGACACCGATGACGATGCCGCGCGAAGTCCGCCGCTGCGGCGTGTCCGGGATATCCGGATCGGCCCGCAGCATCCCGGCGCTGAGCCGTCCCATGACGAACATGTGCGCCTGAACCTGATCCCGACGCGACTGCACACTCCCACGCCCTTACCCATCTCGTGAACATTGAGGACGATCCACCCCACGAGCACGAACGCCCTGACCGAACCTGAAGTCGTACGCCTGGCGGAAACCGCTCTCCCCGCGGCGAACAGCGACCGCGGAGCACGACCGGACCCGCGCGGTGAGGGCCGCATGCGCCGCAGGCGCATAACCCACCCCACAACCAGCACCGCCGCGGGTTCTCAGAGGCTGCCTGGCGAGGACAGCCCGTTTGCCGTGTATTGGGCATACATAAAAACGGGATCCCGCAGCCAGGCAGCCTCTGAGGTTCCGCTACCCGCACCGCCACGCAAAACGAGCCTGGAATCACCCACTAGCCGTTGAAGGCTCTGATCCAGCCGAATACGCCTAGCACCGTGAGCATCAGGGGGATCAGGCTCACTGCCAGGACCACGTGCAGGATGTCTGCCGCGCGTCCCCAATACGGGACGAGGCGGTTGCCCGGGACCGTCCAGCCCGCGACCATCAGCGCCGTGCCCACCAGGGCCACGCCCGCGAACACCAGCAGCCTGCCGAACAGGTCCTGCATGGACAGCGCCAGCACCAGGACGGTGCAGCCGAGCAGACCGGGCAGCACCACCGAGAGCCGGTGCCAGATGCCGCCCACGTCGCGCCCGTGCAGCAGCAGGATCGCGCTGAGCACGCCGGCCATCGTGTAGGTCGCCCAGTGCGGTTCGGTGAGCAGGCCCACGACCGCCGTCATGCACACCGCGCCCACCGCCAGGTACAGCGAGGTCATGTACCGGTCGGCGATCGCGGCGCGCTCCAGCACGTGGCGGCTGGCGTGCGGGTCGATGCCCTCCTGCAGCTGGTCGGCGTTCGTCGGCAGCGGCGGCATCTTCAGCCCGGCGACCCGGAACGACAGGCCGGGCACGAACGCACCGAACAGCACCGCGATCAGCGCGGTGGCCGACACCGCCTCGGCCAGCGTGCCCGTCAGCAGCGACAACAGCGCCGTGATCAGGCCGAAAGCGCAGGTCACCAGCACGCCGAGGAAGGCGTGCGGGTGGGTTCCGGAGGCGGCCAGCGCCAGCACCGCGCCGCCCGCGGCGGTCGCCGACGCGGCCAGCAGCACCGCCATCCCGGACGCCTCGGGGCCCGGCGCGAGGAAGCCCGCCAGCGCGAAGTAGGGCACCGCCGCGAGACCGAACGCCGTGCCCGCCATGGCATCGCCGACGGCCCGGGAAGCCGATCCGGACGCGGCCAGCAGCAGCATCGCCGCCACCCCGGCGGCGATCGCGCGCACCAGCGAGTCGCCGGGCAGCAGCAGGCCCAGCCAGATGATCCCCGCCGCGACCAGCGTCGAGGCGTGCAGCAACCGCTTGGTGGCGGCCGGTTTCCAGGACCAGGGCCGGTCCTGCATGCCCGTGGCGACGCCGTCCACGAGGTCGTCGAAGTGCACCGCGGGCATGGCTTCCTGCCGCGAACGCAGGTAGAGCGTCTCCCCGTCCTGCAGCCCGAGGGCCTCCGGGGTCGACTCCTCGTCCAGCGGCTCACCACCCACGGCCTGCAACACCCAGCCGCCGTGCTCCAACCCGGCCTCTTCGACCTGGGTGCCCGCGTAGCTGATGATGGTCGGCATCAGGTCGATCAGCGGCACGTCCGTGGGCACCGCGAGATCGAAGTTCCGATCAGGCGCCCGGATGGACAGTCGGCACAGACCCGCGACTGCGCTGGTGCTCACGCCGGTTCACGCTCCCTTTTCCCGCGAGGAATTCGAAAAGAGCGGCGGCGCCGGGCACCGGACCCATGCTTCGGATGCCCGACGCCGCCACACGAAATGCCTCGATCGCCGGGGGACAGTTGCTTTCGAGGCCGGAGCGGCGGCGCTGCAGCAGGTTCATCTCCGCCGTCGTCCTGGGAAAACCATAGGGCCTGGCCCGGTAATCGCGCTGTCGCCGATTTACGTGACCTGAAAATCCCCGGTCCTCAGTGGAATTCTTCTCCCGTCACAGTTTTCCCCAGCGGGAAGGGAATCCGCGTGAGCGTCACGCTGTTCCGCCGTCCTGAACGGCAATCCGGTCCGCCGATGCCGTCCGGCGAGCTGACCCTCCAGGAACCGCCGGAGCTGCCCGAGGTCCAGGGCGGGTTCTCCGGGATGATCACCTACCTGCCGATGGCGCTGAGTTCGCTGGCGATGGTGATGATCTTCCTCCGGCCCGGCATGGGCGGTGGCGGCACCATCATGTACTTCGCGATGGGCATGATGGTGCTCGCCGCGCTCGGCATGCTCGCCGCGAACTTCCTGCGCGCCGCCTCGGAGCGCAAGCGCCAGATGACCGGTGCCCGCCGCGACTACCTCCGCTACCTCGGCCAGGTGCGCCGCCAGGTGCGCAAGACGGTGGTGGCGCAGCGCCACGCGCAGCGCTGGCGGCACCCCGACCCGAGCGCGGCGTGGTCGCTGGTCGGGACCTCCCGGTTGTGGGAGGTGCGGCCGGACCACCCGGACTTCGGCGAGGTCCGCCTCGCCGTCGGCGACCAGCAGCTCGGCACCACGATCGCGCAGCCGACCACCAAGCCGATCGAGGACCTGGAGCCGCTGTCCGCGCACGCGCTGCGCCGGTTCATCCGCGCCTACTCCACTGTTCCGGACCAGCCGGTCCCGGTGTACCTGCGCGCCTACGCCCGGGTGCTGCTGCGCGGCGACCTCGACGCCGCCCGCGGCATGGTGCGCTCGATGATCGCGCAGCTGGCCGTGCTGCACGCGCCGCAGGACCTGCGCATCGTGGTGCTGGGCCGGGAGCTGCAGGAGTGGCAGTGGACCAAGTGGCTGCCGCACTGCCTGCACCCCACCGACACCGACGGCGCCGGCCCGGTCCGGCTGGCCGCCGAGACCGTCGGCGAGCTGGAGGGCCTGCTCGGCGAGGACCTCGCGGGCCGCCCGTTCTTCGACCGCGACGCGATGCCCACCCGCGACGAGCCCTACGTCGTGGTGGTGCTCGACGGCGCGCAGCCCGCCACCAGCAGCCGGATGGCCACCAGCGGCTACCGCAACACCACGGTGATCGACCTCGGCGGTTCGCTGGACTGGCAGAGCGATCCCCGCACGCTGCTGCTGCAGGTCAACCCCGACAGCGTCGACCTGGTGCGGATCGGACGGGCGGGCAAGGAGGACACCTCCCCGATCGGCAGGCCCGACTTCCTCAGCCAGCTGCGCGCCGATTCGCTGGCCCGGCTGCTCTCGCCCTACCGGCTGGCCATCTCCACCGACACCACCGAGCCGCTGGCCGCCGACTTCGAGCTCACCACGCTGCTCAACATCGGCGACCTGCGCACCCACGACCTGGCCAAGACCCAGGCCAGGCGGGCCTCGGGCGGCGCCCGGCTGCGGGTGCCCATCGGCGTCACCGGCGACGGCTCGCCGATCGAGCTGGACATCAAGGAATCCGCGCAGGGCGGGCAGGGCCCGCACGGCATGCTCATCGGCGCCACCGGTTCCGGCAAGTCCGAGCTGCTGCGCACCCTCGTGCTCGCGCTGGCGCTGACGCACTCCTCGGAGACGCTGAACTTCGTGCTCGTCGACTTCAAGGGCGGCGCGACGTTCCTCGGCCTGGACGAGCTGCCGCACACCTCGGCGGTCATCACCAACCTCGCCGACGAGGCGTCGCTGGTGGAGCGCATGAAGGACGCGCTGCACGGCGAGCTGGTCCGCCGCCAGGAGCTGCTGCGCAAGGCGGGCAACTACAGCTCGGTCACCGAGTACGAGAAGGCCCGCGCCGAAGGCGCCGACCTCGACCCGCTGCCGACCCTGTTCGTGGTGGTCGACGAGTTCAGCGAGCTGCTGGCCGCGCACCGCGAGTTCATGGACCTGTTCGTGATGATCGGCCGCCTCGGCCGAAGCCTCTCGGTGCACCTGCTGCTGGCCTCCCAGCGGCTGGACGAGGGCCGCATGCACCAGCTCGAATCGCACCTGTCCTACCGGATCGGCCTGCGCACCTTCTCCGCGATGGAGAGCCGCGGCGTGCTGGGCGTTCCGGACGCCCACCAGCTGCCCTCGCAGCCCGGCGCGGGCTACCTCAAGACCGATGTGGACACCCTGACCCGGTTCAAGGCCGCCTACGTCTCCGGCGCCTACCGGCAGGCCCGGCGCGAGATCCGGCAGGCCGTGGTGGCCCGGCAGATCGTGCCCTACAGCACCTCCTACGTCCCGCAGCGCGAACTGCCGATGCCCGAGGAACCGGAGGCGCCGCAGGAGGACAGCGGCGAGTCGCTGCTCGAAGTCGCCGTGCAGCGGCTGCACGACTCCGGCCCGCCGGCGCACCGCGTCTGGCTGCCGCCGCTGGAGGTCTCGCCGACGCTGGAGCAGATGCTGCCGCAGCTGAGCATCGACCCGGAGCGCGGTCTGACCACTGTGGACGCCGCAGAGCGCGTCCTGCAGGTGCAGCTGGGCATCATCGACCGGCCCTTCGAGCAGCGGCACGAACCGCTGCTGGCGGACCTGTCCGGAGCGGGCGGGCACGTGCTGATCACCGGCGGCCCGCAGAGCGGCAAGAGCACCCTGCTGGCCACCCTGATCACCGCGCTCGCCCTCACCCACACCCCGCGCGAGGTGCAGTTCTACTGCCTGGACTTCGGCGGCGGCATGCTCTCCTCGCTGGCCGGCCTGCCGCACGTCGGCGGCGTCACCGGCCGCCTGGACACCGAGCGGATGATGCGCACCATCAACCAGGTCAACGCCCTGCTGGAGGAGCGCGAGCAGAAGTTCGCCGAGTGGGGCGTGGACTCGATGGGCACCTACCGGCGGCGGCGCGCGAAGGGCGAGTTCGCCGACGAGCCCTACGGCGACGTGTTCCTGGTGGTGGACGGCTGGACCACGATCCGCCAGGACTTCATGGACCTGGTCGCGCAGTTCACCCTGCTCGCCACCCGCGGCCTGAACTACGGCATCCACGTGGTGATCGCGGGCAGCCGCCCGGGCGAGGTCGCCGCCGGGCTGCGCGACCAGCTGACCACCCGGTTCGAGCTGCGGCTCGGCGACCCGGTCGAGTCGGCGATCAACATGCGCGCCGCCGGGACCGTCCCGAAGATCCCGGGCCGCGGCCTCACCGACGACCAGGCGCACTTCCTCGCCGGCGTGCCCCGGCTGGACGGCCCCGGCGAAACGGCGGAGGGCACCCAGGAGCTGATCACCACCATCGCGTCGGCCTGGCACGGCCCGGCCGCGCCGCGGGTGAAGATGCTGCCCGCCGTCCTCGACGTCACCGAGCTGCCCGCCGCGACCGGTCAGCTGCGGGTTCCGCTCGGCCTGTCCGGTGAGGACATCGAGCCGCTGTGGCACGACTTCGCCCAGCACCCGCACCTGCTGATCGCCGGCGACGACGCCACCGGCAAGACGAACCTGCTCAAGCACGTCGCCGCCGCGGTCGCCCGCCAGTACACCCCGCAGGAAGCGCGGATCACCTTCGTGGACTTCCGCCGCGAGCTGTTCGACGTGGTGCCGGAGGAGTACCGGCTCGGCTACGCCGTCTCCAAGGACCTCGTGCGGGAGGCGGTGATGGGCTCGTCCCGGGCGATGCGGGAACGCCTGCCCGGCCCGGAGATCAGCCCGGAGCAGCTCGGCAAGCGCGACTGGTGGAGCGGCCCGGAGCTGTTCCTGATCGTCGACGACTACGACATGCTCGGCGCCGACCAGGGCGACAACCCGTTCCTGCCGATCCTCGACTGCCTCGCGCAGGGCCACGAGATCGGCCTGCACCTGATCGTCGCCCGCAGCGCCAACGGCCTGTCCCGCGCCATGTACGACCCGCTGGTGCGGCGGATGCTGGAGGTCAACACGCCGGGCGCGCTGCTGTCCTGCCCGCCGTCGGAGGGCCAGGCGTTCCACGACGCCAAGCCGCGGAAGCTGCCCCCGGGCCGCGCGCAGTACATCACCCGGCGCAAGACGGTCCTGCTGCAAACCCCGTTGCTCAAGGCGGAATGAGGCGGGATTCCCGACCCGGCGTGCGATTTCGTGGGAACTCGGAGCTCCGGATTCCCGCGAAATCGCACGCCGGCCTCGGGTGACGGTGGGTGGTCGGCCGCGCACCGGTTAGGCTCTGATCCGGTCGGCTTGATCGGAGGCGTGCGGTGAACATCGGACCGTCCGGTGCGCAGCGACGGCACCGGGTGCTGGTGGTCGAAGACGATCCGATGATGGCCGAGGTCATCGCCAGCTACCTCAACCACGCCGGGATGCTGGTGGCGGTGGCCGCCGACGGCGTGATGGCGCTGGACGGCTTCCAGGCGTTCAACCCCGACCTGGTGATCCTCGACCGGATGCTGCCCCGGCTGGACGGCACCCACGTCTGCCGCAAGCTCCGCGAGCAGAGCTCGGTGCCGATCATCCTCGTCACGGCCCTGGGCGAGCAGGACGACCGCATCCACGGCTTGGAGCTCGGCGCGGACGACTACGTCACGAAGCCCTTCAGCCCGCGCGAACTGGTCCTCCGCGCTCAAGCACTGCTCCGCCGCTCAGCGGGGAACACCGCCCAACCGCAGCCGGCGCCGCAAACCCGCCAGGTGGAAGACCTGGTCATGGACCTGACGACCCGCCAGGTCACCAAGGCGGGCAAACCGCTGCGCTTCACCGGCCGCGAGCGCGACCTGCTGGACTTCTTCTTCGACCACCCCGGCGAGACCTTCCGCAAGGACGAGCTGATGCAGCGCGTCTGGCAGTGGAAGGTCGGCGACTCCTCGATGATCAGCGTCTACGTCCGCCGCCTCCGCGAGAAGATCGAAACGGACCCGGCCAACCCGACGATCATCAACACGATCTGGGGAGTCGGCTACCGCTTCGGCCCGGCGTCCTGACGACCCGGCCGGTCCGAGGTTCCTGGGGTTCGACCGCTCACCACCACCCGGACGGCAGATCCGGATCGCCCTGGCGCGGGGTGGTGAACCTCCGCGATTTCAAGGTGACCACGGGACCGGTTCGGTTCAGGGAAGACCCGCGGGGAGGCGGGTGGTGAAGCGGCAGCCGTCGGTCACCTGGTCTATGCGGACGTCGCCGCCGTGGGCGCGGATCAGGCCGCGGGTGATCGCCAGGCCGCTGTCCGCCGGTTCCGCCGCCAGGTCGAGTTCGGCCATCCCGCCGCAGCCGTCGACCACGATCACCTCGATCTCGTTGCCCGACACCACCGCCGTCACCGTCACCGGTTCGCCGGGCACCGTGTGGCGGACCGCGTGCATCACCAGGTTCGCCAGCGCTCGGGTCGTCACCGCGACGTCCACCAGCACCGGGTCGGTCGCGCTGTCCAGGCCGACGCCGTGCAGGCGCACGCCGCGCTCCAGCGCGACCGGAAGTGCCGCTGCGAGCGCGGAATCCAGCAGGTCGGCGAGCCTGGCCGGGGTGCGCTGCACGCTGTCGACCTGCAGGCGGGCTAGTTCGAAGAGGTCGCTGGTGACGCGGTTCAGGCGTTGCGCGCCGCCAATCAGGCTGTCCAGGTAGCGCTCGGGTTCCTGCGCCACGCCGTCCTTCAGGGCCTCGGCGGCGCCGCGGATGTTGGCCAGCGGGGTGCGCAGTTCGTGGGAGATCGCGGTGATCAGCTCGCGTTGCGCGCGCCGGAGGTCGGCGCGCTCGTGCTCGGCTTCGATCAGCGCGTTGCTGGTCGCGGTGAGCTCTTGGCGCAGCCAGCGCACTTCCGGCGTTGTTTGGCGGCGCGACCAGCGGCCCAGCAGCCAGCCCGTCGCGCTCGACGCCACGCAAGCCGCGACCAGACCCCTGCTCACCCTGGCCACGTTCGGTCACCCCTAGTGCGTTCGCCGAGTTCGGGCGGCTCCGGTGCCCTCCGATTCGTCCGCACCATTTAACCCTCCGGTAACCCTGCGCGGGCAGTCCCATGAATAGGGGTCTGCGGGCTACGTAGTTGGGACTACAGCGACCGGGGCATACCGGGCAGGCTGGGAACACCGTTTCGACTCAAGCGGTTCCGGGTTCGCGCCCGGACGCGCGGTGGCTGGAGGAGTATCTGTGGCGCGGCCTGTGCTTTCCGTTCGAGCCGAGGGATCCGACGGGCACCGGACCATTGCGGCGGCGTTGGAGCAGGCCCGCCCCGGATCGGTCATCTCGGTGCACCCCGGCCGCTACCAGGAGAACCTGGTGATCACCAAGGTGGTCACCATCATCGCGGCCGAGGGTTCGCGGACCGTGGAGCTGTCCCCGGTGCGAGGCAGCGCGGTGCGCGTGGTGTCCGAAGCCGTGCAGCTCAGCGGGCTGGTGCTGCGCGGCCGGGATCCCGAACTGCCCACTGTGGACGTTCCGCGCGGGCAGGCGGCGATGGACGACTGCGAGGTGGCCGGTTCGGCCTGGACCGCGGTGCTGGCCCGCGAATCCGGTTCGCTGGCGATGCGGGACTGCCGGGTCACCAACGCGGCGGGCGCCGGGATCGTGGACACCTCCGAGGCCGGCAGCGTCGTCGAGGACTGCGTGATCGAGCACCTGGGCAGCTCGGCGATCGTGATCAGCGACCGCGCCGCGCCCACGATCCGCCGCTGCGTGCTGCGCGACAGCCGCGGCAACGGCGTCTGCGCGAACGCCGATTCGCGCGGCACCGTCGAGGACTGCCAGATCTCCCGCACCGACAAGCCCGCGATCGCGCTGGAGGCCAACAGCAGCACCACGATCCGCGGCACCTCGGTCAAGGACGTGGCCATCGGCGCCTACGTGCACAGCCAGGGCCGCCCGACGCTGCGGGACTGCTCGTTCACCGGCACCCGCGAGCACGGCGTGGTGGTGCTGGGCGGCAGCGAACCGGTGCTCACCGGCTGCCGCATCGGCCGCACCAAGGCCAACGGCCTGCTGATCACCGACAAGGCCAAGGGCAGCTACGAGGAACTGCGGATCTTCGGCACCCGCAAGGCCGCCATCGAGGTCGGCGAGCTGGCCGGACCGATCTTCCGCGACACCTCGGTGCGCGACTGCGCGGCGGACGGCGTGGTGCTCACCGAGGAGTCGGTCGCGGAGTTCGAGCGGCTGGAGGTGCACGACGTCGAGGGAACCGGGATCACCGTGCGCGCCGGGGCGAACCCGATGCTGCGCCGGATCACCGTGCAGGACGTCCGCGGGGACGGCATCGCGGTGTTCGGCGGGGGGCACGGCAGGCTGGAGGACGTCGAGATCGGCGGAATCGCGCGCACCGGCCTGCGCATCGGCGAGGACGCCGACCCGTCCGCGGACCGCGCGGTGATCCGGGCGGCGACCGGCGTGGCCGTCGAGCAGGGCGGCACCGGGCTGCTCCGGGAGTGCGAGATCCGCGACTGCTCCGGCGACGGCGTCACCGTCGCCGACCACGCGGATCTGACCCTGCTGCGCAGCAAGGTCGTCAAGAACGACGGGCACGGCGTGCTGGTGCACGACGGCGGCCGCGCCACCCTGGAGGACTGCGAGCTGCTCGACAACACCCGCGACGGCGTCCGGGTGGAGAGCACCGAGCACGTCGCGGTGACCAACTGCACCGCCACCGGCAACGGCGGCGCGGGCGTGCACACGCCGGACAGCTCCCGGCTGGAGATCGAGAACCTGGACAGCCGGGACAACGCCGGAACCAGCGACGCGGAGGCCGGGCCGCTCACCGAACTCGCCGCGCTGGTCGGGCTGGACGGGGTGAAGCAGCAGGTCACGACCCTGGTGAACCTCACCGAGATGGCCAAGCGGCGGGAAGCGGCCGGGCTGCCCGCGCTGCCGATGAGCCGCCACCTGATCTTCGCCGGGCCGCCCGGCACCGGCAAGACCACCGTGGCCCGCCTCTACGGCGAGATCCTCGCCTCGCTCGGCGCGCTGCGCAGCGGGCACCTGGTGGAGGTGGCCCGCGCCGACCTGGTCGCGCAGATCGTCGGCGGCACCGCGATCAAGACCACCGAGGCGTTCAACAAGGCCCTCGGCGGCGTGCTGTTCATCGACGAGGCCTACACGCTGAACGCGCAGGAGGGCGGCGGGCCCGACTTCGGCCGCGAAGCGGTGGACACGCTGGTGAAGCTGATGGAGGACCACCGCGACGACGTCGTGGTCATCGCCGCCGGGTACTCAGAGCAGATGGACGGCTTCCTGGCCTCCAACCCGGGTCTGGCGTCCCGCTTCAACCGCACCGTCGAGTTCGAGAACTACGCGGTGCCCGAGCTGGTCACCATCGTGGAGCGGATGTGCGAGGCGCACAGCTACTCGCTCGGCGAGGGCACCCACCAGGCGCTGGAGCGGCACTTCGGCCGGATGCACCGCGGCCCCGACTTCGGCAACGGCCGCGCCGCCCGCAAGCTGTTCGAGGAGATGATCGACCGGCAGGCGGTCCGGCTGGCCGGGCTCCCCGACGCCGACCAGGACGAGCTGTCCCGCATGCTGCCCGCCGACATCGGCGCGGAACCCGAGGCCGCGGAGCCGGACAAGCCCTCGGCGCTGACCCGGTTGCGGGAGATGACCGGCATCCCGTCGGTGAAGTCGGCGGTCGAGGACCTGGTGAACCTGCTGGCGGCGAACCGGCAGCGCGCCGCGGCCGGGCTGCCGACGCCGAAGATCAGCCACCACCTGGTGTTCGCCGGCCCGCCCGGCACCGGCAAGACCACCGTGGCCCGCCTCTACGGCGAGGTGCTCGCCGACCTGGAGGTGCTGCCGACCGGTCAGCTCGTCGAGGTCAGCCGCGCCGACCTCGTCGGCAAGTACATCGGGCACACCGCGCAGCTCACCCGCGACGCCTTCGAGCGGGCCCGCGGCGGCGTGCTGTTCATCGACGAGGCCTACGCGCTGACTTCGGCCGGTGGCAACGACTTCGGCCGCGAGGCGATCGACACGCTGGTGAAGCTGATGGAGGACCACCGCGACGAGGTGGTGGTGATCGTGGCGGGCTACCCGGCGGAGATGCGGGACTTCCTGGCGACGAACCCGGGCCTGGGCTCCCGGTTCTCCCGCCACGTCGAGTTCGCCGACTACACCCCGGCGGAGCTGGCCGACATCTTCGACCGCAGCGCCCGCACCAACGGCTACGAGTGCGGCGAGGACGTCCTGGCGGCGCTGCGCCGCCACCTCGAGGAGATGCCGCGGGACCGCAGCTTCGGCAACGCCCGCTACGCCCGCCAGCTGCTGGAGTCCACGATGACCCGCCAAGCGGGCCGCCTCAGCACCCTGCCCAACCCGACCCTGGAAGACCTCCGCAACCTCCACCCGGAGGACCTCCCGCTCTGACCAACCAACACACCTCGGCGCGTCGTCCCCCGACACGCCGAAACAACGCAATTTCAATGGAAATCTCACGTCCAATTTCAATTGAAATCGCACACCACCCCGGCACCGAGCCTCGGCGCCCGGAGCTCGGAGCTCGGAGCTCGTGGCCAGTCGGTGGTGGTCGTGGTCGGTGGTGCTCGGTGAGCGTGGCCGGTTTCCGTGGTCAGTGGCCGGTGTTGGTTCAGGTGAACCCTTTTCCGGGACGTGTCGGCGGTGGTTCGGGCGGCTTAGCTTCGAGGCGTGCGAAATGGCTTTCGGTTGTTGGCTGTTCTCGGTGCCGTGTCGGCGCTTTCGGCCCCGGTGGCGGTCGCCGCTCCGGAGCTGCCCGCGATCTCCCCGGTGCTGCGGTCCCACCAGGAGTGCCGCACCGGGTCCACAGTGGAGCTCAACGAGAAGCCGTGGGCGCAGGCCCAGCTCCGGCCGGAGCGCGCCTGGCCGCACGGCAACGGCGCGGGCGTCACGGTCGCCGTCGTCGGCAGCGGCGTGGACGCGACGTCCCCGGCGCTGGCCGGCCGGGTGACCGGCGCCGGTCCGGACTGCGTCGGCTACGGCACCTTCGTCGCGGGCATCATCGCCGCCGCGCCGCGCCCCGGCGGCGGCTTCTCCGGAGTCGCGCCGGGCGCGCGGATCCTGGCCGTGCAGGCCACCGACCAGCAAGGCAACGCCACCGCGGACAGCCTCGCGGGCGGCATCCGCCAGGCGGTCGCGGGCGGTGCGCGGATCATCTCGGTGGCCGCGGAAACAGCCGCTCCGAGCGACTCGCTGGCCGCCGCGGTGCGGGAGGCCGCAGCCGCCGGCGTCGTCGTGGTCGCTCCCGCGTCGACCGGCACCGGCGAGGAGGTCGTGCCCGCGTTCCCCGCCGCCTACCCGGAAGTCCTGTCGGTCGCCGCGATCGACCCGAAGGGCGCCCCGGCCCTGGTCGCACCGGGCATCAAGGTGGACATGGCGGCCCCGGGCGTGGCGATGACGGGCATCGGCCCGCGCGGCAACGGCCTGTTCATCTCCGGCGGAGACGCCGTCGCCGCCGCGCAGGTCTCCGGCACGGCCGCCCTGGCGCTCTCCTACCGCCCGAACCTGACCGGAGCCGATCTCGCCCGCCGCCTGCGCGACACCGCCTACCCGCCGCCGGGCGGCGCCCCGCACCCGCTGCTGGGCAGCGGAGTCGTAGACCCGACGACCGCGGTGACCGCGGAATTCCCCACCGCGGAAGGAAAACCGCCTACCATCCCGGCAGCGGTGCACATGCCGCCGCCGGTGAACCCGACCCCAGACATCACCGCCGCGATCGTGGCAACCGCCGCCGCGCTCGTGATCGGTGCCGCTGCCGCACTGGCGGTCATCATCCCCCGCGGCCGGAAGCGCCGCTGGCGCCCAGCCCCCTGACAGCTCCGTCCGCCCTGGCAACGGACTCACGCAATTTCAATTGAAATCAGACGTCCAATTTCCATTGAAATCGCGTGAAATCCGACGCGCCGTCGGCGTGTCGAGTGCCCGACACGCCGACGGGGTGCGCAACTTCAATTGAAATCGGATACCTGATTTCCATTGAAATCGCGCCACCTCCTGGACGTGCCGACACCCGCGCGGTGCCGCTCACCGGCCCGGGCTGGGCTCGACCTCCGGGGCCTCCACGAGCTTCACCCGGCTGACCCGCTCGTGCCAGCCCAGCGCGGCGACCATCACCACCACCAGCACGAACCCGGCCCACTGCGTCGCGCTCAGCTCCGCCCCCAGCACGAACACCCCGATGATCGCCGCCGTCGCCGGGAACGACAGCTCCGCCAACGTCGCCCGCGCCGCGGGCGTGGTGCTCAAACCGACGTAGTACAGGCCCAGCGCCAGCAGCCCGGGGATCAGCGCCAGCAGCACCAGGCCGAACGCGTTGTCCCAGCCGACCGCCACCGGCGAGCCGCTGACCAGCAGGACCACCGCAGCCGCGGGCAGACCGATGGAGAACCGCAGCGCGGTCACGTCCCGCGCCGGGATCCGGCGGCTCACGTACCGGCCCAGCACCGTGCCCGCCGCCCACAGCGCCGCCGCGCCCAGCGCCAGCAGCGCGGGCACCACCTGCGACACCTCGATGTGCAGCGGATCTTCGAACGCCAGCAACCAGGCCCCGACCAGCGCCGGGACCGCGAACAAGAAGTAGCGCCCGGTCAACCGCTCGCGCAGCAGCGCGTAAGACGCCACCGCGGCGAAGATCGGCTGCAACTTCTGCAGAACCAGCGGCGTCACCGGATCGCCGAACTTGAACGCGGTGGTGAACAGCGCGGTCGCCAACGCCGACGAACCGACGCCGACGGTGATCATCGCGATGCGCTCGCGCGGCCCGCAGGCCAGCAGCGCGCGCCACGCGCGGGGCAACAGCGGCGCCAGCAGCAGCACGATGATCACGTGCTCCCAGAACACCACGCTGGCCGACGGGAGCGTCGTCGCGAGCGGTTGCCGCCACAGCGCGTCCGTGCCCCACATCGCGGTGGCCAGCGCCACCAACCAAGTCCGGTCCGCACCCCGCGCCAACGCCATGCCGCCAACCTAACCGCGAATCGATCTCGCATTCGCCCCGGTTCACATGACAGGACACCGCGAGCAGCCCGTCCTAGGCTCAATCCGGAGAGACCCACCTATGCCCGTGGCCGCGAGATCGACATCGCGGGCAGAATCGACACTGCTACAGCCGGTGACGGATAAGGACGGATACCCATGCCCCAGCAGCGGACCCGACTGCTCAGTTCGATCTTCGGCGCGTGCGCGGCGGCCGCGCTGGTAGCGGGGTGCGGCGGCCAGCCCGAGCCCGCCGAGGAGGGCACTCCCGAGGAACACCCGCCGGGCCACGAGCAGCAGACCCCGGGCCAGGAGCAGCAGACCGCCGAGGCCGCGCGCACGGCCGCGACCTACGGCACCTTCGCGCCGGACGCCAAGGCGGTCACCTACGACCCGGCCCTGGTCCCGGACGGCGCCAAGGTCGACCTGGCCTCCGAGCGGACCAACGGCACCACCAAGATCACCGTCGAGCTCGAGGGCCTGGTGCCCAACCGCGCGTACGGCGCGCACGTGCACACCAAGCCCTGCGGCCCGACCGGCGAGGACGCCGGCCCGCACTTCCAGGAGAAGGCGGACCCGGTCAAGCCGTCGGTGGACCCGGCCTACGCGAACCCGCAGAACGAGGTGTGGCTGGACTTCCACACCGACGCGGAGGGCAACGCGACCGCCACGACGGAGGGCACCTGGTCGTTCGACACCCGCCAGGACGCGAACTCGTTCGTGATCCACGAGAGCCACACGCACACCGAACCGGGCAAGGCGGGCACGGCCGGAGGCCGCCTGTCCTGCCTCAACGCCAAGTTCTGACGACGGAGGGCGCTCGCGCGTGCGGGCGCCCTCTCTTCAGCTCCCATTCTTTAACTGACCAATCAGTTAATCTGCTAGCGTGGTGGCATGGCCCGGACCGCCGATCCCGAACGCGCTGCCGCGCGGCGCGAAGCGATCATGCGCGCCGCGATCGCGCTGTTCGCGGAACGCGGCTTCGAGAGCACCTCGGCCGCGGAGATCGCGAAGGCCGCCGGGCTGAGCTCGGGCAGCGTCTTCTACTACTTCGCGGACAAGCGGGCGGTGTTCCGCGCGCTCTTCGAACGGGACCTGCCCGCCGCCCGCGAGCTCGTGGCGCGGCACGCCACCGGTGCCGACCCGGTGGCCTCGCTGCTGGCGATGGTGGACGTGCTGGCCGCGGACGCGATGGATCCGCTGGCTCCCGGGATCATGGTCGAGCTCGTCCGGCAGGTGGACAAGGACCCCGAACTCGCGCAGCTCATCGCCGAGACCGCCGCGACCCAGCACGCGGGCTTCGCCGCGCTGGTCGAACGCGGCATTAGCGACGGCTCGATCGACCCGGAGCTGGATCCCGGCGAGGCCGCGCAGTGGATCCAGGTCGCCATCGACGGCGCGTTCCTCAACGCCGATCCCGACCACGATCCGCGCCCGATGCTGCGCCGGATGATCACCCGATTCCTCTCCCGACCGTGCGACCACGCCGGAGACCACGCATGACACCCCCTTGCGTGAACAAGGGGCAGGAGTCCTACTCAACCGCACCTCAGGGGACCGTGATGCAACCCAGCCACAAGAAATCGCAAAACGCGAGAACAACGCCGAACGCGGCCACCACTGAAAATTCCGGAGAGGCGGGACAGTCCACCACCCTCCGCCTGCAGAGCTCGGTGCTCTGGGCGCTGGGGATCGGCTGCGGCGCGCTGGGCCTCGGCCTGGGCTTCCTGGTCAAGCCCCTGGTGAACTGGATCGTCGACCTGATCGGCGACGCCCCCGGCCCGCTGCGCCTGGCCGCCGAGCTGCCGACGGTCTGGGCGGTGCCGGTGCTGACCGTCGTCGGCCTGCTCGGGGGCGCCTGGCTGGCGGTCGAGGCGAAGAAGGAGGCCTTGGAGCTGACCGTCGACCCGGCGGGCGTCCACCTCAAGCAGGACGGCGCCGAGCGGTACCTCCAGCGCGACCGGATCGACGCGGTCTTCCAGGACGGCAAGGAGCTGGTCTTCCTGGACGCGACCACCCGGCAGCTGGCCCGCCACAAGTCCTCCGACCTGTCGAAGACGCAGGTCCGCGAGACCTTCGAGCGCTACGGCTACCCGTGGGCGGGCGCCGCCGACCCGCGCGAGAACGAGTTCCGCAAGTGGGTGGACGGCCAGCCCGGCCTGGACGAGGAGGCCAACGGCCTGCTCCGCTCCAGGGCCCGAGCCCTCACCGACAAGCAGCGCGGCGCAGCGGCCGACCTCGCCGACCAGCTCCAGGCCATCGGAGTGGTCCTCCGCGACCGCGACGACACCCAGCAGTACCGCCGGATCCCCGGCTAGGCCAGCTGCCGCCGCAAGGCGTCGTAGGTCGGCGCGAGCTCCCGCAGGATCCCGGCGGCCTCGCGGTCCTCGCCGATGACCAGCGGATGCTGGAGCGAGCCGACCAACCGCGCCTGCTCGGAAGCCACGGCCGCGGCCCCGGTCGATCCGATCCGCTGCAAGCACGTCGCGGCGTCGGCCAGCCGCCGCGTGCCGACGCGGACCGCGAAGTGCACCAGGTGCCCGCGCAGATCGGCGCTGCATCCGGCTTCGACCTGCTCCGCCAGCCCGAGCGCGGCGTCCCCGCTGCCCGCGCGCAACCAGTGCCTGGCCCGGTCGAGCGACGCGCGGATGGCCGCCTCCGGCTCGACCTGCGCGGTCCGGCGGAAGTCCGCGCGCAGCGTGAACGGCTCGCCGTAGTCGACCGTGTCGGCCCGCCAAGCGGCGACGAAGTCCGCCACCGGCAGCCGCGAGTGCGGATAGCCCTGCGGATCGTGGAGGTGGACGTGCTCGTCGTCGATGCCGAGCACCACGACGTAGTGGTCGGCACCGATCGGCCCGGTCATGCTCGGCTGGTACCGCAGGTGCCCCATCTCGACCGGCCCGACCATGACCGGCCCCACCGCCACCCGCTCGGCCAGCCGCGCCAGCGCGGCATCGGCCGAACCGCCGCTGGTGGTCTCCGCGACCCACCCGAAGGCCGCGAGCGCATCGTCCACCCCGATCCCGGGATCCCACCCGGGCGGATCGAAGAACGGCAGCTCAGGCCCGGCGAGCTGCATGCCGAAGGGGCTCCCGGTCACGGTCTCGACGACCCCGACGTCCGGAGCCCCGCTCCCGAACATCATCACCAGACAGCTGGAATAGCAGTAAGGACCAGATCCGACATAAGCGATCACCCCGCCAACCTGGCAGTTTTCGGGCCTGAACACCACACCCGGAGTCGCCGGGCCACCCCGCGCGAACCGCGCGACAGGTCTCACCAGGGCCGAGGGGGATGAAGGTCGTTCAGGGCATCAGCGACAATGAGAGGCGTGACCGCCACTTTGTCCAAGCCCGCCTTGAGGATCGGCCCGCACCAGGTCGATCCGCCGGTGGTGCTCGCGCCGATGGCCGGGATCACCAACGTCGCCTTCCGTCGGTTGTGCCGGGAGTACGGCGCCGGGCTCTACGTCTGCGAGATGATCACCAGCCGGGCGCTGGTCGAGCGGCACCCCAAGACGCTCGAGATGATCACCTTCGACCCCGACGAGCACCCGCGCTCCATGCAGCTCTACGGGGTCGACCCGGTGACCATGGGCAAGGCCGTGCAGATGATCGTCGACGAGAACCTCGCCGACCACGTCGACATGAACTTCGGCTGCCCGGTGCCGAAGGTGACCCGCAAGGGCGGCGGTTCCGCGCTGCCGTACAAGCGGCGGCTGTTCGCCGAGATCGTCCAGGCCGCCGTGCGCGCCGCCGAACCGGCCGGGATCCCGGTGACGGTGAAGTTCCGCATCGGCATCGACGACGACCACATCACCTACCTCGACGCGGGCCGGCTGGCCGAGGAGAACGGCGCGGCGGCGGTCGCGCTGCACGGCCGCACCGCGGCCCAGCGCTACTCGGGCACCGCGGACTGGACGGCGATCGCCCGGCTCAAGGAGCACGTCAAGACCATCCCGGTGCTCGGCAACGGCGACATCTTCAGCGCCGACGACGCGCTGCGGATGATGGCCGAGACCGGCTGCGACGGCGTCGTGGTCGGGCGCGGCTGCCTGGGCCGCCCGTGGCTGTTCCGCGACCTGCAGGCCGCCTTCGCCGGCGAGCCGATCCCGGAGGGGCCCAAGCTCGGCGAGGTCGCCGGAGTGCTCAAGCGGCACGCCGAGCTGCTGGCCGACCACATGGGCGAGGAGAAGGGCCTGCGCGACCTGCGCAAGCACATGTCGCAGTACCTGCGCGGCTTCCCGGTGGGCTCGGACCTGCGGCACCAGTTCGGCCTGGTGTCCAGCCTCGGGCAGCTGGACGACCTGCTGGCCGGTCTCGACCCGGACGTGCCGTTCCCGACCGACGCCGAGGGGCCGCGCGGCCGCCAGGGCTCGGCGGGCAAGGTCGTGCTGCCGGAGGGCTGGCTCGACGACCCCGACGACATCACCGTGCCCACCGCGGCGGAGATCGACCACAGCGGCGGCTGACCACCCAGATGCCGAAAACCGTTGCGCGCAGCCGATTCCGGCCGAGCGTCCTGATAGGAGCGTCGGTGTTCGCGACGGCGTGCGCGGCACCGCCGGAGGAGCCCGCCGCGGTCGGCATGGTCGAGCGGTACTTCGCGGAGAACAACGCCGCCGCGCGGTCCGGGCCCGCGGCGCAGCAGGAGTTCTTCCGCCGCACGCAGCACCCCGACTTCACCGACCTGAGCTGCGACCTCGGCGACACCACGGTGGAGCTGGACCCGGCGATGTCCACCCTGCGCCCCGATCCCGGCTACGCCCCGGACGGCCTGCCGCCGCGCGGCGAGATCTGGGTGGTCGGCGTGGAGGTGACGACCCGGACGGCGGGCACCGTCACCGGCCACCAGATCGGTTCGCAGCACCTCGTCGTGCTGGACGGGCGGCTCCGCGGATTCGCCCCTTGCCCGAACGGATGATTGATTGCGTGATCAAATGCCGGTAACACCGCAGCGGGTCGGCGCCGATGAACCAGCAATGCGGTGGCGATACGTACGTGTTGCTCTGCTCGTCCGTGCGGGTGGGTCCGTTCCGTTTCGCTTCCACATCCACCGCGCGCCCGGTACACATCCTAGGCAGCTGGGGATTCGAACGGTGCTCGTCAATTCGGGCTGGGCTAGGGGGTCAGCCGGTTGAGCGAATTGGGCGAGAGCCGAGTCAGACCAGCTCAAGCGATGCGTCACACCCGACGACACCACGGACGGGAGGTGAGTGCGATGACCGGACTGCGCAACGGTTTCGCCGGACCAGAACCCCTGCGCGAGGGCGAAGCGCCTGTTCTCCCTCCCGGCCCGCGCACCCGCCAGGACCTGGCCAACGGGACCGGGATGGCGGATCTGCACGAATCGATCGCGAGCCTGCTGGCCTCGCGAGGCCAGTGGCGCCAGGCCTACCACCACCTGCGCTCGGCGCTGGACCTGCGCTCCAGCGCGGACGTGCCGCGGGTGCCGGAGCAGCTGCGGCACGAGGTCAACCGGCTGCGCCGCGAGCACGCCGAAGCCCGCGAGCAGAGCCTGCGCGACAGCCTCACCGCCAGCTACAACCGCCGCTACCTGGACGAGCGGCTGGCCGACCTGCTCACCGAGCACGCGGGCACCGGTGCCGGGCTCGCCATCGCGCTGGTCGACCTCGACTGGTTCAAGCAGGTCAACGACAACTACGGGCACCTGCTCGGCGACCGGGTGCTGCAACGGGTGGTCGACCTGCTGCAGAAGGCCCTGCCCAGCGGCGCGTTCTGCGCGCGCTACGGCGGGGAGGAATTCGTGCTCGTGCTGCCGGACATCGAGCCGGCGGCCGCGGTCGCGGTGTGCGAGACCGCCCGCTCCCTGGTGGAGACGTTCCCGTGGTCGCAGATGGCCCCGGGGCTGCGGGTGACGGTCAGCATCGGCGTCGCGCACGAGCACACCGCCAGCGGGCCCGCGCCGGTCTCCGCCGAGCAGCAGTTGATCAGCGCGGACGCGCTGCTCTACGCCGCGAAGCAGTCGGGACGCAACGCGGTCGCCCACCGCACCGGTTCCGATGTCCGTTTGGCCGGGATTGCCGCCGAGCGACGAGGAACACACCCGCGAAAGGTGGCCGGTTACTGATCGCACCCGCTCGGCGTCTCTCGGTGTAATCGAGAGTGTTTGCGCCGGTCAACGGCATAGCACGGTTGGCCGTATTAGACGAGACGCCACGATCGATCGTGCACTGATTGTGAAGAAATTGTCGGTCCTATCGTCAGTTCGGGCGATCGGCCGTACTATCTCGGAGGCGCCGTCCGATACACGTCGGGGGGTATCGAGCGCGTCGGCATCGAGCAGACCGTTGGATTTCACTGGTGGGAGGGAAAACGCGTGCCGCAAGACCCCCGGCATGGCGAAGTCGGGCGCCGGCGTTCCGCCCGCCCGGAACCCGATCCGGAAGACGGCTCAGCCGGAACCGGTCGACGTCGCCGCGCACTGAGCGAGGACGGCACGGGCGGTACCCGAGTCATAGACCTGCTCTCGAAGCACGGCAAGGCCCCCGGTGGCTCCAACCACCGGCGCGCGGCCGAGCCGGAGCCACCGCAGGCCCAGCAGCCCCGCCGCGCCCGTCCGCCGCAGCCCACCCCGCCCGCGCCTCAAGAACCGGCAGCGCGCCCCCAGGAACCGGCTGCGCGCCCCCCGGAAGCGGCACCGCGCCGCCGCCCGGCTCCCCAGAACCGCCCCAGCGCCCCTCCCGGCTGGACGCCGCCCGCCGCTGCGCGCCCCCCGCAGGCGCCCGCGGGTGAGCCGCGCCGCCGCCAGGACACCCCGCCTCCGCCCAGCCGCCGCCCGGCGGCGGGTGGCGCCGCAGCCGCCTTCGCCGGTGGCGCCGCCGCCCGGGGCGTCCGCCCGGACGCCCCCATCGAGCCGCCGGTCAACGGCGCTCCGCGCAACAGCGCCCCAGTCGAACCTCCGCGCAGCGGTGCCCCCGTCGAGCCGCCCCGCAACGGTGCGCGCCCCGAGGCGCCCGTCGAGCCGCCGCGCAACAGCGCTCCGGTCGAGCCCCGCAACGGCGCTCCGGCGCCCGGCGCCGAGGCCACCCGGGTCACCCAGGCCCTGGGCGGCGAGGCTCCTCCCGCCAGCCCGCCGCGCCGGATGCGCCGACCGGCCCCGAGCCGCCCGGTGCCGCCCCCGGTCAACGAGGACCTGGAGGCCACCACCCAGCACGCGCCGGTTCCCCCAGCGCCTCCGCGCGCCGAGGCCACCTCGGTCGTCTCGCGGTTGAACCCGGAGGACCAGCAGACCACCATCGCCAAGCCCGTCGCGCCGCCGAGCGCCGCCGAGGAGACCGCGATCGTCGCGGCCCCGGACGACCTCGACGAGCTGGACGAGTTCGACGAGCTGGACGACGACGACCTCGACACCGACCTCGACTCCGACGACGAGGAGGAGGACGAGGAGCGCGAGGCCGACATCAAGCAGATCGATGCCACGCTCGCCCGGTTCTCCGCGGTGCACGACGAGATCGCCGCCGAGGAGGAGGCCCGCCGCAAGAAGCTCTCCTGGCTGCTCGGCAAGCGCAAGGAGCCCGAGCTCGGCACCGACATGCCCTTCGACTTCCACGAAGGACGGGACGGGCAGTCCCGGATGGAGTGGAAGAAGAAGCAGCGCAAACGCCGCACCCACCTGATCGTGGCGGCGGTCGCGGTGGCGGCCTCGCTGTCGGTGTTCCTGACGCTGGGCTTCGCCTGGGGCGCCACCACGTTCTGGGGCCCGTCGTCCATCGCGGCGCTAGACCCGGAGTCCGACTCCATCAAGGAGGTCGCCAAGCAGACCGGCGACCAGAACTTCCTGCTGGTCGGTTCGGACACCCGCGCCGGGGCCAAGCCGGAGGACGGCGTCGGCTCCGAGGACGAGACCATCGGCGCCCGTTCGGACACCACGATGATCGCGCACATCCCGGCCGACCGGAGCCGCGTGGTCCTGGTGTCCTTCCCGCGCGACCTGCAGGTCGACCTGCCCTCGTGCGAGCGCTGGGACGCCAAGACCGGCCAGTACACCGGCCAGCAGGCGCCCGCGCAGCAGGACGTCCGGCTCAACGAGGCCTACGCGGTGGGCGGTCCGCTGTGCACCACCAAGGTCATCCAGCAGATCTCCGGTCTGCGGGTGGACAGCTTCCTGGGCATCGACTTCAACGGCTTCAAGTCGATGGTGGACGCGGTGCAGGGCGTCGAGATCTGCACCGAGAAGCCCATCGTGGACAGCACCCTGGGCACCGTGATCCCCACCGCGGGCAAGCACACCATCAGCGGTGACCAGGCGCTGAACTACGTGCGCGCCAGGCACGTCGAGGGCGACCCGACCTCGGACTACGGCCGCATGCAGCGCCAGCAGCTGTTCCTGTCGGCGCTGCTGCGCAAGACCACCTCCGGCCAGGTGCTGCTCGACCCGGGCAAGCTGAGCAGCTTCGTCAAGGCGGTCAGCGCCAACACCTTCGGCGAGAACGTCGGCGCCGACCGGCTGATGGACCTGGGCCAGCAGCTGCAGGGCCTGGACCCGAGCCGCGTCACCTTCATCACGGTGCCCACCACGGGCTACGCCAACGACGAGGGCATGGAAGAGCTGCGCGAGGCCGACACCCAGGCGCTGTTCCAGGCGATCCTCGACGACAAGCCGATCATCGCCGATGCGAAGACCAACCAGCCCAGCGGCGGCGGAGCGGCCTTCCGCCAGCAGCCTGCGGACCCGTCGGAGGAACCGCAAGCCCCGACCGGCCTGTCCACGGTCAACGCCGGAACCGACATCTGCGGCTGACCGAC
The DNA here is from genome assembly GCF_003635025.1 of Saccharopolyspora antimicrobica. GTDB lineage: Bacteria > Actinomycetota > Actinomycetes > Mycobacteriales > Pseudonocardiaceae > Saccharopolyspora > Saccharopolyspora antimicrobica. The sequence goes on along the minus strand of NZ_RBXX01000002.1, from coordinate 3,087,153 downwards.
ACCAACAACCGAAGCAAGAGCCGTGGGCCGAGCAGATCAGCCAGTACTTGATCCGGCCGAAGGCGAGCAAGGGCGGCAAGACGACCGCACGGACCGGCCATCGTCAGATGTGCGGCTTAGCCGCTTCCGGCGGTGAACAGCGACCGTGACGCACGGCTGGTATCGATCGCCTGGCGCCACATGCGCCGCCAGGCGCATAACCCACCTACGGCGCTTGCACCGCCGCAGGTTCTCAGACTGCGCCCGCCCAGACTGGGCTCTTGGCGAGGACAGCCCGTTCGCCGTGTATTGGACATACATCAGAACGGGATCCCGCAGTCCAGGCGGCGTCTGAGGTTCCGCCACCCGCACCGCCACGCAAGCCAACCACTGGAACGCTGAGGAGCACCCCGAAGGGTTTTCTCATGGCGTGTTAACCGTTGGTTCACCACGGGTCATTCTGTCCGATTACCGGTGGAAGTACCCTGGGTAGCATGCGTGAGGTCTACCAGGAACAGCTCGGCGAGCTCGCCGAAGAACTCGCCTCGATGTCGACCAAGGTCGGCACCGCCATGGAGCTCGCCACCAAGGCACTCCTGGAGGCCGACCTGGAGTTGGCGGAACAGGTCATCGAGGAGGACGCGCAGATCGACGAGGCGCGGGCCCGGGCCGAGGAGCACGCCTTCGGGCTGCTCGCTCTGCAGGCCCCGGTGGCCGGCGATCTGCGGACGGTCATCTCCACCATCCACACCGCCGAGGACCTGGAGCGGATGGGCGACTTGGCGCTGCACGTGGCCAAGACCGCGCGCCGCCGCCACCCGAACGCGGTGCTCCCCGCCGACGTGCAGCCGTACTTCGCCGAGATGGGCCGGGTCGCGGTCAAGCTCGCCGGTCGCGCGGGCAGCGTCATCCAGTCCCAGGACGTGGAGGCCGCGCGCGGGCTGGAGGAGGACGACGATGAGATGGACGACCTCCACCGCCACCTGTTCACGGTGATGATGAGCCCGGACTGGTCGCACGGCGTGGCCGCTGCCGTGGACGTCACGCTGCTCGGCCGGTTCTACGAGCGCTTCGCCGACCACGCGGTGTCGGTGGCTCGCCGGGTGGTGTTCATCGTGACCGGAAAGATGCCGAACAACTGAGCGGTTCCCGCTGGTCATCGCCGCTGTGACCGAGGAAGTATTAATAGTCGGTCTCAGCACTCGATGCTGTGATCGCCATGTGCGATCCTCGTTCGGGTGAGAACGTACCGAACCGCGGTCGATGAGGTGCGCGGTGCGTAAGAGTCCGACCGTGCACAGACGACGGCTGGGCAGCGAGCTTCGGCGGCTGCGCGAAACGGCGGGCCGCACCCATCGCGAGGTCGCCGCCCACCTGGACTGCTCCCAGGGCAAGATCAGCCAGATCGAACTCGGCCGGGTTCCGGTCCGCACCTCGGACGTGCGGCTGATGGCCGAGTTCTACGGGGCGACCACCGAGCAGCTCGCATCGCTGGTGGACCTCGCCCAGGACTCCAAGCAGCGCGGCTGGTGGCAGAAGTTCCCGAGCACCGCGCAGCGGCCGGGGCTGCAGACCTACCTCGGTCTGGAGACCTCGGCCAAGGCGGTGAGCTGCTACGGCGCGGACCCGCTGCCGGAGCTGCTGCAGACCGCGGACTACAGCCGCGCGCTGCTGACCGCGGACGCGCGCGAGCACACCCGGGAGGAGCTGCAGGAGCGGCTCACGGTGATCTCGACGCGCCAGCAGCGGTTGCTCGGCGAGCAGCCGCTGGAGCTGTGGGCGGTGCTGGACGAGTCGGCGCTGCGGCGCGCGGTCGGCGGTCCCGGCGTGATGCGCCAGCAGCTGGAGCACCTCGTGCTGCTCGGCTACCGGCGCAACGTGACGCTCCAGGTGCTGCCGTTCCGGGCGGGCGGGCATCCGCTGATGGCCGACCGCATCGCGGTGTTCTCCTTCCCCGACGAAGCGGACCCGCAGGTGGTGCACCTGGGCGACTCGGCGAACTCGCGCTTCCTGGACAAGGCCGCGGACACGGCGGACTACCTCAAGGCGTTCGAGCAGGTCTGCACCCGAGCCCTCAACCCGAAGGACTCCAGCGCCTTCATCTCCGCGATAGCCGACGAATCCGCCGCGGCCTGACGACGCCTGCGCAACTTCAATGGAAATCGGACGTCCAATTTCCATTGAAATCGCACAGGTATCCGGTGTGTCGGGCACCCGACACACCGGGAGGTCCGCAACTTCAATTGAAATCGAACGTCTGATTTCAATTGAAGTTGCGGGTCACCGGTTGCGGAGGAAGTCCATCGTGGACCGATCGGCGGGGAAGAAGGACTCGATCGCCAGCTCGGCGACCGTGACGTCGAGCGGCGTGCCGAAAACCGTTGTGGTGCTGAAGAACGACAGCTCCGCTCCTCCGTGGCGGAAGCGCAGCGGCACCACGACGTCTCCGGCGCCGGGCAGTTCCACTTCGGGTTCCGGCTGGTCGCACGGGTAGTCGCGGAGTTCCGCGTGGAGGTCGCGCAGCACCGGGTCGGCCGTCGCGGTGGCCTGGCGGTGCAGCCTGCTGAGGACGTGCGCGCGCCATTCGCCCAGGTTGACGATGCTCGGCGCCAGCCCCGCCGGGTGCAGGCTCAACCGCAGCACGTTCACCGGCGGTTCCAGCAGGTCCGCCGCCGCACCCTCCAGGAAGAGCCCGGCGCTGTCGTTGCCGTCGATCAGCTGCCAGTGCCGGTCGACCACCAGCGCCGGGTTCGGCTCGTGCCCGGCCAGCACCTGCCGCAGGGCCGTGAGCACCGCGGCGAGCTCGGGCGCGTCCAGCGAGCCGGCCGGGTAGGCGGGCGCGTAGCCGCCGGCCAGCAGCAGGCCGTTGCGCTCGCGCAGCGGGACGTCGAGCTGCTCGCTGAGCCGCAGGATCATCTCCTTGGTCGGCTTGGAGCGGCCGGTCTCCACGAAGCTGAGGTGCCGGGCGGAGATGTCGGCGTCCAGCGACAGCTGGAGCTGGCTCAACCGCCTGCGCTCGCGCCATTCCCGCAGCAGCGCGCCCACCGGGCGCGATTCCACCGTCGTCACACCACGACAGTAGCCACCGCCGCCATTACCTCCGGGGTAATCGACGCGATGACCTCGGCGCCGCAAGCTGGTGCCCGTCGAAAGCCCGTGGAACGAGGGAGAAACCCGATGAACACCGAACTGCTCGACCGCTACATCGCCGCCTGGAACGAGCGCGACGCGGACAAGCGCCGGGCCGCGGTCGACGAGCTCTGGGCGCCGGAGGGCACCTACACCGACCCGCTGGCCGAGGTCCGCGGCCGCGAGGCGATCGACGCGACGATCGCGGCGGTGCAGGCCCAGTTCCCGGACTTCGCCTTCCGCCCCGGCGAGCTCTTCGACGCCCACCACGACATCGCCCGCTTCACCTGGGAGCTCGGCCCGGCGGGCGGCGAGGCGGTGGTGGTCGGCTTCGACGTGGCGGTGCTCGACGCCGACGGCCGGATCCGGCACGTGCACGGCTTCCTCGACAAGGTGCCCGCCACCTGATCGGGCCGAGGTGACGGGGCGCCTCTCGCCGAACGGCGCCCTGTCACCTGTTCGAGCGACGCCAACATCCGGTGAACACCAGCTGACAGCTCACCGCCGGAGATCCCGGAACCCCTTGCGGATCATTAGATTGACGATCCCAGTTGATCTGCAGCTCAGGGGGAGCGGGTCATGGCGGACATCGATTCCTAGAACCTGGTCCTCGCGGCCCTCGGCGTGCTCGTCCCGATCTTCCTCGGGCTCTACGAGTTCGCCATCGCCGGCCGCAAGCGGCTCGGCTACCGGATCCAGATGGACACCATCGGCGGCAGCGGCACCAGCCCCTCGTCCCAGGACGCCGGGGCGCTGGAGCGGCTGGTGCACGGCAAGAACGCCGAGCCGCTGAAGGCGCCCTCGTTCATGCTGCTGCGCGTCGAGAACTACGGCACCACCAACATCACGCCGGAGGACTACGCCGTCCCGAACAACGACCTCGTCGGGATCCGCGTCAAGTTCCCCGGCAGGCGGGTCGCCGGGATGGTGATCACCGAGCTCAGCGACGAGAGCCTGGCGCCCAACTTCACCCGGCGCAACGGCCTGCGGATGACCGACGACGTCATCGAGCTGCCCCGCGTGTCGCTGAACCCCTACCAGCACTACAAGGTGCTGGCCGTGCTGGACCGGCTGCCCGAGACGCTGAACTCGCCCGAGCTGATCAAGGAACCGGAGGTCATCGGCGGCATCAAGGGCGGGGTGGCGCGGCGGCTGTTCCGCAAGGGCCTGCTGGGCAGCGGGACCAAGGACGTCGGCACGTTCGGCGTCATCAAGGAGACCCGCAGCGAGCGGCTGTCCACCCGGCTCGTGGTGGTGCTCAGCACCTTCCTCGTGTCGATCATCCTCGTGCAGTACGTGGTCTCGCAGTACCGCTCGAACGCCCCGCTGGGCTGCGCGACGGGCCATCTGGAGATCGTCGGGTCGACGGCCTTCACGCCCGCGCTCGCCGAGGCCGAGCAGCTGTACGAGAAGACCTGCCCGGGCTCGGCCATCGACATCCGCACGACCGGCAGCGGTGCGGGCCTGTCGGTGCTCGACGACGCGGGGAACCGGCTGAACGCGGCCAAGTTCGCTGCCGGCGACGGCGATTTCACCAGCCCGGAGATGATCGCCTTCACCGACGGCCCCAAGAGCGCCGCCTACCCGCTGCTGCTGCCCCGGCCGGTGGCGTTCTCGCTGTTCACCGTGGTGGCCAACCCGGAAGCCGCGGTGCAGGACCTGTCCGCGGCGCAGATCCGGGGGATCTACGCGGGGCAGTACACCGAGTGGGGCCAGCTCGGCGGCAAGGAAGGCCTGCCGATCCGGCTGGTGAGCCGGGACTCCAACTCCGGGACCAGGAAGACATTCGAGACGCACGTCCTCGACGCCGATCCGTCCGACGACGTGCCCGGCCGCGAACCGCGCATCACCTCCGACGACTGCCTGGTGTTCGACCCGGGCGTGGTCCCGGCCCGGTGCGAGCGGGATTCCACCTCCGCCCTGCTGGAGAAGGTGGCGAGCACGCCCGGGGCGCTGGGCTACGCGGAGGCGAAGGCCACCGAGAGCCTCGACGAGGTGGTCCGGCTCCGGATCGGCGGGCAGTCGGCCACCCTGGAGGGCGCTGATCAGGGCACCTACCCCTTCTGGGAGACGGTGTACGGGTACACCTACAGCGAGCCCGAGCCGGGTTCGCTCGCCGCCAGCTTCCTGCGCTACCTGACCAGGGACGTGGGCATGGACGTCATCGAGTCCCACGGCCACCTCCCGTGCGCGCAGCTGGAGAACCCGATGTCCTGCCAGCCGGAACTGCCCACCGGCCGACAGGCGGTAGCCGGCCCCGGGAGCAGGTGATCAGCGCGAGTTCAGCGCTGCCAGCACCTCTCGGGTCCGCTCCTGCTCGGCCGCGGTCCCGAACGGAACCGCGACGAGTTCGGTGGCCCCGGCCTCGACGAAACGGCGCAGCGACCGCTCCACCGCCACCTCGTCACCGAGCACCGCGACGTCCTCCGGCCCGGCGAGCCCCTGCCGGTCGAGCATCGCGCGGTAGGCGGGCAGCTCCCCGGCCACGGAAAGCTCCTCGGCGAAGCGGACTCGCGCATCGTCCACTTCGGACGTCACGCACACCGAAACCACCGCCACCACACGAGGCTGCTCGGCAACTGCGCTGATCGTCGGCACGATGTGCTCGTCAAGCGCTCGCGGCCCGGCCCACAGCGTGATCGTCCCGTCGGCGAGCTCACCGGCGATCCGCAGCATCACCGGCCCGAGCGCCGACACCAGCAGGCCCGGCGGCGCCGCCGGAACGTCGACGCGACCGGTGGCGCGCAGGGCCGCGCCGCGGTGGTCCACGGAATCGCCGCGCAGCAGCGGCCGGAGCGCGGTCAGGTATTCCCGCACGTGCCTGGCCGGTTTGTCGAAGGAATAGCCGAACTGTTCCTCGACGATCACCCGGTGGCTGGGCCCGATGCCGAGGTCCAGCCTGCCTCCGGTCACGCCCTGCACGGTCAGCGCCTGCGCGGCCAGGGCCAGCGGATGCCGCGGATAGGTCGGCACGATCGCGGTGCCGAGCCGGATGCCGGGCACTTCCGCACCCAGTACGGCCAGCGCGGTCAACGCGTCCCAGGAATCGCGCTGTCCCAGCCAGATCGCCCCGAACCCGTCCGCGGCCGCCGTGCGAGCATCGCTCAGCAACTCGCTCCAGGTTCGCCCGCGCTCCTCGATGCAGAGTCCTATCCTCACGTCAGCTCCAGCACTGCCTTGCCGCGGACATCGCGGCGCAGCAAGGCCTTCGCCGCCGCTTCGACGTCCTCCCAGGAACCGCGGTAGCCGATCTCCGGCGAGAGCCGTCCCGAACCCAGCAGTCCGGCCAACGTGGACAGGTCCTCGGCCGGTGCGCTGACGTCGCCGAAGGTGTTCAAGGACTTCGACCGGCCGACCGCGAAGAGCGAGTAGGGCTCGAAGACGGCGGGCTCGCCGGAGGCCCAGCCGATGTTCTGCACGCTGCCGCCGAGCTTCACCAGGCCCCAGGCGTCGACCAGCAGTCGCCCGCCCACGTTGTCCAGCACCAGGTCGACCGGTGCCACGCCGGACAGCTCGGACACGACCTCGTGCGCGCCCAGCTCGGCCAGCCCCTCCTGCCGGTTGGCCTGCGCGACGACGTGCGCCCCGCCCATCGCCGCCAGCTGCACGGCGTACCGCCCGACCCCGCCGGAAGCCCCGGTGATCAGCACCCGCTTGCCGAGGATCGGCGCGGTGCGCAGGGTGCGGAGCGCGGTCAGGCCCGCCATCGGCAGCGCGGCGGCGTCGGCGAGGTCGACCGAGTCCGGCACCTCGGCGACCGCGTCGGCTCCGACGACCATGCGCTCGGCCCACGCACCGGCGCCGAAGGCGATCACCCGCGCTCCGGCCGGCGGGCTCCCGGCGGCCGCCCGGACCACGACACCGGCTGCGTCGTAGCCGTGCACGGTGCCCGGCTCGCGGCGGGTGGCGAAGGCGATCTCGCCGTGGTTGAGCGAGATGTGGCCGACGTCGAGCAGCACCTCGCCCGGCCCCGGTTCGGGTTCCGGCACCTCGCTGATGCGCAGCCCGGCGGGCGCCGCCGGATCGACTACCAGTGCTCTCACGTTTCCTCCCAACAACCGGACCGTCGGTCCGTTTAATGGGACGGTAGCATAGACGGACCGACAGTCCGGTTGATCGGAGGGGACGTGCCCAGGCAGGAGCGAGCCGACGCCGCGCGCAACCGCCAGGCGGTGCTGGCGGCGGCCGAACGGCTGCTGACCGAGCGCGGCGGCGACCACGTGTCGCTGGACGCGGTGGCGGCCGAAGCCGGAGTCGGCAAGGGCACGGTGTTCCGCCGCTTCGGCAGCCGCGCGGGCCTGATCAAGGAGCTCCTGGAAGAACGCTCCCAGGCGCTGCGCGAGAACGTCACCGACGGCCCGCCGCCGCTGGGACCCGGAGCTCCGCCGCGCGAGCGGCTGCTGGCGTTCCTGGCCGAGCTGACCACGATCGGCGAGCAGAACGCCGCGCTGCTCTCAGCGCACGAAGCCTCCTGCGGCGACCACAAGCACGAAGACCCCAGCTACCGCTTCTGGGCCCAGCACATCGCGACCCTGGTCGCGGCGCAGCGCCCGGACCTGGACGCGGACTTCCTCAGCCACGCGCTCCTGGCGACCTTCGACGCGGACCTGATCCGCCACATGCAGCGCGAGGGCAAGTCCTTCACCACAGCAGTCCAAGCGATGGCGGCATCCCTGCTCGACGCCCCCTGACTCCCACCGAGCCGGCTCGGCACCGCCATCGGCTCCGTTTCACCTGGTCAGTGCCCGTGAGTGTTTTGTGTTGCTATAGCAACACAAAACACTCACGGGCCCCCACCAGCCGCAACGGGGCGCGGGAAGGCGATTTCTCGCGAAACCGGCCCCGGACGTGCGAAGGGGCGGCGATTTCGCGCGAAATCGCCGCCCCCGCACACCGGAACCGATCAGCCGAAGCGGCCGGAGATGTAGTCCTCGGTGGCCTTCTGGGTCGGGTTGGAGAAGATCTTGCCGGTCTCGTCGATCTCCACCAGCTGGCCCGGCTCGCCCACCGCGCGCAGGTTGAAGAACGCCGTCTGGTCGCTCACCCGCGCCGCCTGCTGCATGTTGTGGGTGACGATGACGATCGTGTAGTCCTGCTTGAGGTTGGAGATCAGGTCCTCGATCGCCAGCGTGGAGATCGGGTCCAGCGCCGAGCAGGGCTCGTCCATCAGCAGCACGTCCGGGCGCACCGCGATGGCCCGCGCGATGCACAGGCGCTGCTGCTGACCGCCGGAGAGGCCGCCGCCCGGCTTGTTCAGCCGGTCCTTGACCTCTTCCCACAGGTTCGCGCCGCGCAGCGCGCGCTCGGCGACCTCGTCGAGCTTCTTCTTGTTCTTCTCACCGGCCAGCTTCAGGCCGGCCACCACGTTGTCCCGGATGGACATCGTCGGGAACGGGTTGGCCCGCTGGAACACCATGCCGATGGTCTTGCGCACCTGCACCGGGTCCACGTCGCTGGCGTAGATGTCCTCGCCGTCGAGCATCACCTTGCCCTCGACGCGGGAGCCGGGGATCACCTCGTGCATCCGGTTCAGCGACCGCAGCACGGTCGACTTGCCGCAACCGGACGGGCCGATGAACGCGGTGACGCTGCGGGCGGGCACCTGCAGCGTCACGTCCTGCACGGCGTGGAACTTGCCGTAGAACAGGTTCAGGTCCTTGATGTCGAGACGCTTGGCCATGTTTGAGGTCCCTACTTCGTCTTGATCGCGAACAGCTTCGACAGCAGCGACGCGACGAGGTTGATCAGCATGATGACGACCACGAGGGTCAGCGCGGCGCCCCACATGCGGTAGTCACCGGCCACCGTGCCGGTGCTGCGCTCCATGTAGATGGCCAGCGGCAGCGACGCCAGTTCGCCCTGGAACAGGTTGAAGTTGATCGAGCTGGAGTAGCCGACCAGGATCAGCAGCGGTGCCGTCTCGCCCAGCACGCGGGCCAGGCCGAGCATCACACCGGTCAGGATGCCCGACAGCGCCGTGGGCAGCACGATCTTCATGATCGTCTTCCACTTCGGCAGGCCGAGCGCGTAAGCCGCCTCGCGCAGCTCGTCCGGCACGATCAGCAGCATCGTCTCGGTGACCCGGACGACCACCGGGATCATCAGCAGCAGCAGCGCCAGCGCCACCGCGAAGCCGCTGCGGGTGAAGCCGAAGGTGGTGATCCACAGCGCGTAGATGAACAGACCGGCCACGATCGACGGCAGACCGCTGAGGATGTCCACCATGAACGTGGCGACCTTCGCGAACCGCGACTCGCGCCCGTACTCGACCAGGTAGACGCCGACCATGATGCCCAGCGGCACCGAGATGACCAGGCAGACCAGGCCTTCGAGCAGGGTTCCGACCAGCGCGTGGTAGATGCCGCCGCCGAAGTCGTTGGGCAGCAGGCCGTTGAACGAGTGCGACCACCAGGTCGAGCTGAGCACCGGCTTGAGGCCGCGCTCCAGCAGCGTCCACAGCACCCAGAGCAGCGGGACCACGGCGATCACGAACGCCGCGCCGAACAGCGTGGTGGCGAGGTTGTTCTTGAACTTCCGCGCGAAGCTGATCCGCTGGAACGCCGGTGGCGTGGCCAGCTGCTCCACGTCAGCGGTGTCGGTCCTCATGCTTTCCCCTTACCGCTGGCGCTCTCGATCCAACGCGCGACGGCGTTGACCGCGAAGGTGATCACGAACAGCACCAGCCCGGCCGAGATGTAGGCGCCCACCTGCATGTTGTTGTTGAACTCGGCGGAACCGAGCGCGATCTTGGAGGCGAAGGTGGCACCGGCGTCGAAGATGCTGTAGCCGGGCGGGGCGGTGGTGGAGCTGAGGATGATGGTCAGCGCCATCGTCTCGCCCAGGGCGCGGCCCAGGCCGAGCATCGAACCGCCCATGAAGCCGTTGCGGCCGAACGGCCACACCGTGGTCCGCACGACCTCCCACTGGGTGGCGCCGAGCGCGAGGGCGCCCTCGATCTGCTGGTTCGGCGTCCGCGAGAAGACCTCGCGGGTGACGCCGGTGATCGTCGGGATGATCATCACGGCGAGCACGATCCCGGCGGTGAAGATGTCCGTGCCCAGACCCATCGGGTTCACGTTGCCCTGGGCGAAGATCGGGATCCAGCCGAGGTACTCGTTGAGCCACAGGGCGACCGGCCGCAGCACCGGGCCCAGGACGAGGAAGCCCCACAGGCCGTAGACGACCGACGGCACCGCGGCCAGCAGGTCGACGATGTAGGCGAACGGCCGCGCCAGGCTGCGCGGGGCGTAGCGGGTGAGGAACAGCGCGATCCCGCAGGACAGCGGCATCGCGATGACCAGCGCGACCAGCGAGCTGGCCACGGTCACCCAGGCCAGGTCGAGGATGCCGAACTTGAGGTTGTTCGGATCGCGGGTGTCCCATTCCCTGCTGAACAGGAAGTTGACCTCGTTGACCTGCAACGAGGGAATCGCGCGGATCAGCAGGAAGATGCCGATCGCAGCGATCAGGGCGACCACGAATGCGCCGGAGGCGGTGGCGATCGAGGAGAACACCCGGTCGCCGAGTCGGTGCGTCTTGCCCGCGGAGGTATCGGGAGCGGAAATGGGAGCCTCCGGTCCGGAACTAGGCGCCGAAGCGCCCCGCGGGGCACCGGAATCGGTGTCCGCGGGGCGCAGGTCGGCTCTCGTCGAGTCGGTCACTGCTGCTTGCAGCCTCTCACTTCGTAGATTCGACCCGTTGTTCGCCCAGGTTGGGTGCGACCCGGGTTACTCAGGAGATGGCGTTGACGGCTTCGGTGACCTTGGCCTTGAAGGCCTCCGGCAGCGGCACGTAGCCGGCGTCCTGCAGCTGCTGGGCGTCGGCGTTGGCGGCGACCGTCAGGAACGCCTTGACCGACTTCGCGGTCTCCGCGTCGTAACCCTTGGAGCAGACGATCTCGTAGGTGTTGAGGACGATCGGGTAGACCCCGGCGGCCTTGTTGCCGTAGATGGAGTCGAGGTTGACGCGCAGGTCGTGGCCCTCGCCCTCGATCTGGGCGCCGTCGATGGCCTTGCCGACGTTCTCGGTGGTCAGCTCGACCGGGCCGGAACCGCTGTCGATCTTGGCCTGGCCCAGCTGGAGGTTCTTGGCGAACGACCACTCGACGTAGGTGATGGCACCCGGGGTGGCCTTCACCGACTGCGCGACCTGGTCGCTGCCCTCACGGCCCTGGCCGACGCCCTGGCCGCCCTGGAAGGTCTTGCCCTTGCCGGTCCAGGCGCCGCCGGTGGCGGTGCTCAGGTACTTCTGGAAGTTGTCGGTGGTGCCCGACTCGTCCGAGCGGAAGAACGGCACGATGGCGGTGGACGGCAGCTGCGCGTTCGGGTTCAGCGCCTTGATCGCCGGGTCGTCCCAGGTCTTGATCTGACCCTGGTAGATCTTGCCGATCACGTCGGCGTTCAGGGTGAGGTCCTGGACGCCCTCCAGGTTGTAGGCGATGGCGACCGGACCGAACACCATCGGGAGGTTCCAGGCCGGGTTGCCCTGGCAGCGCTGGGCGGCCGCGGCCACCTCGCCCTTCTCCTCGTTCAGCGGCGAGTCGGAACCGCCGAAGTCGACCTGGCCCGCGGTGAAGGCGGCCACGCCCTTGCCGGAACCGGACTTGGTGTAGTTGACGTTCTGCCCCTGGCACTTGAGGCCGTAGTCGCGAGCGAAGACGTCGACCGCGTTCTTCTGCGCCGAGGAGCCCTCGCCCGAGACCGGCTTGGTGCCGCACTCGACCTGCAGTGCGTCCAGAGCCGGGTTGCCGCCCCCCTGCGCGTTCTGGTCGGAGCCGCAGCCGGCGAGCACGAGCGCGCCCGCGGCGAGAACGGCGAACGCAGCGCTGTGCCGCTTGATCTTCACTTCGTTCCTCCAGTCGGAAAAACCTGCGGTTGCGCGACCGAGCCCCTGGTCGGCCCGTGCTCTTCGCCGCGCACCGGGGACGTTAAGGAGCCGGGGTGGACACCCCTCACCATCCAGGTGAACGGAAGGTGAACAAGGCACTCTTAGTAAGGAGACGCACATACCTTCGGGGGAACAAAGGGGCGAAACCGGGGAGTAATGGTGACGCACAGCACGGGACGGTCATCGCCCGAATTGCACGTCCACATCCCATTTCGCGAACCCCAATCGCTGGTACACCTTCACCGCCGGTGCGTTGTCCGCCTCGACGTAGAGAATCACCTGGCGGCAACCAGTGTCGCTCAGGTGTCGTAGACCGGCCACTGTGAGTGACCGCCCCAGCCCACCGCCTTGCGCGTCCGGGTCCACCCCGACGACGTAGACCTCACCCGTTCCGTCGGGATGCACCTTCGTCCAGTGGAATCCGAGCAGCTCATCGCGCTCGTCGACGGCGAGGAAGAACCCGTTCGGGTCGAACCAGTCCTCGCGCTCCTTCGCCCGCAGGTCCTGCTCGGTCATGCCGCCCTGCTCCGGGTGCCAGGAGAACGCCCGGTGGTTGACCGCCACCACGGCGGCCTCGTCGCGATCCGGCTGGAAGGTGCGCAGCCGCACGCCCTCCCGCAGCTCGACCTCCGGCAGCTCCGGCTCGGCGAGCTCCCGGCCCATCCGCCACAGCTCCCGCGGCCGGCCGAAGCCGTACCGCTCGGCCAGCCGCACCGCGCCCGGGAGCTCGCCGTGCGACCAGATCCGCAGCCGCGCCGTGTCCGGGGCGGGTTCGGCGGAGAGCTCCGCGCGGTCCAGCAGCGCCTCGACCAGGCGCGCGCCCGCGCCCTTGCGCCGGTGGTCGGGATCGACCGCCAGCTCGGCGACCAGCTGGCCGGAGGTCTTCTCGTGCTCGGTGTCCAGGTGCGCGTACCCGATGAGGCTGCCGCCCGCGTCGCGCAGCACGAAGTGCTCGGAGCGCACGTCGGCCTGCACCGGCTCGATCTGGTGGACGACGTCGCGGTGCGCCTTCAACCGGAGGATCACGTGTTCTCCGACGGGAGCGACCCCGTCGGCCGCCGCCGCCTTGTCGAGCAGGCCCATGACCTCGGCCGCTTCCGTGCTGTCCAGTCCATTACGCCATGTCAGCTGCACGCCCCGACGTTACCCAGCTTCCCGGCGAACAACGCGTGAAGAGGGGTTCCGCGGGCGGTTTATCCAGGTAGCGTCCCGTGAGTGCTTCGGGGCGCTATGGCACCCCGAACCGCTCACGGGACCTGAACTGCGGAAACGAACCGCCAGGAGTGCCGCGTGCCCCAACTCCAGCGACGCCTGACCACCGCCGACGCCGTGGTGATCGGGCTCGGCTCCATGATCGGCGCGGGCCTGTTCAGCGCGTTCGCCCCAGCCGCGGCAGCGGCGGGCTCGGCACTGCTGATCAGCCTGCTGCTGGCCGCGATCATCGCGTTCTGCAACGCCAGCAGCTCAGCGGCGCTGGCCGCCCAGTACCCGGCGGCGGGCGGAACCTACGTGTACGGCCGAGAGCGCCTCGGACCGTTCTGGGGCTTCCTCGCGGGCTGGGGCTTCGTGATCGGCAAGACGGCCTCCTGCGCGGCGATGGCGCTGACCGCCGCCGAGTACCTCCTCCCCGCTCACGCCAAGCCCGCCGCCGCGGCGTTCGCCGCGGCTCTGGGCGCGGTGAACTGCGTCGGCATCACCCGCACCGCGAAGCTCGCTCGCATCCTGCTCGCGCTCACGCTCGCCGCGCTCGCCGCTTCGCTGCTCGCGGTGTGGCTCGGCGGCGCCTCGGCTCCCGCCTCGACTCTGCCTCCTGCGCCGCTGGGCGTGCTGCAGGCCGCCGGCCTGCTCTTCTTCGCTTTCGCGGGCTACGCCCGCATCGCGACCCTCGGCGAGGAGGTCCGCGATCCGCAGCGCACGATCCCCCGCGCGATCCCGATCGCGCTCGGGATCGTGGTGTGCCTGTACTTCGCGGTGGGGACCACGCTGCTGGTCGCACTCGGCCCCGGTCTCGCGACGTCGTCGGCTCCGCTGGCCGATGCGGTGCGCGCGGGCGGTCTGCCGCAGCTCGCGCCGTTCGCCGTGATCGGTGCCGGGCTGGCGGCGCTCGGCGCCCTGCTCGCGCTGCTCGCCGGAGTCGGCCGGACGACGCTGGCGATGGCGCGGGGACGCGACCTGCCCGCTCCGCTGGCCTCGATCCACCCGCGCTTCGCCACGCCGCTCCGCGCGGAGCTGCTGATCACCGCGGCGGTGGTGGTGCTGGTGCTGGTCACGGACCTGCGCGGCGCGATCGGTTTCTCGTCGTTCGGAGTGCTGGGCTACTACGCGATCGCCAACGCCTCGGCGCTCACCCTGCCCGGCGAGCAGCGCTGGTTCCCCCGTGCTCTTCCGGCGCTCGGCCTCGCGGGCTGCGCGGTCCTCGCCTTCGCGCTGCCCTGGTCATCGGTGCTGGCCGGACTGATCTGCTTCGCGATCGGCGCCGTGCTCTGGGCCTGGCGCCAACGCAAGTCCTGAGCGGGCACGACACGCCGACGCCTGTGGACAGTTCCGCCGCCGCTGTGGAGAACTCCGCGATTTCAATGGAAATCGGACGTCCGATTTCAATTGAAATCGCGTCCGATCACGGCACAACGCCCGGTCGTCGGTCAGTCCGATCGCTGGTCAGCGGGCGAAGGTGGTCTCGCGGGACGGGGCTGCGCGCCCGGCGGACTCGCGGGTCTCCGCTGCGATCGGGTTGGTGCCGCGGTTCGGGCGGACGAACTTGTAGCCCACGTTGCGGACGGTGCCGATCATCGAGTCGTGCTCCGGACCCAGCTTCGCGCGCAGGCGGCGGACGTGGACGTCGACCGTGCGGGTGCCGCCGAAGAAGTCGTAACCCCACACCTCCTGCAGCAGCTGCGCGCGGGTGAACACCCGGCCCGCGTGCTGGGCGAGGTACTTGAGCAGCTCGAACTCCTTGTAGGTGAGCTCCAGCGCCCGGCCCTTCAGCCGCGCCGTGTAGGTCGCTTCCTCGATCACCAGGTCGCCGACGCTGAGCATGCCGTCGTCGGCGCTGCCCGCGGAGCTGTGCCGCGAGATCAGCAGTCGCAGCCGGGCGTCGATCTCGGCGGGCCCGGTGGTCGGCAGCAGGATCTCGTCCACGCCCCACTCGGAGCTGATCGTGACCAATCCGCCCTCGTTGACCAGGGCGATCACCGGTACGTCACCTGCCGACAGCAGGCGGCACAGATCGCGGGCGCCGACCAGGTCGGTGCGGGCGTCCACCACGATCGCATCGTGCGCGCCGCTGGAGAGGACCGAGCCGGGGTCGGCGGGCAGCACCCGCACCCGGTGGGGCAGCAGGGCGAGCGCGGGCAGCACTGCTTCGCACTCTTCTTCACCGGTCAGCAGCAGCAGTTCGGAGCTCATCTGGAGGGCCTCCGTCCCCAAGGCGAGAACCCGACGTCCGGGCCTGGAGTGGCCAACCGCACGCGGCGGATGACTCGGCGTCGTTGCCTGTGGATGGCAAGGAGAATAACCGACATGCAGCCGAAATTCCCAGGTCCAACGGGTCGCATCACATTTGTGAACAACAGCCGTCCCGATGTTGCGCGGATGTTTCGGCCTCGCCCGGTGGCGCTGTCGGCCGCCGACGGGACCGCGCTGCGCGGCCTGCTGCTGCCCGGCCCCGGGCTGCCCGCCGACCTCGGGTTCGTCCTCGGGCACGGCTTCACCAACCACATCCGCAAGCCCACCGTGCAGCGGGTCCTGCACCGCCTGGCCCGGCGCGGCCCGGTGCTCGCGACCGACTTCCGCGGCCACGGTCGTTCCGGCGGCCGCACCACCGTCGGCCCGGCGGAAGCGCTGGACATCGACGCCGCCGTCGCCCACCTGCGCGAGCTCGGCTGCCGCCGGATCGTCACGATCGGCTTCTCGCTGGGCGGTGCGGTGGTGCTGCGCCAGGCCGCCCTGGGCACGCCGCCGGACGCGGTGGTCGCGGTCAGCAGCCCGGCGCGCTGGTGGGTGCGCGACACGCCCGCGATGCGCAGGTTGCACTGGCTGCTGGAGCAACCGCACGGCCGGTGGAGCGCGCGCCTGCTCGGCGTCCGCCTCGCCCCGCCCTGGAGCGAGGTGCCGGTCTCGCCGATCGAGCTCGTCCGCCGCATCCCGGTGCCGCAGCTGATCGTGCACGGCACGGATGACCACTACTTCCCGGTCGCCGACGCGGTCGCCCTCAGCGAAGCGGGCGGCGGCGAGTTGTGGCTGGAAGCGGGCATGCGACACGCCGAGAGCGCGGCCACGCCGAACTTGGTGGACCGCATCGCACGATGGGCGGCGGATACAGTGACACCACCCGATCGTGGTGGTTGCTGAACCGCCGGTGCCCCCGACAGAAACGGACCGCTCGGTGAAGAAGCTCGTCATCGCCCTCGTGATCGTCGCGGGTCTGCTGGTGGGCGCCGACTTCGGCGGCGCTGCCATCGCCGAGTACCAGGTGTCCAAGAAGGTCGCCGAGCAGCTGCAGCTGCGCGAGAACCCCGAGGTGCGGATCAACGGCTTCCCGTTCCTCACCCAGGTGATCGCCGGGAACTACCGGGACGTGCAGCTGGTGGCCAACGCGGTGCCGGTGGGCCCGTTCAACGAGGTCGGCATCGAGGCCGACCTGCACGGGGCGCAGGTGTCCACCTCCGAGCTGATCGCGGGCACCGCCGACCGCCTCGTCGTGGACCAGCTCGTCGGCCGGGTGAAGCTGCGGGCCTCCGACGTGGCGCGGCTGATCGGCATCCAGGACCTCACCGTCGACCCGGCCGCCAAGGACGCCCTGGCCGACGACGAAGGCAACATCAGCGCGGCCGACGAGCAGCTCTCGGCGGGCACCGACCGCACCAAGGCGGTGGTGCAGCTCGACGGCACCGTGAACATCGCGGGCTCGGACAACAAGGTGCGGGTGATCGCGGTGCTGTCGCTGGTCAACGGCAAGATGCAGATCGAGCCGCGGAAGCTGGACCTGAACAACAGCACCTTCGGCGCCATCGAGCTCCCGTCGATCTTCGAGAAGTCGGTGCTCAAGCAGTTCAGCACCACGCTCGACCCCGGCATGCTGCCGTTCGAGGTCAAGCCCACCGCGGTGCGCGCCGAGCGCGGCGCGCTGGTCGTCGAGGGCGTCGCGGACAACGTCACGATCAGCGCCGCCGGGGTGACCACCGGGTGAGCGCGGGCGTCTGGGCGCTGCTGATCGCCGTGACCGCGGCGCTGCTGGGCGGCGCGGTGTGGAAGGCCGGACAGGGCAAGGCCCGCGAGCGGAACGGTGGGCAGAACATGACCGAACTCCTCCCCGAGGCGCTCAAGCAGCGCCTCCCCGACGGTCCCGACGCGAAGGTCACGCTGCTGCAGCTGTCGACGACCTTCTGCGCGCCGTGCCGCCACACCCGCGTCCTGCTGGCCGACTTCGCCCAGCGCACCGGCGGAGTCCGCCACGTGGAGGTCGACCTCACCGATCACCCGGAGTGGTCCACGCCCCTGCGCGTGCACACCACGCCGACGACCCTCGTGCTGAACGCCGCGGGCGACGAGCTGTTCCGCATCAAGGGCGTCCCCCACCGCGACAACCTCGCCACCGCCCTCCAGCCCCACCTCGCCTGACCGGACCGCGCGTCGATTTCGTGCGAAATCGGCCAGAACCCGGGTGGCGCGCGCGTTCGCGTCCCACCTTGTGAACGTCCTTCCCGCCGATCGGTCCAGCCGGTAACCTCCGAGCCGTGCATGTACTGCTGACCCGAAGGCGCGCGGTCGATCTCTGCCGCGTGGGTAGCAGCCTGTGTTGCGGGCACTGACCGGGCGGTAGTACGTCTTGCACCTCGCACGGCCGTGTCGTGACGCAGGTGCTCGTCCACACCGCCTGACGGACTCGGCAGCCGAAGTCCACAGTCAGGAGGTCCCATGTCTGCCGGCACGCTCGACCCGCGCGGCGTCCGCTTCACCGCCGCGATGACCAGCGCGATCCTCGCCCTCGGCCTGATCACCGCCAGCTGGCGGGTGATGGCCGCCCAGATGGTGCTGTTCGGTCTGTGCGCGTTCCTCGGCATGCGGCTCAACCCGTGGGGCTTCGTGTACCGGCAGGCGGTGCAACCGCGCCTCTCCCCGATCGACCAGGCCGAGCGCGAGGAACCGGCGCCCGTCCGGTTCTCGCAGGGCGTCGGGTTCGCGTTCGCCCTGGTGGCGACCATCGGCTACGCGGCCGGGTGGGCCACCCTCGGCCTCGTCGCGAACGCGTTAGCGCTGGTCGCCGCACTGCTGAACGCGGTGTTCGGCTACTGCCTCGGCTGCCAGCTGTACCTGGTGCTCCGGCGGTTGGCACCCGCTGGGGCGTCCGCTCCAGATCCCCGCTGAACCACCGAAGATCAACGAAGGAGTCGCTCGATGAGCCGCGCAGAGGTCCTGGTTTCCACCGAGTGGGCCGAAGAGAACCTGAACACCGCCGGGGTCGTCTTCGCCGAGGTCGACGAGGACACCACCGCCTACGACGGCGGCCACATCCCGGGTGCCATCAAGCTGGACTGGAAGAACGAGCTCCAGGACCACGTGCGCCGTGACTTCGTCGACCGCGAGGGCTTCCAGAAGCTGCTGTCCGCCAAGGGCATCAGCAACGACGACACGGTGATCCTCTACGGCGGCAACAACAACTGGTTCGCCGCCTACGCCTACTGGTACTTCAAGCTCTACGGCCACAGCGACGTCAAGCTGCTCGACGGCGGCCGCAAGAAGTGGGAGCTCGACGGTCGCGAGCTCACCAAGGAGGAGCCGAACAAGGCCGCCACCACCTACCAGGCGCAGGAGCCGGACACCTCGATCCGCGCGTTCCGCGACGAGGTGGTCGACGCGATCGGCAACAAGAACCTGGTCGACGTGCGCTCGCCCGACGAGTTCGCGGGCAAGCTGCTCGCGCCCGCCCACCTGCCGCAGGAGTCGGCGCAGCGCGCCGGGCACATCCCGTCGGCGATCAACGTCCCGTGGAGCAAGGCCGCGAACGAGGACGGCACCTTCAAGTCCGACGAGGAGCTGAAGGAGCTCTACGCCGAGGCCGGGCTGGACACCGCGAAGGACACCATCGCCTACTGCCGCATCGGCGAGCGCTCCTCGCACACCTGGTTCGTCCTCCGGGAGCTGCTGGGCAACACCAACGTCAAGAACTACGACGGCTCCTGGACCGAGTACGGCTCGCTGGTGGGCGTCCCGATCGAGAACCCAGCCGAAGCCGCCAAGAACTGAACTTCTGTCTGACGAACTCGTCTTGCGTGGCGGCGCCGGTAGCGGCGCAAGCGCCGAGTGTGGGCTAAGCGGCTTCGCCGCTTCAAAGACACAACCGAAGGAGAGATGAGCATGAGCAGCGGATGCGGAGCGCCGCAGCAGTCGGCGACGGCGGTGGCCGAGGACACCGACCAGGTCGTGGTGGCCGGGAAGGTGCGGGCCGGGGACCAGCCGGTCGGCGGAGCTTTCGTCCGCCTGCTGGACTCCTCCGGTGAGTTCACCGCGGAGGTGGTCTCCTCCCCGGAGGGCGACTTCCGCTTCTACGCCGCCCCCGGCGACTGGACGGTCCGGGCCCTGCACCGCGATGGCAAGGGCCAGTCCGCCGTCACCACGGCGGGCCCCGGCGTCCACGCGGTGGACATCGCGGTCGCCTGATCGGTTCGAAGTGAAGGGCACCTCCGGGCAGCTGACCCGGAGGTGCCCTTCACCGTCTGATCAGCGGGCCTTCTTGGAGCGGAGCAGGGCGAAGGCGCGTTCGTCGCGGTCCTGGGCGCTCGGGTTGGAGTCCTGCGTGCAGCCGACCGTGGTGAAGTCCACGACCTCCCAGCCGGTGCGGTCGAACAGCCGGCGCAGGCCCGCCTCGCTGAAGATCCAGAAGTTGGTCGCGTCGTTGTTCGCCTCGGTCGGGTCCAGCAGGTAGGCCACCGGCTGCTGCTGGATGCGGGTGCCGTCCGGGGTGAGCTGCGCGATCCGGGTCGAGACGAAGCAGAGGTCCGCGCGCTCGGCCAGCCGCTCCAGCACGAAGAACGGGTTCTTCAGGTGGTAGAGCAGCCCGAGGAAGAACACCGCGCCGTAGTGCTCGGCGGGCAGCTCGAACTGGGCGTCCAGGTCGATCTCGTGCACCTGGACCTTCGAGTCCAGCTCCGCCACCAGCCGCCGCGCGCCGCGCAGGCCGTTGAAGTTGGTCGGTGCGTTGTCGATCACGTCCACCTGGCAGCCCAGCTCGGCCTCCAGGAAGAAGCCGAAGTCGCCGTCGGCGGCCCCGATGTCGGCGATCCTGGTGCCCGCGATCCGGTCGAACACCTGCCGCTGCGGCCCGCTGAGCAGCGCGTCCAGGTGGAAGATGTTGGCCATCGTGTCGTACGGGTACCAGCCGAAGTCGCTGGGCGCGATCTCGTCCTTGCGCGCCAGCAGGTCCTCGCGGAAGGCCAGCGCCCGCTCGCGCAACGTCTCGAAGTCCATGTGATTCCCGTCCAGGCCGTGGGTGCCCGCCAGATCATGCCCGACGCCACACCCCACCGGGCTCGCTCGGTGGTTATTCTTTGCCCGTGGAACTTATCGACTTCCTGCACTACGGCCTCGTCACCCTCGTCGGCCTCGCCGCGGTGGCCACCATCTGGTTCGGCGCCTACGTGGTGTACCGCCTGTACAGCGACTGATCCGGGACAACCGGTAGCCTTCCCACCGTGACTGCAACGCCCAACGAACCGCAGCGCGGCAGCGGTGACGCCGCAGTCGCCGCAGCTGCCGAGCGCGCCAAGCTCACCGCGCACCGCAACGTGCCGGAGTTCGAGGACCTGCCCGGCCCTGGCGACACGGCCAACCTGCGCCTCGGACCGTCGCTGAACGACGCGTGCCTGGCGCTGCTGCCGATGGTCGGCGTGTGGCGCGGTGAGGGCGAGGCCGCGCACCCGTCGCTGGAGGAGACCTACCGGTTCGTCCAGCAGGTCACGATCTCGCACGACGGCCGGCCGTTCCTGGTCTACGAGAGCCGCGCGTGGCGGCTCGACGGGGAGGGCGGCGAGGTCGTCGGCCCCGCGTTCCGCGAGACCGGGTTCTTCCGCCCGCAGCCGGACGACACCATCGAGCTGCTCATCCTGCACGAGACGGGCGTCGCCGAGATGTTCTTCGGCCAGCCGACGGCCCAGACCACCTGGCAGTTCGGCACCGACGCGGTCCTGCGCACCCCGTCCAGCGAGGACGTCACGGCGGCCAGCCGGCTCTACGGCGTGGTCGACGGCTCGCTGGCCTACGTCGAGGAGCGCGCGACCTCCGAGCACGAGCTCCAGCCGCGCCTGTCCGCCAAGCTGGACCGCGTCGTCGGCTGACTTCAGCGCCGACGGCTACGTCCACAGCGCTCTCAGGAGGCACGAGCGTGGTGCTGCTCGCGGAGCAGCACCACGACGAGCCCCAGCAGTCCGAGCCCGGCGGCGAATCCCACGATCAGCGGCGTCGTGCCGACGTCCGGGATGAACACCTCCTGTTCGGACACGAACAGCTTCCAGCCCTCGCGCCCCGCCTCCGAGGCCACGTTCGCCGTCTCCGGAACCGCGTAGTGGGTCAGCTCGGCGCCGGTGCCGCGCCGCACGCCGCGCACTCCCATCTCCGCGCCGGCGAAGACCAGCGCGGACACCGCGGCGATGGCCAGTCGCGGCGCCCACCTCGACGCCAGCAGCGCGGCCACCACGCATCCGAGGCTGAGCACCGACAACCCGGTGATCCACGCGTCCTGGTGCCAGGGCAGCTCGACCAGCGGGCGCTCATCGGAGACCACGCAGGAATCCCAGGTCAGCTGCCCGGTCATGCCCGGGTTGCCGAGTCCACCTCCGCAGCCGGTCAGCACCAGGGCCAGCTGCCACGCCCATGCCGCGCTCACCAGCAGCAGCCCGACCACGACCGGGCCGCCGACGACCCACCGATGCGCAGGTCTGCGCAATTCCGACACCTCCTCAGGGCCCCGCTACAAGGGACGCACCGGATGCGCTCCGGGTTGCGCTGAAGCGCTGTCGTTGTCGGACCCGGCCACTAGCTTCATCGGCAACGACGACGAAAGAGGCGGGCACGATGACCACCACCGGCGAGCGCGCGGACATCCTGGAACTGCTGCGGGCGCACCGCGGTTTCCTCCGGCACACGGTGCAGAACCTGACCGAGGAGCAGGCCCGCTCGCGGCCGACCAAGAGCGAGCTCTGCCTCGGCGGGCTGATCAAGCACGTCACTGCGGTCGAGCGGAACTGGGCCGACTTCATCCGCAACGGCCGCAAGTTCGACGCCTACGACGAGGCGGCCTTCGCCGAGCAGGCGGCGACGTTCCGGATGACCGACGAGGACACGCTGGAAGCGCTGCTGGCCGACTACGACGAGGTCGCGCGGAACACCGACGAGATCGTCGAGACGCTCCCCGACCTGGACCTCGCCCACCAGCTCCCGGAAGCGCCGTGGGACGCGGAGAAGGGCAAGCGGTGGACGGTGCGCCGGGTGCTGCTGCACATCGCCGCCGAGACCGCCCAGCACGCCGGTCACGCGGACATCATCCGCGAGACCATCGACGGCCAGAAGACCATGGGCTGACCTGGTTCCGTGCGGGCGCACCGAGGTTCCGACCGCCGACACCACCCGCAAGTTCAATTGAAATCGACGACGCGATTTCAATTGAACTTGCGGGCCACGTCGGTGTGTCGGGTGCCCGACACACCGACGGCGCGTCGGGTTCCACGCGATTTCAATGGAAATCGGACCGCTGATTTCCATTGAAATCTCCTCGGAGATCAGTAGTTGGACTCGTAGAGCCGGGAGATCTCGGCGTGCAGCTCGGGGTCGGCCTTGATCGCCGTACCGTCGATGGTGTGAACCTGGGTCACCAGGCGGACGCTGGAGCACATCCAGACGCCGTCCGCCTCGAACAGCGCCGAGGTCGGGAACGCCGCCACCTCGGTCCGCCAGCCCGCCTGCTCGGCGGCGCGGAACAACGCGCCCTGCGTGGTGCCCTTGAGGATGCCGGAGCTCGGCGGGGTGGTCACCAGGGTGCGGCCGCGGGCGATCACCACCGTGGAGGTCGGGCCCTCCAGCACCGAGTCGTCCGTCGCGGTGAAGATGACCTCCTCCGCGCCGCGCGACTGAGCCTCCCGCAGGGCGGCCATGTTCACCGCGTACGACAGCGTCTTCGCCGACAGCAGCAACCACGGCGCGCGGTCCATCAGGTCCGGCGCGAAGCCGCGCTCCAGCGTCACGGCCGCGACGCCGTCACGGCGCTTGCGCCGGGTGTCCTCGCCGATCTGCATGCCCATCGCGAAGCCGTGCGGGGTGCCGTCGCCCTCGTCGAGCCCGCGGGTGCACACCAGCTTCAGCGCCATCTCCGGGTCGGTGTCCCACGGCCAGTTGTCGATCACCGCCTGCAACGCCCGCTCCCACGCGGCGCGCTCGGGCAGCTGCATCTGCATCAGCCGGGCGGACCGCTCCAGCCGGTCCAGGTGCGGGCCGAGCTCCCGCGGCTGCCGATCGGCGACGAGGACCGTCTCGAAGATCCCGTCGCCGCGCATCACCCCCAGGTCGTCGGCGCGGAACAGCGGAGCCTCGGGGTCGACGATCGTCCCGTCCAAAAGAGCCAGTACGCGCATGCCGGAAGCGTAGAGCCTGTCTGACGATCTCATTCTGCGTGGCGGTGCAAGTGGCGGAACCTCAGCGCCCGCCTGGACTGCGGGTGCCCGACCTTATGTATGACCAATACACGGCGGTCGGGCCGTCCTCGCCAGGCGAACGCTGAGAACCCGCGGCGGTGCGAGCTGGCAGGGTGGGCTAAACGCCTCCGGCGTTTCAAGACAAAAGCCCAAGTATCCGGTTCTGGAGTGTCGAGCGTCCGGTGCCGGGTCGCGCGCGCGTCCGGTGGTCGGCGCAGCGGAGTTACGATCGGAAGTGCCGACCGGAGCGCGCCGAGCACAGGAGCGGGCATTGAGCGACCAGGGATCGCTGCGCAGCACCTTGCACCAGCGGGGCATGCGGATGACACCGCAGCGCCAGCTCGTGCTGGACGCCGTGCGCGAGCTCGGCCACGCGACGCCGGAGCAGGTCTGCCGCAAGGTGCAGGGCACCGCCTCCACGGTCAACATCACCACCGTCTACCGCGCGCTGGACCTGCTGGAGGAGCTCGGGCTGGTGCGGCACACGCACCTCGGGCACGGCGCGCCCACCTACTCCGTCGAGGAGCACGAGCACGTCCACCTCGCCTGCCACCGCTGCGGGGAGATCGACGAGGTGCCGTGCGAGACGCTCGACGCGCTGGCCGAGCAGCTGCGCCGCGAGCGCGGCTTCGAACTGGACGCGACCCACCTCGCGCTGTCCGGCGTGTGCCGGAACTGCCGCGCGACCGAGGTGGGTTGATGGCACGCACGTCCCGATCGGCCCCGCCCGGCCGGCCGGACATCCCGCAACACATCGAGGAGCGCTGATGAGTTCACCCCTGTTGGACCTGCCGGGTGCGATCCCCGCACCGGAGGACGCGGTGGACGTGGGCGTGCCATGGCACTTCGGCGACCCGTTCGCCGAGCAGCGCTCGGCCAGCCGCTCCGCGGTGCTGGTCGACCGGTCGCACCGGCAGGTGCTCGCCGTGCCCGGTGAGGAGCGGTTGAGCTGGCTGCACCTGGTGCTCTCGCAGCACCTGACCGACCTGCCGGAGGGACAGGGCACCGAGGCGCTGATCCTGGACAGCCACGGCCGCGTGGACTGCCATCTGCTGGTCGCCCACCACGAGGGCGTGGTCTACCTGGACACCGACGCCGGTGCGCAGGCCAGCAGCGCGCTGCCGACGATGGGCGTCGAGGGCAGGCAGCCGGTGGCGGAGTACCTGGATGCGATGCGCTTCTGGTCCAAAGTGGAGCCCCGGGACGCCACCGCGGAGTTCGCGGTGCTCACCGCGATCGGCCCGGACGCGGGCGGCATCCTCGCCCAGTTCACGGCGGTACCGTCCAAGCCCTACCAGGTGGAACCGCTGCCCGGCGGCGGATTCGCGCGCAACGTGCCCTACCGCTCGCTGCCGACGATCGACCTGGTGGTGCCGCGCGTGTCGCTGGTCGAGTGGTGGACGAAGCTGACCGACGCGGGCATCCGGCCCTCCGGCACGCTCGCCTTCGAGGCGCTGCGCGTGGAGGCGCTGCGCCCGCGCGTCGGGCTGGACACCGACGACCGCGCGATCCCGCACGAGCTGGGCTGGGTGCACGTGGCCGCCCACGTGGCGAAGGGCTGCTACCGCGGCCAGGAGACCGTGGCGAAGGTGCACAACGTCGGCAAGCCGCCGCGGCGGATGGTGCTGCTGCACCTGGACGGCTCGGCGGAGGTGCAGCCGGAGACCGGCGACCCGGTGTGGCACGGTGACCGCAAGGTCGGCCGGATCGGCAGCGTCGTGCAGCACCACGAGCTCGGCCCGGTGGCGCTGGCGCTGCTCAAGCGCTCGACGCCGGTGGACGCCGAACTCGTCGCGGGCGACCCGGAGGAGGGCCGGGCGGTGGCCGCCGCGGTGGACCCGGACTCGGTGCCGCCGGACAGCGGCGAGCCGCCGGGGCGCGTCGCCGCGGAGCGGTTGCGCGGCCGGTAACCGGCTCTTTGCGCAGCGCTTTCACAACGACATCAGCGAATTGTTGGCGAGTTCCACCGAATTGCCGGAGGATGGCCACGTGATCGAAGTCCGCCCGGGTGGACGGCGCCGCATCGACAGGGTTCTGTCCCCGGACTACACCAGTGGAATCGAAGACCTCGTGCTGGGCGAGGTGCGGGCGCTGCGGGACGAGGCGGCGCAGGAGGAGACCGACCTCTCGTACCTGCGCCGCGTGCTGCACGCCCGGATCGACATCGTGCGCGCCGAGCAGCGGCGGCGGGCGGAGGGCGGCTCGACCTCGGTGGTCGAGCAGTTGGTGAACATCCTCTCGGACAACGCCGTCGGTCCGGCGACCGGTTCCGGCCGCTACCAGACCACCGAGCCGTCGCGCGCCGAGGCGCACCGCAGGCACGTCGAAGCGCTCGTCTCCGACGTCGACCTCTCCAACGTGACGTCGCTGTCCGAGGCGAAGCTGGACCAGGCCCTCGACGCCTACACCGCCGAGGAGGACTCGGTGTCCCGACGCCGCCGCGAGGTGCAGCAGGTGGTGGACCGGCTCAACGCCGAGATCGCCCGCCGCTACCGGGAAGGCGCCGCCTCGGTGGACGACCGCTTGGCGGAGGAGCGGGACCGGCGCTGACCGACCGCACCACCGGTATCCGAAGTGGATGCCGGTGGTGCCGCCTGCGCCGATTTCGCGCGAGATCGGCGATATTTTCCGGCAGGAAAGGCGATTTCGCGCGAAATCGTCCACCCCGAACAGATGCCGCAGCCGAAAGCGCGGCCGATCTCGCGCGCCCGCAGAACGATCGCTGGCGCGGATCCGCACACCTTCCCAGCCGGCCTCGTTCGCGCTACGCTCAGATACTGAAACAAATCTCCCACTATCTGAGATGGAAGCCATGTCGGAAACCTACACCCACGGGCACCACGAGAGCGTGCTGCGATCGCACCGCTGGCGAACCGCCGAGAACTCCGCCGCGTACCTCATCCCGCGCCTGCGGCCGGGCACCGAGGTGCTCGACATCGGGTGCGGGCCGGGCACCATCACGCACGACTTCGCCGCGCTGGTCGCCCCCGGCCGGGTTCTGGGCGTGGACAACGTCGACGAACCGCTGGAGATCGCCCGCGCCGGAGCGGCCGAGCGCGGCCTGGACAACATCACCTTCGCCAACGCCGACGTCTACGACCTGCCGCACGCCGACGCCTCCTTCGACGTCGTGCACGCGCACCAGGTCCTGCAGCACCTGGCCGACCCTGTCGCCGCGCTGCGCGAGATGCGGCGCGTGTGCCGGCCGGATGGCGTGGTCGCAGCCCGCGACGCGGACTACGGCGGAATGCGGTGGTTCCCGGACAACCCCGGCCTGGACCGCTGGCTGGAGCTCTACCGCGACGTCGCACGCCACAACGGCGCCTACCCGGACGGCGGCACGCACCTGAAGGCCTGGGCGCAGGAAGCGGGCTTCCGCGAGGTCACCTGCACGGCGTCGGCGTGGTGCTTCGCCACGCCCGAGGAGCGCGCCTGGTGGGGCAACCTGTGGGCGGACCGCATCCGCCGCTCGTCCTTCGCCGAGCAGGCCCTGGGCCACGGCCTGACGACCCGCGCCGAGCTGGAGGAGCTGGCGACGGCCTGGCACGCGTGGATCGACGCGGAGGACGGCTGGTTCGCGGTCCTCAACGGCGAGATCACCTGCCGCCCCTGAGCGCGGCGAACAGCGACCACAGCGGTGAGCAGTGGTCACATGCGCCGCAGCTTGCGCCGCCACGGGGTCTCAGACGTCGTCTGGCGAGGACAGCCCGTTCGCCGTGCAAGAACGGGCTCCCGCAGTCCAGGCGGCGTCTGAGGTTCCGCCACCCGCACCGCCGACCCCGGATACGGGCTCTGTCAGTTGTGGCGTTCCCGGGAGGCGAACTCGGCCCAGAAGTCCCGGAGCGCTTCGTAGCGGGTCGCCACCTCTTCCGCGTCGTCGGCCTCCATCGCGTCGACGATCGCGTGCACGTCCTCGGCCGAGGTGTCGGCGTCCAGGTCGCTGGTGGTCATCAGCTGCACCAGGCCGCCGTAGTCCAGCTCCACCGCCGAGTGCGGGTGGAAGCGCTCCAGCCAGCGGCCCGTCTCGCGCAGGATCCGCGTCGGCCCGTCATCGCCGATCGACTGGCGGGCGATCGAGTGCGCCCGGGCCACCCGGCGGCGGGCGTCGGCCATCGCCACCCGCCAGCACACCCGGCGCCGGTCCGGCTCGGTGAACACGCACCGCTCCTCCGGATCCACCAGCACGAACCAGGGCAGCGGCACGGTCCAGGTCGACGACAGCACGTGCACCGCGCCGCCCGCCAGCTCGCTGACCACCGCGCTGGCGCGCACCTTGGCCTGCTCCACCGGCACCGTCAGCGCCGCCGTGCGCAGCGGCAGCTCCGAGTCGCCCAGGAACCCGACCAGCGCCGCCGCGGACCGGCCGCGCAGGTCCAGCGGGCACACCAGCGGCCCGGGGCCGACCGTGGCCGCGGGGCCGCTCGGCACTTCCTTGGGATCGAGCACCAGCACGTCGCCGACGCCCTGCACCTCGCCGTCGGCGTTCTCCCCGGGCAGCAGGCGCGGCGGCGCGGCGAGCTGGCTGCGCAGCCAGACGTCCTGCTCCCGCAGACCGGCGTCGAACGGGTCGACCGGCCCCCGCTCGACCACCGCCGCCAGCTCCTCGTGCAGCGGTGCGTCGAAGGACGACAAGGGCTCGTACACCCTCAGGTAGGCGACGAACGGCTCAGGCACAGCTGCATCGTGCCAGACCGCCCGAGCGGGTCCTCCGGCGACTCGCGGACGTCGGAAAACAGGGGGGAGGGCGACGTCACCCAAGACACGGCCACTCAGACCCGGCACCACGTCGCGTTCAACCGCCTCGACACGGTACGGTAGTTACAGGAAAAGTTGTCGAGATCATGCGGGGCCGACTTTCCCCTGTCCGCCCCGCACACCCTGTGCGAGGGGGTCGAGCCATGGGGCGCGGCCGGGCTAAGGCCAAGCAGACGAAGGTGGCCCGCGAGCTGAAGTACAGTTCCCCGTCCATGGACATCGAGGCGTTGCAGCGAGAGCTGTCCGTCCCGGAGTCCGGCGAGTGGTCCAACGAGGACCGCGATGACTCGCACGACGACGGGTATGACGACTACGACTACGGCCGACGCTGAAGCACATCTCCACCGAGGACGGCAGCTGAACGCTGCGCGCTCGGTGGACGGATGCGTCGCAAGTCGTTCGTCTTGCCGAAAAGGTGGGAATTGACGAACTCGCGGAGTCCCACATAGGAGGAGCTCACGGGAGTGGCGTCGCCGGGAAACCGGTGGCGCCACTCACGTGTCTACCTCCTCGGGCACGTCAACAGCCGAGCGGTGAAGCACCGCTCGGCTCGTTGCGTTGGCCAGGTTCGGTCACCGACAACATCGGCGGTGCGTCCTGTCAGCCAGCGCTCCTACCGCTGAGATAGCAGCGGCGACGCGAGTGGGGATCAACGACCGTCAGGCAAGCGGCGCTTTCATCGGGCTGGCACCGATCGGAAGGCCATGAGGCCGGGCACCCGCGGTCCAGGCGGGCGCTGAGGTTCCGCTCCCCGCACCGCCACGCGAAACGCGCCTGGGAAATCACAAGAAGACGCCGGCGTGCGCGGGCCGCCTCTCGGCGGATGGCGCTGTGAGGCTCCAGCCGGACGGTATTCCTCGCAGGCACTGGTTGGGGCCCGGGGGCACGCGCGCACGCCAGCTCCCGGTACAACGAACCGGCTGCTCCGGGGATTCCCGACCGGCCGGGTGAAATGCGAACGCGGCTCCCGGACGGTGTCCAGGAGCCGCGTTCGGCGTTCGGGATCAGAACCGCGGGTGGTTGCCCCGCAGGATCACGCGGTCCTCCTCGCGGGCGTCCTCGACCGCGGGCTGCTTGGCGATCTCGCCGAGCACCCAGGCCGGGACGTGGCGGGCCGTGAGCACCGCCAGGGCGCGGTCCACGTCCTCGGCGGTCACCACCGCGACCATGCCGATGCCCATGTTGAAGGTGCGCTCCATCTCCTCGGCCTCGACGCGGCCGCGCTGGGCGATCATCCGGAACACCGGCGCCGGCGTCCAGCTGCCGCGATCCAGCACCGCGGTCAGGCCCGCCGGGATCACCCGCGCCAGGTTCTCCGCGAGGCCACCGCCGGTGACGTGCGCGAACGTCCGCACGCCCGCTTCGGCCGCCAGCGCCAGGCAGTCCTTGGCGTAGATCCGGGTCGGCTCCAGCAGCTCCTCGCCGAGGGTGCGGCCGAACTCCTCGACCTGGCCGTCCAGCGGCATCCGGGCGATGTCCAGCAGCACGTGCCGGGCCAGCGAGTAGCCGTTGGAGTGCAGCCCGGAGGAGCCCATCGCGATCACCACGTCGCCGGGGCGCACCTTGTCCGCGCCGAGCATCGAGTCCGCGTCGACCACGCCGACGCCGGTGGCGGAGATGTCGTACTCGCCCGGCGCCATCATCCCGGGGTGCTCGGCGGTCTCGCCGCCCAGCAGCGCGCAGCCGGCCTGCACGCAGCCCTCCGAGATGCCCTTGACCAGCTCGGCGATCCGGTCCGGCACGACCTTGCCGACGGCGATGTAGTCCTGCAGGAACAGCGGCTCCGCACCGCACACCACCAGGTCGTCGACGACCATCGCGACGAGGTCGATGCCGACCGTGTCGTGCTTGTCTACCGCCTGCGCGACGGCGAGCTTGGTGCCCACGCCGTCGGTCGAGGAGGCCAGCACCGGCTCCTTCCAGCGGTCGAGCTTGAGCTGGAACAGGCCGGCGAAGCCGCCGAGCGAACCGAGCACCTCGGGCCGGGTCGCGCGCTGCGCCCACGGGCGCATCTTCTCGACCGCTTCGTCACCGGCCTCGATGCTCACCCCCGCAGCGGCGTAGGTGGCTTTCGGGCTCTCGGGCTGGGCAGACCCTGCGAGCAGGTCTTCGGACACGACTGGCTCCACATTCTGGTGCGATTTGAGATTCGCCGGACGCGCATGTGTAGCACGGACAACGCTACTCGTCGACGGTGAACCTCGGGGGCTGTTGCGGGCGGATCAGGGCCGTTGCAGTGCTTCGGCGGCGCCGTAGCCGACCGGCAGCACCGGTTCGGCGGGGCCCGCCACGCCCCGTTCGGACTGGCCCTCCAGCACGTACTTGCCGAGCTTGGCGTCGTCCGGCAGCTCGATCGGGTACTCGCCGTCGAAGCAGGCCGCGCACAACCGGGTGCGGGGCTGCTCGGTGGCCGAGACCAGGCTGTCCAGCGACACGTGGCCGAGGGTGTCCGCGCCGATGGAGCGCCGCACCCCGTCCATGTCCAGGCCGTTGGCGATCAGCTCGGCGCGGGAGGCGAAGTCGATGCCGTAGAAGCACGGCCACTTCACCGGCGGCGAGGCGATCCGCACGTGCACCTCGATGGCACCCGCCTCGCGCAGCATCCGGACCAGGGCGCGCTGGGTGTTGCCGCGCACCACCGAGTCGTCCACCACGACGAGCCGCTTGCCGCGGATCACCTCGCGCAGCGGGTTGAGCTTGAGCCGGATGCCGAGCTGGCGGATGGTCTGCGAGGGCTGGATGAAGGTGCGGCCCACGTAGGAGTTCTTCACCAGGCCCTGGCCGTAGGGGATGCCGGAGGCCTGCGCGTAGCCGATCGCCGCGGGCGTGCCCGACTCCGGCACCGGGATCACCAGGTCGGCCTCGACCGGGTGCTCCTTGGCCAGCCGGCGGCCGATCTCCACGCGGGCGCCGTTGACCGAGCGGCCGGCGATGGTGGTGTCCGGGCGGGCCAGGTAGACGTACTCGAAGATGCAGCCCTTGGGCTTCGGGTTGGCGAAGTGCTGGGAGCGCAGCCCGTCGCCGTCGATGGCCAGCATCTCGCCGGGCTCGACCTCGCGGACGAACGAGGCGCCCACGATGTCCAGGGCGGCCGTCTCACTGGCCACCACCCAGCCGCGTTCGAGGCGACCGAGGACCAGCGGGCGCACACCGTGCGGGTCGCGCGCCGCGTAGAGCGTCTCCTCGTCGCAGAAGACCATCGAGAACGCGCCGCGCAGAGTCGGGAAC
The DNA here is from genome assembly GCF_003635025.1 of Saccharopolyspora antimicrobica. Lineage (GTDB taxonomy): Bacteria > Actinomycetota > Actinomycetes > Mycobacteriales > Pseudonocardiaceae > Saccharopolyspora > Saccharopolyspora antimicrobica. The sequence goes on along the minus strand of NZ_RBXX01000002.1, from coordinate 3,055,495 downwards.
AGCTCCATCGCCGCCTGCTCGACGCCGAGGTCGGCGGCGCGCGCCGCCAGCAGCCCGGTGACCAGGTCGGAGTCCGTGGTGGCGCGGTCGCAGGCGTTGGCCGGGGAGGAGCTGTTGGCCGACACCGTGTCCACGCCCTCGGCGTTGATGCGGTCAAGCAGCTCACCGGTGTTGACCAGGTTGCCGTTGTGGCCGAGCGCCAGACCGCTGCCGGTGACCGTGGTGCGGAAGGTGGGCTGGGCGTTCTCCCAGGTACCGCCGCCGGTCGTGGAGTACCGGGCGTGGCCGACCGCGACGTGGCCGCGCAGCGACGCCAGGGTCTGCTCGGTGAACACCTGGCTGACCAGCCCGGTGTCCTTGTAGACCAGCACCTGCGAGCCGTCTCCGACGGCGATGCCTGCGGCTTCCTGGCCGCGGTGCTGGAGGGCGTAGAGCCCGTAGAAGCTGAGCTTGGCGACCTCCTCGCCAGGAGCCCACACGCCGAAGACGCCGCACTCCTCGCGGGGGACGTCTCGTTCGATCGGATCGCCGTCGGGACCGGAGAGGTCCGCGCGGGCGCTTGCGTTGGCCGGTTCGGGCCGGTCGGTGACCACCGAGAACTCCCTGAAGGACGAAGCCGGAGTTGCACCTCAGTGTAAACAGCGGGAAACCCGCCGAACGCCAGCCCAGTGGTGGCGGCCGTCTCATCGCCGGTCCGAGCGCCGACGGCGCGTGCGGCGCCGACCACCGTCCGTCCCGGAACTACTGGCCGGGCGCTCCCGAGCGGACCTCGTCGTCGACCACCTGGACGAGCCGGGCCGGCCATGGCGGCACCGACTGCTCGTCGGTGCTGCGCAGATCCGTCCCGGCCTGTCGCACGCCCGGCCCGCACATCCGAAGTGGATGTCCGACCAGCGCGGTGTCCCCCGACGCGGCGGAGACTGCCAGGAATCGCCGGATCAGCGTGCGGGGATCGAACGGCGGTTCACTCGAAGAGCCCGTTGAGCCGGATGTCGGCCCGGGTTCGGCTTCTCGGCAGAACCGGCGGTCAGCTGTCGATTCGGAGCAGCGGGAGCCACTGGGAGATGTCGGCTCGGGTTCCGGAGGCCGTGAGGGTTCCTCGGTCGAGCGCTTCGGGCCAGGTCAGGCGGCCGGTGGCGAGCTGGAGCCAGGTGCGCGCGTCGGTCTCGACGACGTTGGGCGGGGTGCCGCGGGTGTGGCGGGGGCCTGCGACGCACTGCACCGCGGCGAACGGCGGGACGCGGACCTCGACGCTGTTGCCCGGCGCGATCTGCTCCAGGGTGCGCAGGCTCAGGCGCACCGCCGCGGCCAGCTCGGGCCTGGCGGGGCGCTGCGCGTCGTCGTCCAGCCAGGGCCGCACCGCCACGACGGCTTCGCGCATCTCAGCGGGATCAACGGCACGTCGGCTGGCCATGCACCCAGCCTACGAAAGCGCCCCGACGGCCCCGCGTGGAGCTCCGTCCGGGCTGGTCAAAGACCGTGAGTGCTTTGTGATGCTATGACACCCCAAAGCACTCACGGCAGCTGACCAGCGGAAACCTATAACCAGCCGAGCTTGACCGCTTGCATGCCCGCCTGGAAGCGGGTCTCGACGCCCAGCCGGGCGATCAGCTCGCGGACCCTGCGGTGCGCGGTCCGGGCGCTGAAGCCCATCAGCCGACCGATCGTGTCGTCCGTCGCGCCCGAGGCCAGCAGGGACAGGATCCACCGCTCTTCCTCGGTGGGCTGCATCTCCTGACCGGACAGGTCCTGAGCCGCGGTGAACGGCGCCGCGAAGCGCCACATGTCCTCGAAGATCCGGCCGAGCGCGGCCAGCATGGCCGAGCTGCGCACCACGACCGCGCTCTCCACGGTGTTCTCGCTCACCGTCAGCGGCATCAGCGCGATCTCGTTGTCGACCATGATCAGCTTCGTCGGCGCGACGTGGATCACCCGCGCCTGCTCGCCCTGCGCGACCAGCTTGGTGGTGATGTCCAGCTGCGGCGGCAGCGCCAGCGCCGAACGGTCGTAGAGCACCTGGTACTGCACGCCTTCGGCGAGCTTGCGGGATTCCAGCGAGTCCAGCGGACCGGTCGTCACGTACGGCGGCTTGGCCACACCCTGGACCAGGTGTGCGGCGTTGCGCTGCAGCTCATAAGCAGCCCAACCGACCCGCTTGGCTCCGTGCACCACCTGCAGCACACCGCCGTTGCTGGACTGCGCCCGGGCGGCGCGGGCGACCGACGCGACCTGCGCCTGAACAGCCCGTTCGGTGAGCGGCTCGGTGGCCGCTGTCTCCCTCGTTGGCTCGTCGACCGCGGTCGACGCATGGGCCAGGTCCTCGGTGTATCCGGGAAGCACGGCACACCCCTCCTCGTGTGCCCCGGCAGCACCGATCAGCACCGGCACCGCGAATGGACACTGAACACCCCCGTTGATGGCAACGTAACCACCGGGAACGATCGCTGGAACCGACTTTCGCACGATGGTGCGCAGCGACCTTGGATTGACCCCGTTCGGCCGCACCCCGGCGTCCCCCGAATGCAGCAGCGGACACGACGCGGGCCCTTCCCGATCATCGTCAGGAAGGGCCCGCGGTTCGCATCGTGCTACCGGATCACAGCTCGCCGATCTGCAGCAGGTCGGTGATCGTGCCCGACGGCGCGTTCTGGATCTTGCCGGTGGCGGCCTGACCCTGCAGCCCGGAGATCACGTCGGCGGGAGCCGCGTCCGGGTTGGCCTGCAGGAACAGCGCGGCGACGCCGGCCACGTGCGGGCTGGCCATCGAGGTGCCGCTCAGGGCCTCGGTGCCACCACCCGGGACGGTGGAGACGATGTCCACGCCGGGGGCGTAGCCCTCGACGCTGGCGCCGAAGTTGGTGAACTCGGCGGAGCCGTCGTTCTCGTCCGAGGCGGCCGTGGTGAACACGCCCTCGGCGCTGGCCGGGGACACGTTCTCGGCGTCCTGGCTCTCGTTGCCGGCGGCCACCGCGAGGAAGACGCCCTTGTTGACCAGGTTGGTCGCGGCCTCGTCCAGCGCCGGGTCCTTCGGGCCACCCAGCGACATGTTCGCCACCGACGGGCCGCTGGCGTTCTCGGCGACCCACTCGATGCCGGACACGACCTGCTCGGTGGTGCCGCTGCCGTCGTCGCCGAGCACCTTGACGCCGACCAGCTTCGCACCCGGGGCAACGCCGTAGGTGGTGCTGCCGATGGTGCCGGCGACGTGGGTGCCGTGACCCTGCTTGTCGGTGCCGTCACCGCCGTGGGCGTCGAAGCCGACCTCGGCACGACCGCCGAAGTCGGGGTGCGACGGGTCGATGCCGGTGTCGATGATGTAGGCGGTGACGCCCTCACCGGAGCCGGTCGGGGCGTAGTTGCCGTCCAGCGGGAGGTCCGCCTGGTCGATCCGGTCCAGGCCCCAGGACTCGACGGCCTGCTTCTTGGCCGGCTCGACCTGGATGCGGTAGCTCTGCGAGACGTTCTCGACCTTGGCGCTGGCGCGGACCTTCTCCAGCTGTTCGGGGCTCAGCTTGGCCGAGAACCCGTTGAGGGCCGAGTCGTACACGTTGCGGGCCTGAACGCCGAGCTCCTCGGCGACACCCTGGGCCGCGATGTCGTTCTTGAGGTTGACGATGTAGACGTCCGCGTCGTCGGCGCTCGCCACCTTGGCCTGCGGGTGCAGGATCAGCGGTGCGAGGTCGATCTGCGGCTGTGCGCCGGCGGGAGCTCCGGCGAACACGAGCGCCGCTGCGGCAACGCCTGCCCCGGTGCCGTAGAGCAGCTTCCTCATGTGTGCCCTCCTTCAAATACCGCTCGGGTGGGGCCGAGCGGAGGTGCTTCACGGCGGAACGTAACCAGGGAAAACACTCGTACGGGTGATGTTGGCGATTTGTCGCCACACAATCGGACGGAGGGGTGAACGAATTCCCATCTCTGCCTGGCCTACCGGGAATGAGCAGGCAAAATCGCGCCCGCCGCGATCAGCGGCGGGCGCGTGAAATTACCGTTACATCCTTGTTTCCCAGATATTGAGCGCGCCGGGCGAGCTCAGGCCGTATTCACCGAGTGAGCGGCGGAACCACGATCAGGTGGCGGCGACCCAGCGGCGCAACCGGAGGCGGGCGGCCTCCGCGTGCTCCGGTCCGAGATCGTCGGCGGTGCCGTCGGGGACCAGTCCGTAGTGGAGGTAGAGCGCGCGCTCCTGCGCCGGCGGCAGATCGCCCTGGTCGAGCAGGACGCGGGGCGCCAGCCGGACCGCTTCCCGGTCCACCGCGACGGTGAGCGTGTCGCCGTCGAAGGCGGCGCCCGCCAGCGGCACGAAGCTCTCGTTGGTGCCGAAGAGTCCGGTTTGGACGGTGACCCAGGCGGGCTGCTCGGTGTCCTCGTCGACGAACAGCTGGCCGACGATCCCCATCCGATGACCGGCCGGGTCGAACACCTCGCACCCGAACATCCGCAACGCTTCCCGCTGACCGATCATCGCCGCCTCCCCTCCCCGAAACCCTCCGCCAGTCTCCACCCTGACCGGCCGCGACGGCACCTCGACAACGGCTGGTCCCGGGCCGGGTGGCACCCTCGGGGAGTGCCCGGCAGCAGTTGGGCGCGAAGATCAACAGCACGGAGCCCGCGATGTCCGAACCCGCCCTGCCCGTCCCGCCGATCACCGACGAGATGCGCGCGCACGCCGAGCAGAACCCCAACAGCTGGCTCTACATCACCGATCCCGGCTACGCCGCGGACGGCGGCGAGGTGCCGCCGGAGGGCATCGTGGGCGCCTACCGGATCGGCCCGGACGGCGAGATCGACGAGGAGTTCCAGGTCAACGACCGCTACCAGCCCTCCGCGATGGTCACCGAGCGGCCGGAGCCGACCAACGAGCTGGAGCGGGTGCTGGTCGAGATCGCCGAAGGCCGGATGTCCGATTCCGCGCTGCCCGCGGCGATCCTCGACGCCGAGCTGCTGCTCTACGCGCCGAGCGCGGACGACCAGATGCTCTACACCGCGGAGATGTCCGACGGCAGCCAGCTGCTCCCGGCGTGCACCTCCGCCGGGCGGGTGCCGGACGACTGGCCGGGTTTCCGCCGCGTCCCGGGCAGCGCGCTGCCGGAGCTGCTCAACGGCCTCGCGCTCGGCCTCAACCTGCACGAAGCGGTCCAGGCGATCATCCCGCACAGCGTCCTGGAGCAGACCGCCGCCGAACGGGCGTGATCCCGCAGCTGCCGCACGGGCCTCGTCCGGTGGCCGCAGCCGCGACGACCGGCCAGCTGCACATCGAAGATGCCGCATGCGCCGCAGGCGCACGACCCACCCTCGCAGCTCGCACCGCCGCGGGTTCTCAGCGTTCGCCTGGCGAGGACAGCCCGTTCGTCGTGTATTGGACACGGGCTTCCGGAGTCCAGGCGGGCGCTGAGGTTCCGCTACCCGCACCGCCACGCAAAGCAACCACCGACAACTCCGTGGAACTGTGATCACCCGGGGATGTGCCTAGTCTCGGCTGGGTGAACCGGGAGCAGCACGGCCAGCCAGGGGCGATCGAGGACTACGCCCTGCTGTCCGATCTGCGCACTGCGGCCCTGGTCGGCAAGGACGGCTCGATCGACTGGCTCTGCCTGCCCCGGTTCGACGCGCCGTCCTGCTTCTGCCGGCTGCTCGGCAGCGACCGGGACGGCCACTGGCAGATCGCGCCGCGCTCCCCGGTCCGCGAGGTGCGCCGCCGGTACCGGGCGAACTCGCTGGTGCTGGAGACCGACTTCCACACCGACGACGGGGTGCTGCGGCTGATCGACTGCATGCCGCCGCACGAGCAGTACCACCGCGCCCAGCCGTGCCTGGTGCGGATCGTGCAGGGCATCTCCGGCGAGGTCGACGTCAAGATGCGCTGGGTCGTGCGGTTCGCCTACGGCGACGCGGTGCCCTGGGTGCGCCGGGTGCGCGAGAGCGATCCGGTGCTCGACGAGTTCATCCTGGCCATCGCCGGGCCGCACACCGCGGTGCTGCGCGGCGACGTCCTGCCGCAGCGCTGCGAGGGCGAGCGGGCGCACGAGCTGGTCCGCGCGGTTCGCGCCGGGGAGAGCATGTCGTGGGTGATGCAGTGGTCCCCGGACGCCGAAGAGCTGCCCGCGCCGGTCGACCCGGAGGATGAGGTCCGCGAGGCCGAGGAGTTCTGGCGGGAGTGGACCACGAAGATCTGCTACTCCGGGCCGCACGCGCACGCCGTGTACCGCTCGCTGGCCACCCTCAAGGCGCTGACCTACGCGCCGACCGGCGGGATCATCGCGGCGCCGACCAGCTCGCTGCCGGAAGCGGTGCCGGGCGACCGGAACTGGGACTACCGCTTCTGCTGGCTGCGCGACGCCACCCTGGTGCTGCTGGCGCTGGACGACTTCGGCTGCTCCTCGGAGGCGGAGGCCTGGCGCGCCTGGCTGGTGCGCGCGGTCGCCGGCGACCCGGCCGACCTGCAGATCATGTACGGCATCGGGGGCGAGCGGCACCTGCTGGAGTGGGAGGCCGACTGGCTGCCGGGTTACCGCCGCTGCCAGCCGGTGCGCTTCGGCAACGCGGCCTACCGGCAGCTCCAGCTCGACGTCTACGGCGAGGTCATGGACGTCCTGCACCTGGCCAGGGAGCGCGGGCTGCCGGAGCACGAGGAGACCTGGGCGCTGCAGCGCGGCATGCTGCGCCACCTGGAGAAGATCTGGCGGCGGCCGGATCGCGGCATGTGGGAGGTGCGCGGGCCCGACCGGTTCTTCACGCATTCCCGGGTGATGGTGTGGGTGGCCTTCGACCGGGCGGTGCGCGCCGCGGAGGAGGACGGCCTGCCCGGACCGGTGCGCCGCTGGCGGGAGATCCGCGACGAGGTGCACGCGGAAGTCCTGGAGCAGGCGTGGAATCCGGAGCGCGGCGCGTTCACCCAGTACTACGGCGGGAGCGCGCTCGACGCGTCGTCGCTGCTGATGCCGTCGGTGGGGTTCCTGCCCGGGGACGACGAGCGCGTGGTGCGCACGGTGGATGCCGTGCAGCGCGAGCTGCAGCACGACGGGGTGCTGGTCGACCGCTACACGCCGGACGCGGCCCGCAACCAGGTCGACGGCCTGTCCGGCCGCGAGGGCGCGTTCCTGGCGTGCTCGTTCTGGATGGTCGACGCGCTGGCCTGCACCGGCCGCCGCGACGAGGCGGAGAAGCTGTTCGGCGAGCTGGTGGCGCTGGCCAACGACGTCGGCCTGTACGCGGAGGAGTACGACGCCGAGACCGGTTCCTTCACGGGCAACTTCCCGCAGGCCTTCAGCCACCTCGCCCTGGTGAACTCGGCTGCGGTCCTCTACGGCGGCCTCACCCGGGCCCAGCGGAGCAGGCGGAACGGAAAACCCACCTGACGCAACGGTTTCCGCTGGTCAGCTGCCGTGAGCACTTTCGGGGTCCACAAAGCACTCACGGGCAGCATTCACGACCGAACCTCCGCCACCGCCAGGACATCGGTGCCGGGCTCAGTCCAGGCTGTCGGCGATGAACCGGGTGATGTCGGCCGGGGAGCTGGGTTTGGCGAAGAGGTAGCCCTGGCCGGTTTCGCAGCCGATGTCGGCCATCCGGCGGGACTGGGCCAGCGTTTCCACGCCCTCCGCGGTGACCGTCAGGCCGAGGGCGTGCGCCAGGTCCACCAGGGTCGACACGATGCGGGCGTCCACCGGGTCCGCGCGCTCCGCGTCGCGGAGGCCCTCCATGAACGAGCCCGCGATCTTCAGCTCGTGCACCGGGAGGTGGCGCAGGTAGGCCAGCTTCGAGTAGCCGGTGCCGAAGTCGTCGATGGCGATCCGCACGCCCATCTGGGAAAGCGCGCGCAGCGCGTCCAGCGGCTCGTCGGCGGTGCCCATGATCGCGCTCTCGGTGAGCTCCAGCTGCAGCCGGGACGGTTCCAGCCCGGTCTCGGCCAGGATCGCCGCCACGTCGTTGACCAGCGCCGGATCGCGCGACTGCCGCACCGCCAGGTTGACGCTGACGAACGGCGCCGCCGAACCGAACAGGTCCTGCCAGCGCCGGGCCTGCAGGCAGGCCTGCCGCAGCACCCACCGGCCCAGCGACACGATCAGCCCGGTCTCCTCGGCCAGCCCGATGAACTTGTCCGGGCCGAGCCGCCCGAGCTCCGGGTGCTGCCAGCGGACCAGCGCCTCCACCCCGACCACGTTGTGATCGCGCAGGCCGATCAGCGGCTGGTAGTCGACGTAGAACTCCTCGCGCTCCAGCGCGGCGGGCATCGTCGCCGACAGGTGGAACTGCGCGACCTCGGTGGCGTTGCGCTCCGGGTCGAACAGCGCCCACTGACCCTTGCCCTCGGCCTTCGCCCAGTACAGCGTCACGTCGGCGTCGCGCATCAGCTCGGCGGCGGTCTGCCCGGGCACCGGCCGCTCCACGATGCCGATGCTCGCGCCCACCGACAGCTCGTGGCCGCCGACGCGGAACGGCTCCTCCAGCGCGTTCAGCACCATGTCGGCGACGTCCACGGCCTGGCCGACGTTCCGCGAGTTCTGCAGCAGGATCACGAACTCGTCGCCGCCCATCCGCGCGACGAGCCGGTCGTCGCCGTGCACCACGGCGGCGAGCCGGTCGGCGACCGCGACCAGCAGGTCGTCGCCGACGTGGTGGCCGAGGCTGTCGTTGATGACCTTGAAGCCGTCCAGGTCCATGTAGCACAGCGCCACCCGGGCGCCGGGTTCGTCCTGCCGGAGGACGTCGGTGAGGCGTTCCAGGAACAGCGCGCGGTTGGGCAGCCGGGTCAGCGGGTCGTGCATCGCCTGGTGCCGCAGCCGCTCCTGCAGCATCCGCCGGTCGGTGACGTCCTCGATCAGCGCCACCTGGTAGAGCGGCAGGCCGTCCTCGCCGCGGACCAGGGACACGATCATCTCGGTCCACACCGTGTTGCCGTCCGGGCGGATGAACTGCTTCTCCACCCGGAACTGGTCGCGCTCGCCGCGGACCAGCTCCTGGTACATCCGCCAGACGCTGTCCGGGTCGGCCGGGTGCATCATGTCCGACACCAGCATGGTGCGGAGTTCCTCGCCGGAGCGGCCCATGATCCGGATCAGCGAGTCGTTGACCTCCAGGATCCGGCCGCCCATGTCGCCGATGCCGATGCCGATGGCGGCCTCGGCGAAGATCGCGCGAAACCGCGCCTCGCTGGTGCGCAGCGCCTGCTCGACGGCGTCGCGGGCGTCGAGCACGGCCTGCCGGATGGCTTCCTGCTCGTCCAGCGTGCGCTTGCGCGCGGCCTGCACGAACCCGGAGCACAGCGCGCCCTGCAGCGCCGCGACCCGGTTGCGCCAGCTGGGAGTGCTGTCCAGCCCCAGGGCGTCGAGCATCTCGTCACCGATCAGGTTCACCGTGCGGGCCAGCGACTCGGCGCTGGTGAAGTGCACGGCGACCAGGTCGACGCCCACCTCGCGCGCGGCTGCCGCGTCGAACGGGTCGCTGAGCAGCGCATCGACCATTCGGTCCGTGTAGCCGTACAGGCGGCCTTCGATCTCGGCGCTGGTCATGGGCACGTAGCTGGTACCCATGAGCACGTGCGCCCAGGCCGCCGCGAAGCGGCGTCGGTCGGCTCGGTTCACCTCGGCGGTCACCTCGTGAGCGCTTGGCACCGGCGCGGTCCAGCCAGTCATGCCTGGGGCGCCCTCCACTCGTACTCGCCTCGCCCGTTCTCGTTCGGAGCATACGACCGGATCGGTCCGGCGGTCGAACATCATGTGCGGCACCCGGGGTAAGCCGTAACCTCATCCGAGCAGGCCATCCGTGTGGTTCACACGACGATCGATTACCGTCCGCAACCACGTGATCGCTCGAGTACGGCTGTCATGATCGATCTGCTGGTGTTGACGCTCAACCCGGCCGAGAGGTTGTGCACGACGTTGAACTACCCGTCGGTGACCAGCAGTTCACCCTCAGCTGTCCGGATTGAGCCAATCCGGTTAAAAACTAACACAGGATCTACTTCTTACGAAAACGATTCGCGACACTTCCGGGGCAAGCCGCGCAGTCCCCCGACGACGCGGCGCAACCAACACCATGGAGGCCCCGATGAACCGTCCGAGTGGACGTGGTCGCCGATTACGCCTGTTCTCCTTAACATCGGTGCTCTGCGCAGGTGCCGTCTTCCTGTGCGCGCCAGCGCTGGCCAGCACTCCCCTTCCCGGAAGGGACTCCGCGATGGGCCAGACCAGCACCGAACCGGTCACCGACACGCCGATGGGCTCGCAGATCCGCAAGCACGAGGGCGGCGAGGAGCAGGCCGTGCCTGCGATCGCGCCGCTGGCCACGGTGGCGGGCATGGACGTCAGCAGCCACCAGGGCAACGTGGACTGGAACTCCTGGTACAACCAGGGCATGCGGTTCGCCTACGTCAAGGCGACCGAGAGCACCGGCTACAAGAACCCGTACTTCGCCCAGCAGTACAACGGTTCCTACAACGTGGGCATGATCCGCGGCGCCTACCACTTCGCCCTGCCGGACCGCTCCAGCGGCGCGGCCCAGGCCAACTACTTCGTGGACAACGGCGGCGGCTGGTCGAAGGACGGCAAGACCCTGCCGGGCGCGCTGGACATGGAGTACAACCCGTACGGCTCGACCTGCTACGGCAAGACCAAGAGCCAGATGACGGCCTGGATCAAGGACTTCAGCGACACCTACCACTCGCGCACCGGCCGCTGGCCCGTCATCTACACCTCCACCAGCTGGTGGAACCAGTGCGTGGACGGCGACTTCAGCTCGACCAACCCGCTGTGGGTCGCCCGCTACGCGAGCACGGTCGGCCAGCTCCCGTACAACTGGGGCATCTGGACGATCTGGCAGTACACCTCCTCGCCGATCGACAAGAACACCTTCAACGGCGGTTACGACCGCTTGCAGGCCTTGGCCAACGGCTGACCTCCGCGAGCCCGCGGTGCCGCTCCCGACGGCGCCGCGGGTTCTCCCGTGCGCGCCCAGAACCGCGGCGGCGCCGGGCAGAATCACGCGCATGGGTGAGCGCAGGATCGGTTTGGTCGCGACGATAGCCATCGCGGTGGTGGTGCTGGTCAGCGTCAGCATCGCCCTGCTGGTCTTCGACGCCCGCACCACCGGCGCCGACGCCCTGCGCACCGGCGGACTGGCCGCTGGCTCGGTCGTCGCGCTCTACGCGCTGTGGCTCAACGACCGCAGGCGCCGGGTCGAGGAGCGACGGCAGGAGCTGGACGCCCAGCGGCAGGAGCTGGACCGCGAGCGCTACGCCCTCGAACAGCAGCGGCAGGCCCTCGAGGACCGGCGGACCGCGCAGGACCACGTCCGGGCCGCCGACGAGCGCTTCGCGCGGGCGGTGGAGCTGCTCGGCAACGAGGCCGACCAGGTGCGCGTCGGCGCGCTGCACGCGCTCGCCGGGCTGGCGCGCAACAACCCGGACTACACGCAGACCGTCCTCGACGTGCTGTGCGCGTACCTGCGACGCCCGTTCGACCATCCGAAGTGGACGGTCGATCCGGTGCCGGGCAAGGTCCCCGAGGAGCTGCAGCGCGAGCGGACGGTGCGGCAGACCGCCAGCAAGCTCGTGGTGTCGCTGCTGCCGACCACCGACGAGGTGGACCCGCCCCGCTACGACCTCGACATCGCGGCCGCTTCCATGGACCGCTTCGACCTGTCCGGCCGGGTCGTCGGCCGCCTCGACGCGCAAGCGTGCCGGTTCCGGCACCGGACGAACCTGGAAGGCGCGGTCTTCCACCGCAAGGTCGACCTGCACGACGCCACGTTCCTGCACCCGTTCCAGGCCGGGAAGGCCGTGTTCCACGACCGCTTGATCCTGACGTGCGCGAAGAGCCACGCGCCGGTCGGCTTCGCGCACGCGGAGTTCCACGCGGAGGTGAACCTGCAGGAAGCGCGGTTCGCCGAGCACGTCTCCTTCGAGCAGGCGGCCTTCTTCGCGTCCTGCGACCTCCGCAGGGCGAGCTTCGACCACGGGGTCGATCTCAGGGCGAAGGCGCCGATACCCGCGATCGCGCTGCACGACACCGAGGTCAACACAGCTGTGGACAACGTCCTCCCCGACGGCTGGGAGCTCGAACCGCTGGCCGCGCCGAACCGGGCTCGCATCTCGCACCAGCAGGAGGAAGCGCATGCGTGAGCGCAGGATCTGGTTGGTCGCGACGATCGCCATCGCGGTGGTGGTGCTGCTCGGCGTGAGCGCCGCGCTGCTGGCCTTCGACCCGCGCACCACCGGCGCCGACGCCCTGCGCACCGGCGGGCTGGCCGCGGGCTCGGTCGTCGCGCTCTACGCGCTGTGGCTCAACGACCGGCGGCGGCGCACCGAGGAGCAGCGGCAGCAGGTCGAACGCGAGCGGTACGAGCTGGAGGACCGGCGCGTGGAGCTGGACCGGGACCGGATCGCCGACGAGCGCTTCGCCCGCGCGATCGAGCTGCTCGGGCACGAGACCGACCAGGTCCGCGTCGGCGCGCTGCACGCGCTCGCCGGGCTCGCCCGCAACCGCCCCGACTACACCCAGACCGTGCTCGACGTCCTGTGCTCCTACCTGCGCCGTCCTTTCGGCCATCCGCGCTACGGGGGCGATTGGCCCGATCGATCGGCCAGGAACAACGCCGAGCGGAAGTTGCAGGTGCGGCTGACGGCTCAGCGGCTGATCGAGGAGCTGCTGCCGCGCGTCGACGACGCCGACGCTCCGGTCTACGACCTGGACCTGACCGGCGCGACGCTGGAGTACTTCGACCTCAGCGACCGCAAGATCGGCACGCTGACGCTGCGCTACGGACGCCTGTTCAGCGACAACAACTTCAGCCGTTGCGAGTTCCACGGGAAGGTGTGGTTCACCGCCGCGACGATCGGACCCGGCCGGCTGTACGGGCGGTTCCGCTGCGACGACGCGGTCTTCCACCAGCTGGCCTGGTTCCCCGGCACGGAGTTCAGCGGCCGGGCGACCTTCCGGCGCACCCGGTTCACCGGCACGACCAAGTTCGACAAGAGCCGCTTCGGCAACGCGCTGTCGATGGCCGGCGCCGAGTTCCACGCGGAGGCCGACTTCCGCGAGGCCGTCTTCGAGCACGACGTCGACATGTCCGGCACGACCTTCCGCGGCGAAGTGCGCAACGACGGCATCACCACCAACCCCGACCACGACGTCGTCCTGCCGACGGGCTGGGAGGCCGCTGTCCGCTGAGGGTTCGGCTACACGCACATCGGACTCGGCTGAACCGACTCTCAGCGCTGTCCCGGTCGCGCTCCGTGAGACGTTGACGCAGCGGTGAATTCCGCATTCCGGTCCGGACACCGCCCGCCGAACGAATCCGCAACGTTGTGCCGGACGGGGTGTGCAAAAAGGCGAAGATCCATCACGTTTCTTTGGTGAGCTTTCGCCGTCGAACCCTGCTCAAAGCCGGTGGCGTGGCCGCCATCACCTTGAGCAGCACCGAGGTCGCGGTGGCCGCCCCGTCGGACGTCTTCGTCCACGGGGTCGCCTCCGGTGATCCCACCCCGAGCAACGTGATCCTGTGGACCCGGGTCACCCCAGGCCCGAGCGCGACTCCCGGTTCCGGCATCGGCCCGGACTGCGCCGTCGGGTGGGAGGTGGCCGCCGATCCGCAGTTCCGGCGAGTGGTGGCGAGCGGGAGCACGACGACCGGCGCCGCGCGGGACCACACGGTCAAGGTCGACGTCGCGGACCTGGCCCCGGGCGCCTGGTACTGGTACCGGTTCCGGGCTGCGGGCGCGGTTTCGCCGGTGGGGCGGACGCGCACCGCTCCCGCGCTCGGCGCTTCCGTGGAGCGGCTGCGCTTCGGCGTGGTGTCCTGCTCGAACTGGCAGGCAGGGTACTTCTCGGCGTACCGCCACCTCGCCGACCGCGACGACCTCGACGCCGTCCTGCACCTCGGCGACTACCTCTACGAGTACGCCCCGGGCGAGTACCAGGCGCGCGACGTCGTGGTGCGGCCGCACGACCCGCCGACCGAGGTCATCACGCTGCCGCACTACCGGCGCAGGCACGCCCAGTACAAGACCGACCCCGACCTCCAGGCCCTGCACGCGCGCGTCCCGTTCATCACGACCTGGGACGACCACGAGTCCGCCAACAACGCCTGGGCCGACGGCGCGGAGAACCACACCGAAGGCGCCGAAGGCTCCTACGCGGACCGGAAGCGGGCTTGGCAGCGCGCGTACGCCGAGTGGATGCCGGTGCGCTACGAGCCCGGCGGCGTGCTGTACCGGCGGTTCGCCTTCGGCTCGCTCGCCGAACTGTCCATGTTGGACCTGCGCTCCTACCGCAGCGAGCAGGTCGGCAGCAGGCTGGACCACGACGTCCACGACCCGGCGCGCACCATCACCGGCTACGCGCAGCTGCGCTGGCTGACCGACGGGCTCGCGCGGTCGCAGGCGCAGTGGAAGCTGATCGGCAACCCGGTGATGATCGCGCCGGTCCGGTTCCCGTCCACGCTGTCGATCGAGCGGCAGCGGGCGCTCGGCGAGCTCACCGGCACCCCGCTCGTCCAGGGCCTGCCGCTGAACCTCGACCAGTGGGACGGCTACACCGCCGACCGCGACGCGGTGTTCGCAGTGCTGCGCGACCACGGCATCCAGGACACCGTCTTCCTGACCGGCGACATCCACTCCGCGTGGGCCTCGGAGCTGCCCGGTTCGACCCGCAGCTATCCGCGGGACCGCAACTCGGTCGGCGTCGAGTTCGTCTGCACGTCGGTGACCAGCGACAACATCGACGACATCCTGCGCGTCCGGCCGCAGACCGTCTCGCGGGCGATGGTCGGCGCGATCCGGGTGAACAACCCGCACATCAAGCACGTCGACCTCGACTCGCACGGCTTCTGCGTCCTGGACCTCACCCCGCGACGGGCGCAGATGGACTGGTACGCGCTCACCGACCGCACCGCCCCGAACAGCGCCGCGCACCACTCGACCTCCTACGCAGTGCCCACCGGAACCCAGCAGATCGAACAGGTGCAGGAGCCCGTGCGATGACTTCGCTCAACCGACGCAGTTTCCTCCAGGTCGCAGGCACCGGCGTGCTGCTGTCCGCCGCGGCTCCCACCGCGTGGGCGGCCGGGGGCGACAAGCCGCTGCGGGTCTACTCGCTGGTCGTCGACGGCTGCTCGCCCGACGAGATCACCCCGCGGCTGACACCTCGCCTGCACGAGCTGCGCGAGGCCGGGACGTCCTTCCCGCAGGCCCGGTCGCTGCCGGTGATGGAGACGATCCCGAACCACGTGATGATGATGAGCGGCGTGCGGCCGGACCGCTCCGGCGTGCCCGCGAACTCGGTCTACGACGCGGCGCAGGGCGAGATCCGCACCCTCGACCGCGCGTCGGACCTGCGGTTCGACACGCTGCTGGACCGGTTGCACGCCGACGGGAAGGTCACCGGCAGCGTGCTGAGCAAGGAGTACCTGCACGGGATCTTCGGCACCCGGGCCAGCGTGCGGTGGGAGCCGCGGCCGATCGTCCCGATCAGCGGGCACGCCCCGGACATCTTCACCGCGAGCGCCCTGGTGTCCATGGTGGACAGTTCCGATCCGGACCTGGTGTTCGCCAACTTCGGCGACGTGGACCGGCTCGGCCACGCCGACCTGACCGGCACCACGCTGCGAGCCGCCCGCGCCGCGGCGCTGGCCTCCGCCGACGCGCAGGTCGGCCGGTTCGTCGACCACCTCGTCCGCACCGACCGCTGGTCCTCCAGCGTGCTGCTGATCTGCGCCGACCACTCGATGGACTGGTCGTGGGCGCACCGGGTGATCTCGCTGAGCAGGGCGGTGGAGAACGACCCGCTGCTGACCGGCCGCGTGCAGATCGCCCAGAACGGCGGCGCGGAGCTGCTGTACTTCACCGGCCCGGAAGCCGAACGCGAAGCAGCGGTGTCCCGACTCCGAGAACTGGCCCTGGCCACCGAAGGCGTCCTCTCCGCCCACGACCCGGCCGAACTCCGGCTGGGCCCAGAAGCGGGCGACCTGGTCGTCTACTGCGAACCGGGCTGGCGCTTCGCGGACCCGGAGGTCATCTCCAACCCGATCCCGGGCAACCACGGCCACCCGGCCACCGAACCGATCCCGTTCTTCATCACCGGCGGCCACCCGGCGATCCGCACCGGCACGTCCGCGGCCGAAGCCCGGACCATCGACGTCGCCCCGACCCTGGGCGCCCTCTTCGGCCTCCCGGCCCCGACCGGCGGCTACGACGGAACCGCCCGCACGGAGGCCTTCGACCTCACCCGCTTGTGAAGGACCAAACCCGTGAAAGGCACCGCAACTTGCTTGCCTAAAGGTGCCCTCGTTCGGGGACCACTCGCTCGAGCTTGGTCCAGCCGGTCCAGCCTCGCTGCTTCAGCAGCTCGATCAGTCGCCGGGCCGGCGGCGCGGCGGCGAATGCCAGTGCGTCCATCAGCTCGGCGAACGGTGGCTCGACATCGGAGTTGTCGACGTAGTCCTCACCTCGCTCGTCGGCCAGCCGGGTGATGTAGTCGGCCAGCCGGTCGGCCACCTCGACCAGTCGCGGGTCGTCGTCGGTCCGGTCAAGAGCCCGGCCCAAGGCGAGGTAGAAGTCGATGAGCTGCGGGTCGGCGATCTGCTCCTGCTTGCGCGCCACCCACTCCGGGACTCGCTCGGGCGAGTGCGCGACCAGCGGGATCCAGCCGTCCCGTTCGACCTGGACGATCCGCTCGTCGACCCCGAGCGCCCGCAGGTGGTCGAGGAACTCGACCACCTGCGACGGCAGCGCCAGGTTGTCCCCGGCGGCGAGGCGGGCGATCCGCTCCCGGTGCCGCTGCCGCTCCCGGATCTCCGTCCGCAGCCGCTCGTCGATGTCGGCCACCGCCGCGGCGAACTCCTCCTCGTCGGCTTCCAGCAGCTCCCGCACGCGCGCCAGCGGGACCCCGGCCCCGGCGAGGGTCCGGATCCTGATCAGCTCGACCACGGCGCCGGCGTCGTACCTCCGGTAGCCGGAGTGGTCCCGCTCCGGCTCCGGCAGCAGTCCCCTGTCGTGGTAGTGCCTCACCGCGCGCACCGTCACTCCGGCGTACGACGCCAGCTCGCCGATGGTCAGCATCCGACCAGCCTCCTAGCAGCAAGAAGTCGCGTGACCGGCTCAGCTCCATGCGCTCCCGATGATCCGGGCGACTTGCGGGGCGTGGGTGAAGACCAGCCGGTGATCGGCGTCGAGCCAGGACGTGGAGACGTGCGGTCGCTCGTGGACGAGCCGCTCGACGCCGGCACGCCAGTTCTGATTGCGCCGCAGTGCGCGCCCTTCGCCGCTGTCTCCGGCCATCGAGGCCGACATGACCATGGTGATCGGGCAGTCGGTCTTCCGGTACCGGTCGAGGATTTCGGAGCGGACCACATCGATCTCGAGATTCAGGTCGAGAATTTCCCGTGCGGTGAGCAGCACCTGACGCTCGGTGCCCCGCTCAGCCTCGTGCTGCGTCGCCAGTTCCTCCCACATCGTGCGGAACTCCGGCAGCTCGGACTCGGTGATGAACGGTTCGGGCACCGGGTTCGCCCCATCGATGAGAACGAGCCCGGCGACGGTGTCCGGATGCTCGGAGGCGTAGTGCACGACCAGATCCGCGCCCAGCGAGTAGCCCACGAGCACGGGCGCCGAGGGCAGGTCGAGGCCCGCCATCACGGCGACGAGGTCGCTGAGGAACGCCTCGAAGGAGTACTGCTCGGCGGCCGAGGCGAGGCCATGCCCCCTGAGGTCGAAGGTCACCAAGTCGTGGTCGCGCCGCAGCAGCTCGGTCAGCTCGTGCAGATCGGCCTGCGTCGTGTTCAGCCCAGGGCACAGGACCAGCGGTCGTCCCCGTCCGCCGCGAGACACCGGGATCGTGACACCGTCGTGGTGCACCGGGAAGTGCCGCATCGTCCTGTCGCCTCTCCCGGCCCGCTCACCGTCATCGCCGTGCGGATCGGGCGATCCGGCCACCTCGATCGCACTGGTACTCGTGGTCATGACGACCATGCTGCGAGGTTGCCCCTGCGTGAGGGTCAACTGCCGGGGTAGCCGAAGGGCCTCTTCGAGGCGACTCGAAGAGGCCCTTCACCGGAAAACGATCAGCCGAACAGCTTGGGGAGGGTGCCCTCCCAGGCCTCGCGGAGCTCCGGCAGCGGGATGTTCGCGACGTCCTGGATGTCCAGGGACTTCTCGCCCGCGTCGGCGACACCGACCTTGGACCACGGCAGACCGCGGGCCGTGCACATGTCGGTGAAGCGGGTCTCCTCGCTGCGCGGGACCGCCACCAGGACGCGACCCGCCGACTCGGAGAACAGCCAGACGAACGGGTCCGCGCCCTCGGGCAGGACCACGCGGGCACCGCACTCGCCGACCAGCGCCGTCTCCACCAGCGCCTGCGCCAGGCCGCCCTCGGAGAGGTCGTGCGCCGCCGAGATCATGCCGTCGCGGGAGCCCGCGACCAGGATCTCCGCCAGCAGCTTCTCGCGCGCCAGGTCGACCTTCGGCGGCACACCGCCGAGGTGGTCGTGCACCACGCGAGCCCACTCCGAGCCGCCGAACTCCTCGCGCGTCTCGCCGAGCAGCAGCAGCGTCTCGCCGTCCTCGCCGCCGATGCCGGTGGGGATGCGGCGGGTCACGTCGTCGATCGTGCCCAGCACGCCGACCACCGGGGTCGGCAGGATCGCCTTGGAGCCGGTCTGGTTGTAGAAGCTGACGTTGCCGCCGGTCACCGGGATGCCGAGCTCCTTGCAGGCGTCGGCCAGGCCGCGCACCGCCTGCTGGAACTGCCACATCACGCCCGGGTCCTCCGGCGAACCGAAGTTCAGGCAGTTGGTGACCGCCACCGGCGTCGCACCGGTGGTCGCCACGTTGCGGTAGGCCTCCGCCAGCGCCAGCTGCGCGCCCGCGTACGGGTCGAGCCGGGTGTAGCGGGAGTTGCAGTCGGTGGAGATCGCGATGCCGCGACCGGTCTCCTCGTCGATGCGCAGCACACCGCCGTCCGACGGCTGCGCCAGCACGGTGTTGCCGCGGACGTAGCGGTCGTACTGGTCGGTGACCCACGCGCGGGAGCACAGGTTCGGCGAGGCCGCCATCCGCAGGATCGTCTCGCGCAGTTCGTCCTTCGTGGACGGACGGGCCAGCGTGCTCGCGCTGTCCGCGGCGATCAGGTCCTGCTCGGCGGGCCGCTCGACCGGGCGCTCGTAGACCGGGCCCTCGTGCGCGACGGTGCGCGGCGGCACGTCCACCACGAGCTCGCCGTGCCAGTAGATCTCCAGGTTCTCGCCGTCGGTGACCTCACCGATCACGGTGGCGGTGACGTCCCACTTCCGGCAGACCTCCAGGAATGCGTCCACGTTGGACGGTTCCACCACGGCGCACATCCGCTCCTGCGACTCGCTGGAGAGGATCTCGGCGGCCGTCATGCCGGTGGCGCGCAGCGGGACCTGGTCCAGGTCGACGCGCATGCCGCCGTCACCGGCCGAGGCCAGCTCCGAGGTGGCGCAGGACAGGCCCGCGCCGCCCAGGTCCTGGATGCCCACGACCAGGCCGGCGTGGTACAGGTCCAGGCAGCACTCGATGAGCACCTTCTCGGCGAACGGGTCGCCGACCTGGACGCTCGGCAGCTTCTTGCGGCCCGCACCGGTCTCGTCGCTGTCGAAGGTCTCCGAGGCCAGCACCGACACGCCGCCGATGCCGTCCAGCCCGGTGCGCGCACCGAACAGGATGATCTTGTTGCCCTTGCCGCTGGCGTGCGCCAGGTGCAGGTCCTCGACCTTCATCACGCCCACGCACATGGCGTTGACCAGCGGGTTCCCGCTGTAGCACTCGTCGAAGACGACCTCGCCGCCGATGTTCGGCAGGCCCAGGCAGTTGCCGTAGCTGCCGACGCCGGACACCACACCGGGCAGCACCCGCTTGGTGTCCTCCGCGTCGGCCGGGCCGAAGCGCAGCGGGTCGGCCACCGCGACCGGGCGCGCGCCCATCGCCATGATGTCGCGGACGATGCCGCCGACACCGGTCGCCGCGCCCTGGTGCGGCTCGACGTAGGACGGGTGGTTGTGGCTCTCCAGCTTGAACGTCACCGCCCAGCCGTCGCCGATGTCCACCACGCCGGCGTTCTCGCCGATGCCCGCGAGCATCTTCTCGCGCATCTCGTCGGTGGTGGTCTCGCCGAAGTACTTCAGGTGCACCTTCGACGACTTGTAGGAGCAGTGCTCGCTCCACATCACCGAGTACATGGCCAGCTCGGCGTCGGTGGGCCTGCGGCCCAGGATCTCGCGGATCCGGGCGTACTCGTCGTCCTTCAGCCCCAGCTCGCGGTACGGCTGGTCGGTCTCGGGAGTGGTTTTCGCCTGCTCGACGGTGTCGATGTTGGTCACGCTGCCACCAGTGCATCCAGAACGGACAGGAACATGCCGAGGCCGTCGTCGGTGGGGCCGGTCAGCGGGTCGATCGCGTGCTCGGGGTGCGGCATCATGCCCGCCACCCGGCCGCGCGCGTCGGTGATGCCCGCGATCCCGCGCTGCGAACCGTTCGGGTTCTCGCCCGCGTAGCGGAACAGCACCCGGCCTTCGCCCTCCAGCTCGTCGAGGACGGCCTCGTCGGCCATGTAGTTGCCCTCGCCGTGCTTGATCGGGATCAGCAGCTCGGCACCGGCGTCGTAGCGGGTGGTCCACGCGCTGCTGTTGTTCTCCACCCGCAACCACTGGTCGCGGCAGACGTAGTGCAGGCCCGCGTTGCGGGTCAGCACGCCGGGCAGCAGCCCGGACTCGCACAGGATCTGGAAGCCGTTGCACACGCCGAGCACCGGCATGCCCTTGCGGGCGGCTTCCACCACCTCGGTCATCACCGGGGCGAACTTGGCGATCGCGCCGCAGCGCAGGTAGTCGCCGTAGGAGAAGCCGCCGGGCACGACCACCGCGTCGACGCCCTTGAGGTCGTGATCGGCGTGCCAGAGGGCGACGGACTCGGCACCGGCGCGGCGCACCGCGCGGGCGGCGTCGACGTCATCGAGGGTGCCGGGGAAGGTGATGACGCCAATCTTCATGCGTCCACCCTACGGACGGTCCAGTCCTCGATGACCGGGTTGGCCAGCAGCGTTTCGGCGATCTTGGCGAGCGTGTCGTCGTCGACGTCGTCGGCGACCTCCAGCTCGAAACGCTTCCCCTGGCGGACTTCGGCGATCCCTTCGAACCCGAGCCGCGGCAGCGCATTGGCCACCGCCTGCCCCTGCGGGTCGAGGATCTCCTGCTTCGGCATGACGTCGACAACGACTCGGGCCACGGGTGCTGCTCCCGGTTTCAGTGCAGATCCGCCAGGACCCCGGCGGATGGCCAGCAGTACTGGCGCAGCGTAACTGAGCTGGGAGTTCACCATGCCGGGCAGGGGCGGCGGGTGCGGTGTGGCTCACCACATGCCGCCCGCGATGTGTCTTCCGTCACATATTTCACACATTGTTTAAACCTTTGGCCCCGAACGCCGTCTATCAGGGAGGGCACCGAGGGGAGGTGCCCGGTGTTGATCGAAAGTCACTGAGGGGAACGCATTCCGATGCGCACATTCAAGACGTTGCTGGGGGCGGCGCTGCTCGCCGGACTCGCCCTGACCACGACCGTCCCGGCCACCGCCGCACCGAGCACCGAGGCGGTCCGGGTCGCCGAGCAGCCGCGGTTCACCGCTGACAAGTCCCAGGTCCGGGCCGGGAACACGCTGGTCATGCGGCTCGACCACGGGCTGGAGGGCGTCAGCTGGATCTCCTCCGCCGCGTTCGTGCGCAACCGCGAGCACCCGGTGGGAGCCGACGAGGGCCTGGCCGAGGTGGTCGCCGACCGCGACGGCGTCGCCGAGGCGGTGGCGACCATCGCCGACGTGCCGCCCGGTCAGTACTCGGTGCACACCCGCATCGGCGGCGGGGCCGGGCCGACGATGACCATCACCGTCACCGGCTGAGCGCGGGTCGTGAGCGTTTCGGGGCGTTCCGGTGCCCCGAAGCGCTCACGGCGTTCACCGGTAGCGAGATCCGTCGCCTCGCCCGGGTTTTTCCGGAAGTGTGCTGGCCATGCGGATCTTGGTCCTGGGTGGAACGGTCTTCGTCGGGCACGCCGTCGCGGCGGCGGCCCTGGAGCGCGGGCACGAGGTCGTCTGCGCGGCGCGCGGCACGAGCGGCGACGTGCCGGACGGCGCGGAGCTGGCGGTCGTGGACCGGGCGGAAGGGCTCGGCGCGCTGGCCGGGCAGCGGTTCGACGCGGTCGTCGACGTCGCGCGGAACTACCGGTGGGTGCGCGAGGCGCTGGAGGCCGTGGACGCCGGGCACTGGACGTTCGTGTCCACGATCAACGTCTACGCGAACAACGCAGCGACCGGTCAGAGCACCGATGCGCCGCTGCTGGAGCCGATCACCGACTCCGCCGACACCAGCACTCCCGAGTCCTACGGCAGGATCAAGGTGGCCTGCGAGAACGCGGTGCGGGAGGCGATGGGCGAGCGCGCGTTCGTGGTCCGCCCCGGCCTGATCACCGGGCCGAACGATCCCTCCGACCGCTTCGGCTACTGGCCGCTGCGGATGTCGCGCGGCGGGCGGGTGCTCGTGCCGGACACTCCCGGCACGCCGTCCCAGCACATCGACGTGCGCGACCTGGCCGACTGGATCGTCACGGCCGCGGAGCGCGGCCTCGCAGGCACCTTCGACGGCATCGGCCCGGCCACCGCGCTGGACGCGCTGCTGAAGGAGATCGCCAGGGTCGTCGCGCCGGCCGGTACCGAGCTCGCGGCCGTCGCGCCCGAGGCGCTCGACGAAGCCGGGGTGCAGCGCTGGAGCGGGCCGAAGTCGCTGCCGCTGTGGATCCCGGACGGCTACGACGGCTTCGCCTCGCACGACGCCGCGCCCTCGCTGGCCGCCGGGCTGCGCATCCGGCCGCTGGCCGAGACGGTGACGGCCGCGCTGGAGAGCGAGCGCACGCGCGGGGCCGACCGCGAGCGCAAGGCCGGGCTGACCCCGGCCGAGGAGACCGAGCTGCTCGGCACGCTGCCGCACCGGCTCTGGTGAGGAGTGCGAGAGTGGTCGGGGCACCGGCTCTCGAGGAGGAACACCGTGCAGATCACCCACTTCGGACACTCGTGCGTGCTGGTCGAGACCGGATCGGCGCGGCTGCTGATCGACCCCGGCACCTTCTCCGCGGACTTCGAGGACCTGCGCGAGCTGGACGCCGTGCTGGTCACCCACCAGCACCCCGACCACCTCGACCTGGAGCGGCTGCCCGCGCTGCTGGCGGCCAACCCGGACGCCCGCCTGGTGGTCGACCCGGGTTCGGTGGCGTCGATCGCCGAACGCGGGTTGTCGGCGACCACGGCCCGGCCCGGTGACGTGATCGAGCTGGGCGGCGCGGCGGTCAACGTCGTCGGCGGCGAGCACGCGGTGATCCACCCGGACATCCCGGTGGTCGACAACATCGGCTACGTCGTCGACCACGGCGCGTTCTACCACCCCGGCGACTCGTTCTTCGTGCCGGAGCAGCGCATCGACGTGCTCGGCCTGCCGACCGCGGCGCCGTGGCTGAAGCTCTCCGAGGCGATCGACTTCCTGCGCGCGGTGGCACCCCGGACGGCGGTGCCGATCCACGAGGCGGTGCTGGCCGTGCCGCAGATGCACTACCGGATGTTCGAGCAGCTCGGCCCGGAGGGCACGGCGGTCGAGGTCCTCACCAAGGGCACCCCGACCGGCCTCTGAGCGGTCGCCGCGGCTCAGTCGTCGTCGCGGTCGTCGACGTCGTGCACGTCGTCGCGGTCGTCCGCGTCGTCGTGGTCATCGACGTCGTCGTGGTCGAACCGGTCGTCGCAGTCGTCGTCGAACCGGTCGTCGTCGAACCGGTCGTCGTCGAACCGGTCATCGCGGTCGTCGAACCGGTCGTCGTCGAACCGGTCGTCCCGGTCGTCGAACTGGTCGTCCAGGTCGTCATCGACGCACACGGGCGCCGGCTGGTCGGGGTTCGGCACCTGTGCCGGGGCCGGGGCCGTGGGGAGCGGCGCCGGGGCCGGGGCCTGCTCCGCCGCGCCGGCCAGGGCCACGCCCGTGCCGCCGAGCCCGAGCACCGCCACCGCCGCGCCCGCCACCAGCCAGCTCCGCTTCATCGTCCGCATCGTTCCGCTGCCT
The DNA here is from genome assembly GCF_003635025.1 of Saccharopolyspora antimicrobica. Classification (GTDB taxonomy): domain Bacteria; phylum Actinomycetota; class Actinomycetes; order Mycobacteriales; family Pseudonocardiaceae; genus Saccharopolyspora; species Saccharopolyspora antimicrobica. The sequence goes on along the minus strand of NZ_RBXX01000002.1, from coordinate 3,031,391 downwards.
CTCGTTCGGCTCTCTCCTTGACTGAAACCAGCTTCGGTGCCGAGCGTGAGGCAGCCCTGAAGGAGCGATGAAGGGATCCTCATCGGACTTCACAGTCCGCCGGGCGCTCCGAACGAGGCATAGGTGACCGGTCGTGCGCCGTGGTGCAGCGCCAGGTCGATCGCGTCCAGAACCGCTTGCCGCGCAGCGGGTTTGCGCAGCACCGCGGAGTCCACCGCGAGCCGCACCGGACGTCCCAGCCGGGCCGCCCGCCCGGCGCCGAGCACCAGCGCGCGGCACCACCAGGGCTCGGCGCGCTCACCCGGTCCGATCATGCGGATGCGTCCCCGGTGCACCCGGCCGGTGGCGAGCTCCCGCACCGCCATCGCGTCCGCGCACACCGAGAAGCCGCGCCGGCGCAGGGCGGTGATGGTGCCCGGCGAACCGAACCACCGCGTCGGGATGAAGGTCTTGGTCCGCAGCCCGAGCCGTTCCAGGACCGCGGCGGCGGCGACCAGGTGCAGCCCGGCCTCGTGCGCGGGCAGCCCGGCGGCCGGGGCGAGCCGGGCCCGCAGTCCCGGCGCGGTGCGGGCGAACCCGTGCAGGCTCACCACGTCACGACCGGCCACCCGTCCGGCGATCCAGTCGAGCACGGCGCTCGGCGGGGCCGGGCGCGGCGGGATCAGCAGCGACAACGGCACGGCGCGCCGGTCCAGGTCGGCGCCGAACTCGACGCACCGGTCCAGCACCTGGACGTCGAGTCCGGACAACGACACCACCAGCGGCGGGCTCACGAGGACTCATTGCGCCCGCTCCGGATGTCCGCCACCTGACGACGAGATGACCCCCCGGCGCAAATCCGGCGAACCTCCACGCCCCGCGAGTCGGGATCCACGCAATTTCAATTGAAATCGAAGATCCGATTTCAATTGAAATTGCAGACCCTCCGGCGTGTCGTCGCCCGACACGCCGGAGGTTGTGGGCACCTTCCCGCGATTTCAATGGAAATCAGACGTCCAATTTCCATTGAAATCGCATCCCACCGGCACCGGGCCGAGGGGGAGCCGGGGTCGGGTGAGGCAGAGCCGGGGCACGTCGATCGGGGATCGGAAGAGGGTCAGGCGTCCGGGGTGGGCCAGTCGGCGAAGGAACGGCCGGTGATGCGCTCGTAGGCCTCGACGTAGCGGTCGCGGGTCGCCGCGATGACGTCGGCGGGCAGCGACGGCGGCGGGGTGTCCGAGGCGCGGTCCCAGCCGGAGGCCGGCGAGGTCAGCCAGTTGCGCACGTACTGCTTGTCGAACGACGGCTGGACCTGGCCCGGCCGGTAGCCGTCGGCAGGCCAGTAGCGCGAGGAGTCCGGCGTCAGCACCTCGTCGCCCAGCACCAGCGAACCGTCGGGCGCCAGACCGAACTCGAACTTGGTGTCGGCCAGGATCACGCCCCGGCTGCGCGCGTGCTCCGCCGCCCGCTCGTACACCCGCAGCGTCACCTCGCGCAGCTGCTCGGCGCGCTCCGCGCCCAGCTGCGCGGCGACCGCGTCGAAGCTGATGTTCTCGTCGTGGTCGCCGAGCTCCGCCTTGGTGGCCGGGGTGAAGATCGGTTCCGGGAGCTGCGAGGCCTCGACCAGCCCGGCGGGCAGCTCGACCCCGCACACCGCACCGGTGCGCTGGTAGTCGGCCAGCCCGGAACCGGTGAGGTAGCCGCGCGCGACGCACTCGACCGGCAGCATCTCCAGCCGCCGCACCAGCAGCGCGCGGCCGCGCACCTCACCGGGGATGCGCGGGTCGTCCGCGCTGACCAGGTGGTTCGGCACCAGGTCGGCGAGCAGCTCGAACCAGTACACGCTCATCGCGGTGAGCACCCGGCCCTTGTCCGGGATCGGCGTGTCCAGCACGTGGTCGTACGCCGAGAGGCGGTCGGAGGCGACCAGCAGCAGGTGTTCGTCGTCCACGGCGTGCAGCTGGCGGACCTTGCCCGCTGCGATCTGGGGGTAATCGGCGAGTGCAACCACGTGCTGATTCTCCCCCACCAGTCCGCGCGCTCCCGCCGGTGGTACGAGTTGGCGAGGACAGCCGCGGCGTGGCGTAGTGGACGCACCACGCCGGACGCCCGGCGGACAGGAGGACTTCCGTGACCGAGACCTTCACCGACTGGCTCCGCCAGCGCAGCGAGCCCGACTGGACGGCGGTGATCGGGCACCCGTTCACCCAGGCCCTGTTCACCGGGCAGGTGCCAGCCGATTCGATGCGCTCCTACCTGGTGCAGGACTTCCAGTTCGTGGACGACTTCCTGGCGCTGCTCGGCTCCGGGATCGCCAAGGCCGACCGCTACTCCTCCCGGCTGGCGATCGCGGGCAGCGTCGGCGTGGTCACCAGCGAGGAGAACACCTACTTCCGGCGCGCGTTCGACGCGCTGGGCGTCGGCGAGTCCGACCGGGTGCGCCCGGAGCTGGACGAGGCGACGGTGGCGTTCCGGGAGCTGATGCGGGACGCCAACGAGCGCGGCAGCTACGCCGAGGTCCTGACGGTGCTGACCGTCGCGGAGTGGTCCTACCTCGAGTGGGCCGTGCGGGCGCCGGATGCGCTGCCGGACGACTTCGTGCACTCGGAGTGGATCACGCTGCACAACAACCCGGACTTCCAGGCGTGGGTGCGCTGGCTGCGCGGCGAGCTGGACCGGGTGGGCGCGGAGCTGGACGAGCGCGAGCGGGCCCGCTGCCTGCGCCTGTTCCAGCAGGCCACCCGCTGCGAGCTGGACTTCTTCAACGCCCACTGGCCGTGAGCGCCTCGGGGCGCTGCCCCGAAGCGCTCACGGCGGGGACTCAGAGGATGTCGGCGGGGCGGTAGGCCGCGGCCTCGGGGTAGCGGGCGGTGATCTCCTCGATCTGCGCCGCCACCTCGCCGACCTGCGCCGCCGCCGCGCCGGTGAAGGCGAGGCGGTCCGCCAGCAGCTCTTCGAGCTGGTCACGGGTCAGCGGCAGGCGATCGTCGGCGGCCAGCCGGTCGAGCAGGTCGTTGCGCTCCGCGCCCTGCTCGCGCATGGCCAGCGCCACCGCGACCGCGTTCTCCTTGATCGCCTCGTGCGCGGTCTCCCGGCCGACACCGGCCCGCACCGCCGCCATCAAGACCTTCGTGGTCGCCAGGAACGGCAGGTAGCGGTCCAGCTCGCGGGCCACCACCGCCGGGAAGGCACCGAACTCGTCCAGCACCGTCAGGAACGTCTCGAGCAGCCCGTCGAAGGCGAAGAACGCGTCCGGCAGCGCCACCCGGCGCACCACCGAGCAGGACACGTCGCCCTCGTTCCACTGGTCACCGGCCAGCTCGCCGGTCATCGAGACGTAGCCGCGCAGGATCACCGCGAGGCCGTTGACCCGCTCGCAGGAGCGGGTGTTCATCTTGTGCGGCATCGCGCTGGAGCCGACCTGGCCGGGCTTGAAGCCCTCGGTGACCAGCTCGTGCCCGGCCATCAGCCGGATCGTGGTGGCCACGTTGGACGGCGCGGCGGCCAGCTGCGCCAGCGCGGACAGCACCTCGAAGTCCAGCGAGCGCGGGTAGACCTGGCCGACGCTGGTCAGCGTCCGGCCGAAGCCCAGGTGCCCGGCCACCCGGCGCTCCAGCTCGGAGAGCTTCCCGGCGTCACCGCCGAGCAGGTCGAGCATGTCCTGCGCGGTGCCGACCGGGCCCTTGATGCCGCGCAGCGGGTAGCGGGCGAGCAGCTCCTCCAGCCGGTGGAAGCCGACCAGCAGCTCGTCGGCGGCCGTCGCGAAGCGCTTGCCAAGGGTGGTCGCCTGGGCGGCGACGTTGTGCGAGCGCCCGGCCATCACCAGCTCGGCGTGCTCGGCGGCGAGCTGCCCCAGCCGCGCCAGGACCGCGACGGTGCGGTCGCGCACCAGCTCCAGGCTGCGGCGGATCTGCAGCTGCTCGACGTTCTCGGTCAGGTCCCGCGAGGTCATGCCCTTGTGGATCTGCTCGTGACCGGCGAGCGCGTTGAACTCCTCGATGCGGGCCTTCACGTCGTGCCGGGTGACCCGCTCGCGCGCGGCGATGGACTCCAGGTCGACCTGCTCCAGCACCCGCTCGTAGTCGGCGAGCGCCGACTCGGGGACCTCGATGCCGAGGTCGGCCTGGGCGCGCAGCACCGCGAGCCACAGCTTGCGCTCCAGGATGATCTTGTGCTGCGGCGACCACAGCTCGACCAGCTCGGGCGAGGCGTAGCGGGCGGCGAGGACGTTCGGAATGCTGGGCTTGACCGTCACGAACACGCAGGATACCGGCGCATTGCCGCCGTTCGGCCCACCCCACCTCCCGCCGGGTGCGGGAGGTGGGGTGCGGCGATTTCGCGCGGAACCGCCACCCGGCGCACCGGTCAGCGGTAGGCGAGATCGGGGTCGGTGGCGAGCACGTCGAGCTGGTCGAACGGGACCGCCACCTCCGGCCGCGGGTTCGGGTCCTGCTGGTCGTCAATGATCGGGTCGTAGCTGTAGCTGCTGACCATCGTGACGCTGCCGTCGAGCTTGAAGTGCATCGAGGTGGCCACCCGGAACGGGTCGTCGGCGGCCTCCGGGTAGATCCGGTGCAGCAGCACCGAACCGTCGTCCAGCAGGGTGCCTTCGCAGAGCGCGACGTTGTCCTGCTCGCACGTCTGCTTCGGTGACTTGTAGATGACGCCCGGCGCGTTGTACTGGTAGGTCACCGCCGTGCGGCCCTCCTCGACGCGGAACACGGTGTTGCCGTAGAGGGCGCCGTCGAAGATCAGCGACGGTTTGCTCGTCGTCGGGTCCACCGCCTGCGGCACCACGTCCGGGAAGACGTCCTGCGCGTGCTGCTGCAGCTCGGTCGCGATCCGGTCGATCTCCTCGGGGCTGTGGTTCGGCGGCGTGGTCCCGACCGGCGGCCACTGGATGTCCGGGACGTCAGCAGGGGCGGCAGCGGCGGTGAACGGGGTCGCCAGGACAGCTGCGGCCACGGCGAACGCGGCGGTCAGCCGTGCGGTGGTTCGAGCAGACATCGATTTCCTCTCCGTGGTGTGCGGGTCCGCGAGTGCTCGCGGGAGTCGGGGTCAGCGGCTCAGGGAGAGCTGCGGATCGGTCGCCAGGGCGATGAGCTCGGCCAGGTCCATCGGCGGCTGCGCCAAGCCGCTCGCGGGGGAGATCCCGTCCGGGTGCGCCGTGCTGGTGTCGAAGGAAGCGGTGACCGACACGACCGTGCCGTCCACGCGGAAGTGCCGGACGACGTGGTGCGACGCCCCGGCCGCCGAGGGCAGCCCGAGCGAGCTGTCCACCGCGATCGATCCATCGGCCAGGACGTGCTGCTCGCAGTGCCGGGTGGCGGGCTGCCCGTCCCCGCACGCCTGGTCCGGCGGGGCCAGCACGGTGCCGGGTCCGAGCACCGCCACGTCCACCAGCACCGGCAGGACCGATCCCTGCGCGACGGCCCGGCGGAACCCGGCGCGCACGGTGACGGTCGCCGGGGGCTCGGTGCCGAAGCCCGGGCCGAGCCCGTGCTGCTGCTCGGTGCTGATGTCGCGGGCACCGGGGACGGTGCGGGACATCGACTCGGCCAAATGGAGCTCGATCTGCTCGCCGCGGGCGATCAGCTGCGGCTCGGGCAGCTCCACCCGGACCATGCCCGCCGGCGGCCAGCTGATCGGTTCGACGGCGTCGACGCGCGGCGTCGCCGGGGGAACCGCGCGGGGCCCGAGCACACCGGGCAGCGCCGCCGCCCCGGCCGCGACGACCAGGGTGGCCACCGCCGCGCCGATGACGGCACGTCGTCTGCGCTGCCGCCGCTTGCCCTCGGCGGCCACGGCGTCGGGGTCGATACCCAGCGGCGGTTCGTCCGCGACGGCGGCTCGCAGGCTCTCGCGCAGCAGTTCTTCCGACATCACCGGCTCCTCCTCGCAACCGCCCGGGCCAAGTCCGGATCGGACTCGGCGATCGCGGCGCGCAGGTTCTGCAGCCCGCGCGACGCCTGGCTCTTGACCGTGCCTTCGGAACACCCCAGCGCGGCGGCGACTTCGGCCGTCGGCAGGTCTTCCCAGTAACGCAGGACGAGCACCGCGCGCTGCCGCGGCGGGACCTCGGCCAGCGCGCGCAGCACGGCGTCGCGGCGCCAGGCCCGCTGGCCGAGCACGGCGGGATCCCCCGCGGCGTCGCCCGTTTCCGGCGGATCGGCGTCGTTGCGCTCGGCTCGGCGCCACGGTCGGCGACGCTCGTCCAGCCACACCCGCAGCAGGGCCCGACGCGCGTACGAATCCACTGTGGACAAATCCACGCGGCGCCAGGCCCTGTAGAGCTTGAGCAGCGTGTTCTGCACGAGGTCCTCGGCCAGGTGCCAATCACCGCAGAGCAGGTACGCCGAACGGCGCAACCACAGCGCGCGTTCCCCGGCGAACTCGCGGAACGCCCGTTCCTGTTCGGCTCGCATAGAGCTCGTCCCCTTTCCGCGCCCCGCCGCTCTATACGCAGCCGTTCCGCGCGGGGTTGCACCGTCGATCACCCGTTCGGACAACAGGCGGGAAAGGGACACTCCGGTTCGCAAGATCAGCTGTGCGTTGCTTTAAGCGGACCTCAATACCCCCGGCGGTGGTGGCCATGGCAACGTCCAGACCAATATCGTTGGTTCGCGGCGACTTAGGAGCGAGGCGCAACAGCATGGAAATCGACGTGTTCGGCGACGAACGGCAGGACGTGTTCTGGATCGTCGGGTTGGGCCTGGCCCAGCGGCACGCCACCACCATGCGTCCCGGCGCGGTGTACGCAGGTCAGGTCGTCCCGGCGCTGTGCGCGACCGAGCTGAAGATCCCGCAGCCCACCCCGATCGGCCGCGACCCGCGCTCGAAGCCCATCACCGACAAGTGCCCGGACTGCGCCGAACGCATCGCCGAAGGCGAGTTCACCGAAACCACCTGGGACTTTTGACTACCGGATCCACCGGCAGGCGGCCGGACGCGCCCGGAAAAGAGATCGCCATCGGAATTGCCGGGAGCTAACGTCGATCTGGCCATGGCTGCCGCAAGTTCCCTCCGCTTCCTGTGGTCCCTGCTCGCACAACGGCCCGGACTGCTGCTGACCGCTACCGCTGCGGGCTCGCTCTGGATGCTCCCGACGGCGCTGATGCCGCTGGCCATCGGCGCCGCGATCGACGACGGCATCCGCCTGCACGAGATCGGCACGCTGCTGGGCTGGGCGCTGGTCGTGCTCGGGCTCGGACTCGTGCAGATGATCGCCGCGGGTGCCCTGCAGTGGACGACGCACACTCTCTGGCTGCACGGCGCGGCGGGCTCGCAGCGCCTCGTGCTGGCGCACGTGACGCGGCTGGGCGGCGTGCTGACGCGCAAGGTCCGGGCCGGCGAGGTGGTCACGATCGGCGCCTCGGACATCTACCGCGTGGGCAACGTCTTCGAGGTGGTCGGGCGGGCGACCGGGGCGCTGGTGTCCTTCGCGGTGGCGGCGGTGCTGCTGTTGCTGATCTCCCCGCTCCTCGGCGCGGTGGTGCTCGTCGGCGTCCCGCTGGCGACGCTCGGCATCAGCCCGCTGCTGGGCCCGCTGCGCCGTCGCGAAGAGGTGCAGCGAGAGCAGTTGGGGCACGTCAGCGCCCAGGCGGCGGACATCGTCTCCGGGCTGCGGATCCTGCGCGGCGTCGGCGGCGAGCCCCGCTTCCACCGGCGGTTCACCACCGCCAGCCAGCGGGTGCGCGCCGCCGGGATCGAGGCCGGGCGGATCGAGTCCTGGCTGGTCGGCGCGGAGGTGCTGCTGACCGGCCTGGTGACGGTGCTGGTGACCTGGCTGGGCGCGCGGCTCGCGCTCGACGGCACGATCAGCGTCGGCGAGCTGGTCGCGTTCTACGGCGTCTCGGCGTTCCTGGTGATCCCGGTGCGCACGGCCTCCGAAGCCGCCTACACCTTCGTCGGCGGCATGGTCGCGGCGGGCCGCGCGCAGGGGCTGCTGCAGGTGCGGCCGGAGCCGCCCGCACCGGAGCACCCGCGAGCGCTACCGCCCGGACCGCTGGACCTGTTCGACGAGGCCACCGGGACGCGGATCGCCGCGGGCGAGCTGACCGTCATCGACGCCGGGGAGCGGGCCGAAGCCGTGGCCGAACGGCTGGCCTGGCAGTCGCACGCGGGCGGCGTGCCGCTGCGCGAGGTTGACCCGGACGAGGTCCGGCAGCGGATCCTGCTGGCGCACAACCAGGACCTGCTGTTCGCCGGCCCGGTCCGCACCGAGATCGACCTCGGCGCCGGGGTCGACCTGGACGCCGCGCTGGACACCGCGGACGCGCACGACGTGCTGGCCGCGCTGCCCGCCGACGGCGTGCTGGACGAGCGCGGCCGCTCGCTCTCCGGCGGGCAGCGGCAGCGGTTGCTGCTGGCCCGCGCGCTGTGCGCGGACGCCGACGTGCTGATCCTGGACGAGCCGACCTCCGCGGTCGACGCGCACACCGAGGCGCGGATCGTGGCACGGGTCAAGGAGTTCCGCGCCGGTCGCACCACGATCGTGCTCAGCCAGAGTCCACTCTGGACATCGGTGGCGGACCGGACGCTGGACATGGGGGCGGAGACGTGAAGCTGCCGTTGGCCGACGGGCGCACCGCCCGACGCTGGGCGTGGCAGACCCTCCGAGCGCACCGCGGCCGGCTGGCCGCGATGATGCTGCTGTTCGGCCTGGCCACCGTGGTCGGCCTGGTCGGACCGCAGATCCTCGGCAAGATCGTGGACGGAGTGGTCGCGGGCACCACGACCGAGCGCATCGACCTGCTGGCGGGCGCGTTCCTCGTGGTGCTCGTGGCGAACGCGCTGCTCCTGCGGGCCGCGCGGATGCGCGCGACGCTGCTCGGCGAGCACCTGCTGGCCGAGTCCCGCGAAGGCGTGGTCGGGCACGCGCTGCGCCTCCCGCTGGGCACCGTCGAATCCGCGGGCACCGGCGACCTGCTCAGCCGCGCGACCACCGACGTCGACCGGCTGGACTTCGCCATCCGCAACGCCGCGCCGGAGATCACCACCGCGCTGATCACCGTGCTGCTGACCGGCACCGCGATGGTCCTCACCTCACCGCTGCTGGCCTGCGGAATGCTCATCGCCGTGCCGCTGATGGTGTTCAGCACCCGGTGGTACTACCCGCGCTCCCTGCCGACGCTGCGCCGGGTCATGGCCGGTTGGGCGGACGTCCAGTCGAGCACGCACGAGTCCGTCGAGGGCGCGCGCACCGTCGCCGCGCTGCGCCTGGGCGGGCGCCGCATCGCGCGCAATGAGCAGGCGCTCGACAGCGCGGTGACGGCCGAGTACCGGCACCGCGGTCTGCTGACCGTCTGGCTGCCCTGCCTGGAGCTGTCGTACGTGCTGCCGATCGGTGCGATCCTGCTGATCGGCGGCTGGGCCTACTGGGGCGGATCGGTGGAGATCGGCACGGTCATCACCGTCGTGCTCTACGCCCAGGCGATGTCGAACCCGTTCGACGAGCTGTTCCGGCGGCTGGAGGAGCTGCAGACCGGGTACACCGCCCTGCAGCGGATCCTCGGCGTCAACCAGGTGCCGACCGCCGCCGCCGAGCGGCAGGAGCTCGACGGATCGCGCGACCTGGTCGTCCGCGACGCCCGCTTCTCCTACCGCGAGGACCGCGAGGTGCTGCACGGCATCGACCTGACCGTGCCCGCCGGGCAGCGGCTGGTCGTGGTCGGCCCGTCCGGCGCGGGCAAGTCCACGCTGGGCCGGTTGATCGCGGGCATCAGCCGCCCCAGCTCCGGTTCGGTCGCCTTCGGCCGCACCGAGATCGCCGACCTGCCGCCCGAGCAGCTGCGCGGCGAGGTGGTGCTGCTGACCCAGGAGCAGCACATCTTCGCCTGCTCGCTCCGCGACAACCTGGCGCTGCCGGACCAGGACTTCACCGACGGCCAGCTGACCGACGCGCTGAAGGCGGTCGGGCTGCAGGAGTGGTTGCGGAGCCTGCCGGACGGGCTGGACACCGTGCTCGGCGCCGGCGGCCACCCCGTTCCCGCCTCGCGGGCCCAGCAGCTCGCGCTGGCCAGGGTGCTGCTGGCCGACCCGCACACGGTGGTCCTGGACGAGGCGACCTCGCTGCTGGACAACGCCACGTCGCGGGAGCTCGAACAGGCGCTGGCCACGCTGCTGGACGGCCGGACGGTGATCGCCATCGCGCACCGGCTGCACAGCGCGCGCAACGCCGACCGGGTGGCGGTGATGTCGGACGGGCGCATCGTGGAGCTGGGCAGCCACGACGAGCTGCTCACAGCCGGCGGCTCCTACGCCGAGCTCTACCGGGTGGCTCAGCCGAGCTGAGAGCGCAGCATCCGGCGGGCCGCGCCGCGCGGATCGGGGTTGCTCTCGATCAGCGCGTTGACCACGGTGCCGTCGACCAGCGCGATCAGTTCGAGCAGCCGCTCCCGGCCGACCTCCACACCGCTGCGGGCGAAGATCTCGGCCAGCAGCTCGTGCAGCTCGGCGCCGAGCTCGCGCATCAGCGGCGCGAGGTAGGGGCGGCGGGGCGAGCCGACGAGCCGCTCGTAGCGCAGCAGCACCGCCTCCGCGCCGCCGTCGCGCGAGTCCCGGCCCAGCAGCATGTCCAGCAGCAGTTCGATCACCGCGTCCGTGCTGCGCGGCTGGTCGGCGAGCTCCTCCAGCCGGGCGCGGCCCGCTGCCAGCTCCTGCCGCGACTCGTGCTCCACCGCGGCGCCGATCAGGTCGTCGAGCGAGGAGAAGTAGTAGGTGGTGGAGGCCAGCGGCAGTCCGGCGCGCTCGGCGACCGCGCGGTGCCGGACGGCCTCGAAACCGCCCTCGACGAGCAGTTCCGCGGCGGCCACCACCAACGCCTGCCGCCGCCGCTCGCCCTTCGGAGTACTGGCCGCTGTCATGCCTGCCGATCCTAAGAGCCTGTTGGTGGCCGGTCTGCACACGTGCTCACTTGGCGGAACCTGAGTGCTTCCCCGGACTGCGGGTGCCCCTCCTGATGTGCTCCGCGTGGTCAGAACTGGCCCGCGATGCCTCCGGCGATCGAGGGCAGCCGGGTCCGGTAGGGCGCCGCCGGGGAACCCTCGTCCGGGTCGCTGCGCACGACGACCAGCTTGCCGCTGCGCGCCTGCCGCACGGACTGCTCGGTGCCGTCGGGATGCCGCGTGTCGCCCGTCTTCGACTGCTCCGGCGGCACCGTGCCCGCCGGGCTCACGATCACCGTCACGCTGCCCGCCGCGGGCCCCTCGCGCAGCACGAAGGACGCCACCTTCGCCCCGGACGGGCAGTCCGGGGCCGCCACCGGCGCCGTCGACGCGGCTTCCGGCAGCTCCTTGGTCACCGCCGCGGCCACCTGCGCGTCCGGCCCGCAGCGACCACCGCGGTCGGTCAGGATGCCCGGCCCGTCCTCGCTGCGCGGCGAGGCCGTCGAGACCTCGGGCTGCGCGTGCTGGCTGGTGACGTTCGACTCCGGTGGCATGACCAGGACGACTCCGCCCGCGAGCACGGCGGCGACCGCCACCGTCCCCCCGAGCGCCGTCATCCGGCGTCGAGCGGTGATCCGCCGCGACGCCCGCGCCACGTCGTGCTCGTCGAACGACGCCGGAGGAACGGACTGCACCGAATCACGAAACAGCTCTTCGAGCTTGCGCTCGTCCACTTACCCGCACCTCCTCACGCCGACCGCAGATCACCGAGCTGATCGCCCAGCGCCTCGCGCAACGCCGCGAGACCCCGGGCGGACTGGCTCTTGACGTTGCCCTCGCTGCACCGCATGACCGCCGCGACGCCCGCGACGTCCAGCCCCTCCAGGAACCGCAGCACCAGCACCGCGCGCTGCTTCGGCGGCACCTTCTGCAGCCCCGCGAGCAGGGTCTGCTTGGTCGCCACCGAGTCGTCCACGTCCGGGCTGTCCACCGGGCGGTCCGGCAGCACCTCCGCGGCCCGCTCCCGCCGCCACGGGCGCCGGGACTCGTCGATCACCGCCCGCGTCAGGATCCGGCGCACGTAGGCGTCCAGCGCGCCCTTGTCGCGCACCTTCCGCCAGTGCCGGTGCAGGGAGATGAACGCGGTCTGGGCGAGGTCGTCCGCGCGGTGCCAGTCACCGCACATCATGTACGCCATCCGACGCACCGCCTCCCGCCGAGCCGCGAAGTACTCCGCGAACTCCTGCTCCTCGCGCTGGTCCACGCGGAACTCTCCGCTCGTCAAGTGCTTGCACGTCCAGGACGGGATCCCCGCCTCCAACCGTTGCACGCGCCGGAGCGGCAATCCACCCCGTGATTGATACCGCAATCCCCGCAGCGGGCCGCGACGGGCTGTTGCCCTCACCCGGGTCCGGTGTGATGTGATCCGTTCGTGACCAAGCTGGCACCGATCGACCTCCGCTCCGACACGGTCACGCGTCCCGACGCCCAGATGTCCGCGGCCATGGCGGCCGCCGAAGTCGGCGACGACGTGCTCGACCACGACCCGACGATGCGCGCCCTCGAGGAACGCGTCGCCCAACTGCTCGGCACCGCCGCCGCCCTCTGGGTGCCGAGCGGGTCGATGGGCAACCTGATCTCGCTGATGCTGCACCTGCAGCGCGGCGACCGCTTTCTCTCGCCGCGCGGTGCGCACGTGCTGGCCTACGAGTTCGGCTCCGCCGCCTGGCTCGCCGGCGGCATGCCGCAACCGCTGGAGTGGAACGCCGGGCCCGGCCGGCCGACGCCGGAGACGGTGCGCGCGCACGGCGAATCCAGCTACGACACCCTGCGCACGACGCTGCTGTGCCTGGAGAACACGCACAACAGCGCTGGTGGCGCGGTGACGCCGCCGCACGAGCACGCGCAGCTGGCGGCCGCCGCCCGCGAGCGCGGCCTGCGCATCCACCTCGACGGCGCCCGGATCTGGAACGCCGCCGTCGCCCTCGGGCTGCCGCCCGCGGCGCTGACCGTCGGCGCGGACAGCGTGCAGGCGTGCCTGAGCAAGGGGCTCGGTGCCCCGGTCGGGTCCGTCATCGCAGGTGGTGCGGACTTCATCGGCGAGGCGCGCCGGGTGCGGCGGATGCTCGGCGGCGGCGTCCGGCAGGGCGGTGTGCTGGCCGCGGCCGGGCTCGTCGCGCTGGACCGCATCGACGCGCTGGCCACCGACCACGACAACGCGCGGCTGCTCGCCGAGGGCCTGGCCGAGCACGGCTGGTCGGTCACCACGCCGCAGACCAACATCGTGCTGGCGGCGGTGCCGGACGTGGGCCTCGCCCTGGAACGCTTGACGGCGATCGGCGTGCGGGCGGTTTCGATGAGCGGCCAGATCCGGTTCGTCACGCATCGCGACGTCACCAAGGCCGACATCGGGGAAGCGCTGCGCCGGATCAAGGAAGCCGGGCTCTGACCAGGAGGTGCACGTGGTGCGTTGGGTCGTTTTCGACTACGGCGAGGTGATCAGCAGGCGGACCGCGGCGCTGCCCGGGATCGCGGCGCTGCTCGACGCCGATCCCGAGGAGTTCGAGGCGGCGTACTTCGCCGAGCGCAAGGCCTACGACTGGGGCTGCCCGGACCTGGACTACTGGCGATCAGTGGCCGCGCGGCTGGGCCGGCAGGTGGACGCCGACCTGTCCGAGCGACTGACCAGCGCCGACGTCGAAGGCTGGCTGGAGACCGACCCGGACTCGCGCAGGCTGCTCGACGACCTGCACGAACAGGGCGTCGCGCTGGCCCTGCTCTCCAACGCCCCGGCGTCGTTCGGACGCGCGGTGGAAGGCACGGATTGGGCGCGGCTGTTCAAGCACCTGGTGTTCTCCGGCGACCTGAAGCTCGCGAAACCGGACGCCCGGATCTACCGCGCCCTGCTGGAGACCCTCGCCGCCGAACCGGCGGACTGCCTGTTCTTCGACGACCGCCAGGAGAACGTCGACGCGGCCCGCGAAGCAGGCCTGGGCGCGGAGCTCTGGTCCGGCGCCGAAGCCGCCCGCCCACTACTCCAAGCCCACCTGACCAGGTGATTCTCGCGATGAAGGGCGCCTTTCGCCGATCAAGCCGGTGAAAGGCGCCCTTCACCCACCACTCCACAGGTGGAGCGGGAGAGCTAGGACTTGATCTTCTTGCGGTCGCGGGCCCAGCCGACCGCGGCGGTCGCGACGAACAGGACGCCGCCGATCACCGCGAGCCAGAACAGGCCCTTGATGACGACCCCCGCGACCGAGATCACCAGCCACAGGACCAGCAGTCCGCCGATCACCTTCCACAACATCGCACGCACCTCAGCTCGACCGCAGCAACTCGTAATCCCCAGCCTGCCAGATCCGATGCCCGATTAGTCCCACCCGAGCCGCACACCCGGGAAATCTCAGGGCTCCCCCGACCCCGGGTCAGCGGGTGGCGGGCAACCAGGACTTCAGGCGGTCGAGGGCTTCCGCGATGTCCTCGGTGCTGCCCGCGAAGGACATCCGCACGTAGCGGTTGCCCAGCTCCGGGTCGAAGTCCGCGCCGGGCACCACCGCCACCCCGGTCTCGTCCAGCAGGCGGCGGCAGAACGCCGTGGTGTCGTCGGTGAGGTCCCCGATGTCGGCCCAGGCGTAGAACGCGCCGTCGGCCGGCGCCACCCGCGTGATGCCGAGCGATTCCAGCCCGCCGAGCAGCAGCTCGCGGTTCTGCCGGTAGCGCTCGACGTGCCCGGCGGCCTCCCGGAGGGCGTCCGGGGAGAAGGCCTCGATCGCGGCGTGCTGGGACAGCGCGGGCGGGCAGAGGGTGAAGTTGCCGGTCAGGGAGTCGACCGCGCGCCGCAGCCGCGGCGGCACCAGCATCCAGCCCAGCCGCCAGCCGGTCATCGACCAGAACTTGGAGAAGGAGTTCACCACGATCGCCTCGCGGGAGAACTCCCACGCCGAGTGCAGCGGGTCGCCGTAGCTGAGCCCGTGGTAGATCTCGTCGCTGATCAGCTGCACGCCGTTGGCCTCGCACCACTCCGCGAGTTCGGCCAGCTCGGCGCCGGAGAGCACCGTGCCGGTCGGGTTCGCCGGGCTCGCCACGATCAGCCCGTCCACCGGCCGGTCGAGCTCCGCCAGCATCGCGACGGTGGGCTGGAAGCGCGTCGTCGCGTCGCACGGCAGCTCCACGACCTCGCAGCCCAGCGCGGACAGGATGTTCCGGTACGCCGGATATCCCGGGCGGGCCAGCGCGACCCGGTCCCCGGCGTCGAAGGCGGCGAGGAACGCGAGCAGGAACGCACCGGACGCGCCGGTGGTCACGACCACGTCGTCGGCCCGCACCGGCAGCTCGCCGTAGTGCCCGGCGATGGCTTCCCGCAGCGCGCGCAGACCGAGCTGCTCGGTGTAGCCGAGCGAGTCGCGTTCGAGGGCAGCGGCGGCGGCTTCGCGGACGGCGCGCGGCGCGGGCGTGGACGGCTGGCCCGCCGCCAGCGACACCACGTCGCCCTTCGCCCGCTGCCGCTCCGCTGCGGCGGTCAGCACCTCCATGACCTGGAAAGGAGCCACATCGGCGCGCTGCGCGACGCCCAGAACAGCAGGATCGACCATGCGTTCAGCCTGTCAAACGCGGTGCGCTCCGGGAACCCCCGCCGGATCAGTAGCCCTGGTAGCCGCCGCCCTGGGCCATGGACTTCAGACCGGGGTGCCCGTCGAAGCCGCCGTAGCGGTCGAAGGTGTAGCGGACGCCCGCGATGATGTTGTCCACCGGGTTCCAGATGTCGTCGTGACCCGCCAGCTTGTAGGCCTGGAAGGTCGGGTCGATGCACTGCATCAGGCCCTTCGACGGGGTGCCCTTGGCCGCGTTCGAGTCCCAGTCGTTGATCGCGTTCGGGTTGCCGCCCGACTCCTTCTGGATGATCGTCCAGATCTCGTCGATGTTGTCCTCGGTGACCGGGATGCCGTTGGCCTGCAGGATCTTGATCGCTTCCCGGATCCACTCCTGCACGTTCCCGGGCGGCGGGCCGGCGGGCGGACCACCGCTGGGCCCGAGGCCACCGCCGCCACCACCGGATTCGCCACCACCGGAGCCGCCGCCCGAGCCCGAACCCCCGGAGCCGGAACCACCGGAGCCGCCTGAGGACTCACCGGCGGGCGGCGCGGACTGCGGATTCGTCGCCGAGGACATCGTCATCTCCCAGTCGGCCTTCCGGCCCTCGGCGGGCGTGAACGGCTGCTCGCCGGCCTTCGGCAGCGCGGAGAACACGTCGTCGAGCCCGGCCGCGGCGCTGCGCAGCTCACCCAGCGCAGCGCTGAGCCCGGCGTTCGCCTCGGCGATCTTGCCCTCGGCCTCCGCGGCGTGCGCCTGCATGGCCTTCGCGATGGTCTCGTCGCGCCGCTTCGCCGCCTCCTCCTCGGCGGCGTCGTCGGCGATCTCCTTCTCGTACGCCTGCTCGGCGCGGCGCGCGTCGGCCAGCGCCCGCTCGCCGATCGAGTTGACCTCGTCCTTCGCCACCTGCACCGCTTGGGCCGCGCGGTCGAGCACGTCGGCGGAGCTCTGCAGCGCCTCGCGCGCCTCGCCGAACCCGTCGTTGATCTTGCCCATGTAGCCGACGAAGGCGTCCGCGGAACCGCCTTCCCACGCGCCGTCGAGGGCGTTCACCGTCTGCACCAGGGCGTTGCCGTGGTCATCGGCCTGCCCGGCCGCGTCGCGCCAGCGCGCACCGATCGCGCGGATGTCCTCCGGCCTGCTGTTCTCGATCCTGCGCAGCTGCTCGGCGAGCTTCCCACCGCCGGGCTTGCCCGCCACTTCTCCCGAAATCCCCATCAGAATCCCCAGTTTCAGCGGAATGATTCGGCGTTGGCCTGGTCGATCTCGTCGACGCTGCGCCGCACCGCGTCGAGCGCGCCGCTGGCGCTGCGCAGCAGCTGCTCGGCGGCGTCGAACTGCTTCTTGCCCGCGGCGTCCAGCGCGGTGATCGCGGCGGCGAGATCACCGGCGGCGTCCAGCTCGCCGAAGATCGCGGCGTCGACGTGCTGCCCCTCGAAACCGTCACCGACGGCGCCGACCGGCCCCGCCTTGCCGTCCAGCTCGGCCCGGCAGTCCTCCAGCGCCGACAAGTTGTAGCCAGCCTGCGTCACGACCCCTCCTCCGCCCGGTTCCCCGAGCCCTTCATCCTGGTCCGTGGCCGCAGGCGCGGCGATCAACAGGCCGCGGCTCGAAGGTGCCGCATGCGCCGCAGGCGCATAGCCCACCCTCGCAGCTCGCACCGCCGCGGGTTCTCAGCGTTCGCCTGGCGAGGACAGCCCGAGCGCCGTGTATCGGACATACATAAGTCCGGGATCCCGGAGTCCAGGCGGGCGCTGAGGTTCCGCCACCGGCACCGCCACGCGAACCAGCCACTGGAACACTCACTCCAAGAACACCAGAAAAAACCGCCCGGTGGCGGGGTTTCCCCTGCCACCGGGCGGTTTTCGCCGGAATGTCCGATCGATCAGTCAGTCGGAACGGTGATCTCGCCGCGCACGGCGCGCAGCGCGATGTCGGTGCGGTAGTGCGAACCGGGCAGGTGCACGCCGCTGACGCGCTGGTAGGCCGCTTCGCGCGCCGCCGCCAGGTCCTCGCCGGTGGCGACGACCGACAGCACGCGGCCGCCCGCCGAGAGCACCGCGCCGTCCTCGCGGCGCCGGGTGCCGGAGTGCAGCACGCCCTGCCCGTCGCTGCCCTGGATCACGTCGTCCACGCGCGGCCGCCCCGGGTAGCCCTCCGCGGCCACCACGACGGTCACCGCGGCGCCGGACTCCCACTCCAGCGGCGGCTGCTCGGCGAGCGTGCCGTTGGCCACCGCGTTGAACAGCGAGGCCAGCGGCGTGTTCAGCAGCGCCAGCACCGCCTGGGTCTCCGGGTCGCCGAAGCGGCAGTTGAACTCGATCACCTGCGGGCCGCTGGAGGTCAGCGCGAGACCGGCGTAGAGCAGGCCGGAGAACGGGGTGCCGCGGCGCGCGAGCTCGTCCACGGTCGGCTGCACGATGGTGCGCACGACCTCGTCGACCAGGCCCTCCGGCGCCCACGGCAGCGGCGCGTAGGCGCCCATGCCACCGGTGTTGGGGCCCGCGTCGTCGTCACCGACGCGCTTGAAGTCCTGCGCGGGCAGCAGCGGCACCACCGCGGTGCCGTCGACCAGGCAGAACAGCGAGGCCTCCGGGCCGTCCAGGAAGGACTCCAGCAGCACCGGGTGACCGCCGTCGAGCAGCTTGAGCGCGTGCGCCCGCGCCGCGTCGAAGTCGCTGGTCACCAGCACGCCCTTGCCCGCGGCCAGACCGTCGTCCTTGACCACCCAGGTCGGCCCGAAGTGGGTCAGCGCGGCGTCCAGCTTGGCGGGGTTGTCCACCACCTCGCTGTGCGCGGTCGGCACCCCGGCGGCGAGCATGACGTCCTTGGCGAAGGCCTTCGAGCCCTCGATGCGGGCCGCCGCCCGGGACGGGCCGAAGCAGGCGATGCCCGCCGCGCGGACCGCGTCGGACGCACCCGCGACCAGCGGCGTTTCCGGGCCGAACACGACCAGGTCGGCCTGCCACTCGGTGGCCAGCTTGACCACGTCGGCGGGCTTAGCGACGTCGACGCCGTAGTTCTCGGCCAGCGCAGCGGTGCCGGCGTTGCCGGGCGCGCAGGCCAGCGCGGTGACGGAGGGATCGCGGGACAGGGCCAGGGCGATCGCGTGCTCCCGGCCGCCACCACCGATCACGAGGATTCGCACGAACCGCAGCGTAGAGCGTGCGACAGGCCACGCCGGACCTGCCCCCGCCAATAGGCCTAGTGGTGGTTGCGTTGCTCGGGTGGTCGCTTGGCGGAACCTGACTGCTTCCCTGGACTGCGGGTGCCTCTCCTGATGTATGGCCACTACACGGCGGAGAGGCCGTCCTCGCCCAGAGAGCCACCCAGTGGCGGGCCACCGTACCCGCCGGTGGTCGACCTGCGTGCGTGCTCAAAGCGGCTGCCGCCGCTTCACAAGCGCGGACGGCTACGCCGACAGCGTCCCCGGTGGCCCAACCCGGCGTTCACCTGCCGGTCGACCGGACGTCGCACCGGCTTGCGCGAATGGTCGATTGCGGCGGTCAGTGTTTTGCCCGAATGTGCAGCGTTGATCGACGCGCTGCGGAACACGGGAGGGCACATTGACGATTCGGGTACGCCTGACGGCGCTGTCCGTCGCGGGCGCGGCGGCGCTCGGGCTGGTCACCGCGCCCGCGATCGCCGCACCGAACCCGCAGGCCGACGCCGAACTGGTGTCGGTCTTCGGCCACCGGGGGGCCTCGGGATACCGCCCGGAGCACACGCTGGCCTCCTACGAGCTGGCCGCCCGGATGGGCGCCGACTTCATCGAGCCGGACCTGGTGCCGACGAAGGACGGCGTGCTGGTCGCGCGGCACGAGAACGAGATCGGCGGCACCACCGACGTGGCCGACCGCCCCGAGTTCGCCGAGCGCAAGGCCACCAAGGTCATCGACGGCGAGACGCTGACCGGCTGGTTCACCGAGGACTTCACGCTGGCCGAGCTCAAGACGCTGCGCGCCAAGGAGCGCATCCCGGAGGTGCGGCCGAACAACACCATCTACGACGGCCGCTACGAGGTGCCGACGTTCCAGGAGGTCCTGGACCTGCGCGCCCGGCTGTCCCGCGAGCTGAAGCGGGACATCGGCGTCGCGCCGGAGACCAAGCACCCGAGCTACTTCGCCTCGATCGGGCTGCCGCTGGAGCCCGGCGTGGTGCGGGCGCTGACCCGCAACGGGCTGAACCGGCCGAACGCCAAGGTCGCGGTGCAGTCCTTCGAGGTGGCCAACCTCAAGGAGCTGAACAAGTCGCTGAAGGTCGACCTGGTGCAGCTGATCAGCAACAGCGGCGCCCCGCAGGACTTCGTCGAGTCCGGTGACCCGCGCACCTACGCCGACCTGGTCGCGCCGGAGGGTCTGAAGGAGATCGCCGGTTACGCCGACGTCATCGGGCCGGACACCAAGGTGATCCTGCCGGTGAAGGAAGACGGGTACCTGGCCGAGCCGACGCCGGTGGTGGCCGACGCGCACGAGGCCGGCCTGGAGGTCGTGCCCTACACCGTGCGGGCGGAGAACAACTTCCTGCCGAAGGACTTCCGCTCCTCGGAGGACCCGGCCGCTTACGGCGACGTCTTCGGCTTCCTCCGCGCGCTGCTGGAGACCGGCATCGACGGGATCTTCGCCGACCACCCGGACATCGCCGTGGTCGCCCGCGACGACTTCGCCGCGGGCCGCTGACAGCGGTTCCGTTTCCGCTGTTCAGGCCCCGTGAGTGCTTTGTGGCGCTATGGCACCACAAAGCACTCACGGGCCATCACCTGCCGAAACGTCCGCTCGGCCGGAACGTCGGTGCCGAGCGGTTCGGTTCGGGTGCCGCCTAACCTGTCCATGGTGGACGGAGGTGGCATCCGGTGGTTCAACTGCTGCTCGTGCTGATCGGCGCACTGCTCGTCACCGCGCTGGCGCGCAGCCGCGAGATCGCGGCTCCGCTGCTGCTCGTGCTGGTCGGGCTGCTGGTGTCGCTGATCCCCGGCACCTCCGAGCTGAACATCAACCCGGAGCTGCTGCTCACCGTCGTGCTCCCGCCGCTGCTCTACGCCGCGGCGCTGGAGAGCTCCTACACGAACTTCCGGGCCCAGATCCGAAAGATCGCGCACCACGGCGTGCTGCAGGTGATCGCCACCTCGTTCGTGATCGGCTGGCTCGCCTACGCGCTCATCCCCGAGCTGCCGCTGACCTCGGCGATCGTGCTCGGCGCGGTGATCGCCCCGCCGGACGCGGTGACCGCCTCCGCGATCGGCCGCCAGCTCAAGCTGCCGCGCGGCGTCATGACGATCCTCGGCGGCGAGAGCCTGATCAACGACGCCGCCGCGCTGACGATCTACCGGATGGCGATCGCCGCCGTCGTCGGGGCCACGCCCACCCTCTCGCACGGCGTGCTGGTGTTCGTGCTGGCCGTGGTGTTCGGCGTCGGGCTGGGACTGGTGTTCGGCGTGCTCGCGCAGGCCGCGCGCACCCGCATCCCGGACGTGCAGGTCGCGACGGTCCTGGGTGTGCTGGTGCCGTTCATCGCCTACCTCACGGCCGAGGAGCTGTACGGCTCCGGCGTGCTCGCGGTGGTCACCGCCGGGCTCTACGTCGGCCACAACCAGCCGCGCGCCCGCGCCGCGGGCCGCCTGCAGGAGCACACCGTCTGGGCCTCGATCAACCTGCTGCTGGAGAGCCTGGTGTTCGCCTACATCGGGCTGCAGCTGAAGACGGTGGTCGACGCGCTGATCGCCTCCGGGCGCGACATCAGCTCGCTGCTGCTGGCCACGCTGGCGATCTTCGCCGCGACGGTCGGCTTCCGGGTCCTGTGGATGTTCAGCTCGAACTACCTGCCCGGCCTGTCGCACCTGCTGAGCCCGGGCCACCGGCCCGGCGGCCGGTGGCGGCGCACGGCGGTGATCTCGTGGGCGGGGATGCGCGGTGTGGTCACCCTCGCCGCGGCCGGTGCGATCCCGTTCACCACCAGCGCCGGCGAGCCGTTCCCGGCGCGGGACCTGATCCAGTTCGTCGCGTCGGTGATCACGGTCGCCACCATCCTGGTGCAGGGCACCACGCTGCCCTGGCTGATCCGCAAGCTCGACGTCATCGACCCGGCCGAGGCGGCCCGCGACGACCACGAGGAAGCCGAGGCGCGGGTGACGGCGACCAACGCGGCCCTCCGCTACCTGGACGGCCTCGCGCCGGCGGATCTGCACACCGACCCGGAGCGCTTCGACCGCATCATCACCCGGATGAAGGCCCTGGTGGAGCACCAGGGCATGGCCGCGGCCGAGCAGGTCGGCCGGACGCCCGCCGAGCGGGAGGACACCAGCAGCCGGGGCTTCTCCGACCTGCGCCGCGACCTCCTGGAGGTGCAGCGCTCGGCGATGGCCGACGAGCGCGACGCGGGCAACCTCGACGACGAGGTCCTCCGCCG